>CAYYKV010000013.1:0-33345 GCA_964468605.1 uncultured Occallatibacter sp. | reverse complement strand
GGCCAATGGACATTGTGGCAGCGGTGATGACCGCGATCTACTAGAAGATCGTGTTGCAGTGGTCGGCGCTCGCGCACCCTTTCGGCCGTCGGGGCGCATATTGATCCCGAGAACTTACGGTTGTCTTCTCCTGTATCATCGGAAAGGCCCGAACGCAAAGTTCCTGCTTTGCAAGGGCGATGATGGAAAGACTATGAAAACCGGCATTATCGGCCTGCCCCAGGTGGGCAAGACTTCGCTATTCAAAATCCTGACCAAAGCCAAGGTTGACGAGCACGGGCGCGCGAATCCCCGTGAGGCGCACATTGGCGTTGCCCGCGTGCCCGATGAGCGTTTGGAAAAGTTGTCGGCGCTTTACTCGCCCAAGAAGACGACATTTGCTTCGGTGGAGTTCGTTGACGTTGCCGCGATCGGGAAGGAGGCGCTGAAAGAAACCGCATTCCTGACGAATTTGCGTAACGTGGATGCGCTCATTCATGTTCTGCGAGCCTTCGAGAACGACTCGGTTCCCCATGAGGGGCCGATCGATCCGCTGCGCGACGCCAAGAATGTTGATTTCGATTTGATGTTGAGCGACCTCGGCCAGGTCGAGAAGCGCATGGAGCGCGTGGAGAAAGATCTGAAGAAGGGGCGCACCGGCGAGTTGGAGCGGGAACAGGCGCTGCTGGTGCGATCGAAGGAGTCTCTCGAAAAGGAGATTCCACTGCGCGAACTAGAGATGACGCCGGAGGAGAAAAAGCTCATCCGCGGCTTCATGTTTCTGTCGCAAAAGCCTATTTTGTATGTACTCAACGTCAACGAGAGCTCGACGCTTGGCGCCGACCTTGAGTCCGCTGTAGGCCGCTACAAACTCGACGCGATTGCAAGCCGGCCCAATGCCGGCGCGATGGCGATCTGCGGCAAGGTGGAGGCAGAGCTGGCGGAGATGGATGACGCCGAGGCTTCAGATTTTCTTGAAAGCTATGGGCTGCACGAGAGCGGGCTGGTGCGGCTGATCCGGAAGAGCTACGAGCTGTTGGGGCTGATCAGTTTCTTTACAGCGGGTGAGGACGAGTGCCGCGCGTGGACGGTGACGGTCGGCGCGAAGGCGCCACAGGCTGCGGGCGTGATCCATACTGACCTGGAGCACCATTTCATCCGCGCTGAAACCATCCGCTGGGACAACCTGCTGGCCGCCGGATCGGAAGCCGCTGCGCGAGCCAAAGGCACTCTGCGTCTTGAAGGCAAGGAATATGTGGTGCAGGATGGCGATGTGTTGCACATCCGGCACAGCGGATAAGGCCGATGCTGACGATTTCACTTCTTCTCGGCACAATCGCCGCGCTGGCTGACGTGGCCGGCGGATTGGTGCTGGTGCGCGCACGGGGCATCGAGCGCTATCTTCGCTACTTTGTGGCGTTGGGAGCAGGATTTCTGATCGCAACCGCACTGCTGGAAATGACGCCTGAGAGCCTGCGGCTGAATCCGACAACGGGCCCGGTTCTGATCATGGCCGGTTATTGCGCAATGCATTTACTTGAACACACAATCAATGCGCATTTTCACTATGGCGAAGAAACGCACGGCGGCGAATTCGTCTCCGCGCACACAGGCTACTCGGTGCTCGGCGGCCTCAGCGTGCATGCGCTGTTCGATGGCGTGGCTATCGGATCGGGGTTCGCACTCTCCAATTGGCTGGGCTGGATCATCTTTCTCGCCATCCTGCTGCACAAGGCGCCGGAAGGATTCACCATGGCCAGCGTGATGATGGCGAGCGGCAGGAGCCGGACGACGGCTTTCTGGTCCGCGGTTGCGCTTGCCGGCGCTACGCTGTTGGGAGTTCTGGTGATTCAGCTCGTGCCTCGCTGGGTCCCGTTTGGACTGCCGATATCGGCGGGAGTGGCCCTCTACGTGGCGGCGACGGATTTGGTGCCCGAAGTGAACCGGGAACCGGGAATCCGCATGGCCCTCGTATTCTTTGCCGGAGTGGCCGGATTTCTCTTGCTGCGCATGCTGCTGCCGCACGTGTAAGGCGGTGCGCCGCGCCGTCCCGCTGCAGCCAGGCCGCCGGCGGACGGTATGCTATCCAATGTGGCGTATTGCGTTGCACCTGTATTAGAGGAGGTCGGGACTCCGAAGCGAGCGCGCAGGCGCCTTCCCATTGAGCTTCTGGGAATTCTTCTATTTACTGTGCTTGGGTTTCTGGTGATGGGCTACCATCCCGGCCTTGAGGACGATGGAATCTATTTAGCTGCAGTCAAAGCCGACCTAAATCCGGCCCTCTTTCCCTACAACGCGAATTTCTTCCGGCTGCAGATGGAAGCGACGATCTTCGACGGATCGATGGCGCACTTTGTGCGCTGGACGCGGATTCCCCTGGCTTGGGCTGAGCTGGCCTGGCAACTTGCCGCGCTGTTTCTCATTCTATGGGCAGTGAAAAAGATCGCCGACAGGCTCTTCACGGATCAGACCGCGCGATGGGGCGGGGTCGCGATGGTCGCGGCCATGTTCACGCTTCCGGTGACCGGAACTGCGCTCTACATGGTTGACCAGCATCTGCATCCGCGCACCCTTGCGACGGCGATGATTCTGCTGGCCATCTGGCGAATCCTGGATGAACGAATCTGGCAAGCCGCCTTGTTGCTGCTCGTAGCCTTTCTTTTGCATCCGCTGATGGCGGCAATGGGGATTTCGTTTTGCATCATTCTGCAGTTGACCTTGCTGGACTCGGTGCGCGAACGCGTGCGCGGATGGCAGAACGCGATCGTTGCGTTCATGCCTCTGGGTTGGATCTTCGAGGGAGCAAATCCCGGATGGCGCAAGGCCCTGGATTCGCGGCCGTATTTCGACCTGCACAAGTGGACCTGGTACGAGTGGCTCGGCGCGCTGGCTCCTCTGCTTCTTTTCTGGTTGCTGTGGCGCGTCGCAGCCAGGCGCGGAGAGACGATGCTGGCGCGATTTGCCGCGGCGGTCCTCATCTATGGCGCACTCCACCAGGCTTTGGCGATGACGATGCTCTGGCCGGCCTCATTAGTGCGGCTAACGCAACTTCAGCCCATGCGTTTCCTTCACTTGCTCTATTTCCTTCTGGTCATGATGGCTGGATGCCTGCTGGGGCAGTTCGTGTTGAAGCGCAATGTGTGGCGATGGGCGGTGTTTCTGCTCGTAGCCAATGGATGCATGTTTACATGGCAGCGGGCGGAGTTTGCCGGCAGCCAGCACCTGGAGTTGCCGGGGCGCCAGCCGGCCAATCCCTGGCTGCAAGCCTTCGCATGGATCAGAACCAACACGCCGGAGAACTCCTATTTTGCTCTTGATCCGCATTACATGGAGGCTCCGGGCGAGGATTATCACGGCTTTCTGGCGCTGGCCGAGCGCAGCCAACTGGCGGATGCGGTGAAGGACGCTGCGGTGGCAACGATGGTGCCGGAGCTGGGGCCCGTCTGGGCTCGCCAGGTCGCGGCCCAGGAGGGTTGGCGAAATTTCCAGCTCGCTGATTTCGAGCGCCTGAGGGCGACCTTTGGCGTGGACTGGGTGGTGGTCAATTATCCGCAGCCGGAGGGTCTTGCCTGCCGCTGGCATAATAACCAACTAGCGGTTTGCCAGATTCCGTGAGTTTCAAGCGGCATTTGCGAATTCAGGGCTTTGCAGGATTCGGCTGCATCCGCGAGAATGAATAAGTCACCGCACACCGTTTCGGACAACGATCATGCTCAATCTTACCCAGCGACTGATTCTCGGCTGTGTGCTCCTGGCTTGCCTGCCTGTGGCGCTCGTGGTCGTGGCGCATCGGGCACTGGCGGCGAACGGACAGATGCACCTGGCCTACGCGATCGCGGGGGCTGCTGCGCTGGTTGCGGCCGCGACCATCTACTTTGTCCTCCGGCCCATTGAAACGCTGGCCGGCGATGCTCGCCGCATCGCACAGGGCAACCTGGAACACCGCGTGGAGTGGAACAGCCGCGACGGCTTTGGCGTAATCGCGAGCGAGTTGAGCCGGATGGCGGTGCGGTTGCGCGAGGTGCGCGACACCGAGGCTGGGCGGCGGCAGATGGAGTTTCAACTGTCCGACGCCGTGCTGCAGGCGATCTTCGAACCCGTTATCGTGACGGACGGCAAAGGCCACGTCCTGAAGCTGAATCAATCGGCGTCGGAGTTGCTGGGTGAGGCGGCGGGCGACCGCATGGCGCTGACGAATACTCCGGGCGGAGAGAAGATTCTGAGCGCGATTCAGGACGCCGTATCGATGCAGAAGGCGGTGGCCGCCGAGGGCGAAGCGTCGATGCTGCCCATGAGGATCGGCAACCAGGAGCGAAGCTACCGGCTGCGCACGACGCCGATGCGCGACTCGGATGGGCGGCTGCTGGGTGCAGTCACGACGCTCGAGGACGTGACCAGCCTGCAGGATACCGACCGCTTCAAGACACAATTCATCGCGGTGGCCAGCCGCAAGCTGCGCGACCCGCTGTTGCAATTGCGGCGTGGGCTCTATGCACTGGCCCAGGGATTCAGCGGTGAGATGACTCAGCTGCAGACGGAGCTGGTGGCTTCGGCGAGCAAAGAAGCCGAAACTCTGGACGATCTGATGGCCGACCTGATTGAGGTGGCGGAGCTGGACACCGGCAAGCGCGAGATGAAGCTGGAGCGCCTGCGGCCACTGCAGGCCCTGAACGAAGCGCGGGACAGGTACTGCGACGAGGCGGCGAAGAAGCATATCCGGGTGGAAGTGAGCGCCTATGCCGACCTTGCAGTAGTGCTGGCCGACCGCCGTGCGTTGCGATCGATTCTCGACAACCTGCTGTCGAATGCGTTGCGCTACACGCCGGAGGACGGCGAGGTGCTGCTGGCGGCCGAGGAGATCAAGAGCTTTGTGCAGTTCAGTGTGCGCGACACGGGCCGTGGCATCGAGGCGGAGCGGTTGAGCTCGATATTCGACCGGTTCAATACGTTCTCGGAAAAGGGCACGGCACTTGGGCTGGCGCTGGTTCGCCGGCTGGTGGAGTCGCTGGGCGGCCAGATCGCGGTCGAGAGCCGGCTGGGCCACGGAGCGACGTTCCGCTTCACGCTGCCGATCGCTGTGGCGAAGGAAGCTCAGCATCCCGTCGAGGTGGGCTGAGCCATGGCAGAGATCGTTCTCGAGAAGAAGCCGGAGCCCGCTAGACTGCGCATCTACATTGGCGCGGCGCCCGGCGTGGGCAAGACCTACGTGATGCTGAACGACGCCTACCTGATGCGGCATCAGGGCGGCGTGGACGTAGTGCTCGGCCTGGTAGAGACCCACGGGCGCAAAGAGACCCAAGATCAGATACGCGACCTGGAGATCGTGCCGCTGAAGGTGATTCCCTACCGCGGCGTGAACCTGAAAGAGATGGATGTGGACGCGATCATCGCGCGGCATCCGCAGACGGTTGTCGTGGATGAGCTGGCCCACACCAACGTTCCGGGCAGTAAGAATCGCAAGCGATACGAAGATGTGCAGGAGCTGCTGGACGCCGGCATCAACGTGATGACGGCGGTGAACATCCAGCACCTTGAGACGCTGAACGACGCCGTCAACCGATCCGCCAACACCACCATTCGCGAAACGGTTCCTGACAGCTTCGTCAAGCGCGCCGACGAGGTGGTCAACGTCGACCTGACCGTGGAAGAGCTTCGCAACCGGCTTCGCGCGGGCAAAATCTACGCTCCCGAGAAGGTGGAGCAGTCGCTGGCAAACTTCTTCCGCAAGGGCAACCTGAATATGCTGCGCGAGCTTTCCCTGCGGACCACCGCGGAGCAGGTGAGCAACCGCGCATCGGAATACCGGCGGACGCAGGGGCTGGAACAGGCGCCAATCCCGGAAAAGGTGATGGTGTGCCTGAGCACGCGGCCGGGAACAGAACGGCTGCTGCGCATCGGCGCGAGAATCGCCGGGCGCCTGGCGACGAACTGGTACGCAGTCTACGTGACGCCGCCGGACGACAAGGGCCACAGCGATCCTGAAGCGTACCACAGGCTCGAAGAGTACATGCGCATGGCACGGGATCTTGGCGCCAAGGTGGTTCAGCTCACTGACCGCAACGTCGCCGATGCGTTGATCCGCTTTGCGCAGCAGGAGAACATCTCGCACGTCGTCTTCGGCCAATCGGCACGATCCCGGTTCGACATTCTGCTGCGCGGCTCGGTGCTCAACCGGTTTCTGTCAGAGGTACGCGACGTCACTGTGCAGGTGGTGCCGATGCAGAAACCGCTGCGGCGGGCATAAAATATGAATCGAAGGCGAGGGCGCATGTAACCCTCGCGGCTGGTTTACGTCCAATCAAGCGGAAACCCAACCAGGCAAATAGAAATCCGGGAGGTGCGTTATGACTTCACGGGCCATCAATGCAACAACTGGCGGCTGCGCCGCGCTTCTTATCGCAATCTTTTTCGCGGGCATACTGACGGGCTGCGGCGGCACAACTCCAACGGTTCCGGGCTCGCCAGCAACTCTGACGGGAAACTGGGAGCTGACGACCAACCAAACTGTGGGCGGAACTGTTCCCATTGCCGTGTATCTCACATCCAATGCGGGCAGTGTTTCGGGCGTGGCGGTGGGCCCTCCGGCAACCGACCTCATTGCGTACCCGGATGGCTGCGTGGGAAGCCCGATTGGCATGTTTTCGAACGTGGCGCTCGCCGGTACGGTCGATGCCGAAGGCAATCTCAAGCTGAGCACGGCCCCGAATGCAATCCCATCCGCCACCATGACTGGCACAGTGAGCGGGTCGAGCCTTTCCAACGGCAGCTTTGCGATCAGCGGCGATTGCACCACGCAGGGGACCATGACCGGGATTGAATATCCAGCGGTGAATGGAACCTACTCCGGAACGGTCACGTCGCAAGCGTCAGGACAAAAATTTACGGTAACGGCCACGCTCGATCAAAGCACCGCACCAAACTCCGCGGGCCTCCTGGTGCTGACAGGCACTGCCATCGTGAACGGCTATTCCTGCGTCCCGTCGTCGGCGGCTGCGATCGGCGCCACTTTCGTGGGTGACGATTTCTTTCTCGAACTGAGTCATTCGCCGAGCGGGATCCTCGGCTGGAGCGGCAGTCTCTCACCGGATGGAAAGACCCTTGGAATCAACTACGGCTTTTCGCCTGCGACCAACACGTGCAACGATGACTTCGGGTCGGGCATGCTGACGCTGCAGTAGCCGCGACCGGGCTAAGGCCGTGTGGATCGTGAACGGTGCTCGGTGGACGGAAGGGTGCGAACCGCGAGTCGTGAATCCTGGCGGACCCTTCCGGCTTGCGATTCACGACACACGACTCACGATCTATTCGCAGAAGACGCGGACTTTGGCTTTTTCTTCCTTGGCGTCGACGTCGACGGACAAGTCTTCGAGGTGGTCGATCAGCTCTTCGAGGTTTTCCGGCTTGATCTGAGAAACCGTCAGCGGAACTCCGTGCTTGCTCAGGGTCGCGTCCAACTGATCGTGCGCCTGCTGAGGAATGAGGCTGGCAAGGCGGACGCCGGCGCGAAGCAACTGCATGGGCACGCGCACGTTAACCGTCGTGGGGCCATTCTTTTCCGTGGACTCGACCAGGACGCGGAGATATTTCGCGGAGTTCTTGACCTTTGGGCCAGTATCGTTTCCCTGCCAGCCGTTGAGGTGAGCGAATTTGCCGGTAAATTCGCCAGCGGTTGCCGAAGATTCCGGTTCGAGAGCGGCGATCAGGCGCTCGGCCTCGTCTGCTGTGATCTTGCCCGCGGCTAACATTTCCAGAATTTGGCGGCGATTTTCATTCATTTCACTCCTCCAAGAATCTTCAACCCAGTGGGGATTCGACGCGGATGGGCGAGGCTATGCCACGCTCAGCGCGATAGTCAGGCCACCTGCGAAGCTCCGGCAGCCGGCACTCGTGAAAACGAATTGTCGAGATTCGCGAGTCTTAGCGATTGCTGCCACAATGCGGCCGCAACGGCGTCGTCCTGCGCGGCCTTCGAAGGCTGGACTTCGTGTTCATCGTGAAAATACTTGCCGGATACACCGGAGACCTGCGGTGACGAGGCAAGGTAAACGAGCGTTTTTGCACCCTGTTCGGGCGTGCGGGCAAATCGTTTTGCGACACCGACTCCGAATTGGATCAAGCCACCGGCGCGATTTCCGAAGCGTGTAGCAACGAACCCCGGGTGGAAACAGTTGGCGGTTATGCCGCTTCCGCGGAGCCGGCGAGAGAGTTCGCGAGTAAACAAGATATTGCAAAGTTTGGAGCGACCGTAGACCGTGAAGCCGGGTCCGCCGTAACGCAGCCAGACCGGAAGGCTCCAGCGGTAGGCTTTCTCCGATTGGAGATCGTCGAGGTCGAGAATCGCGGTTTCGTG
Organism: uncultured Occallatibacter sp.; assembly: GCA_964468605.1. Lineage (GTDB taxonomy): Bacteria > Acidobacteriota > Terriglobia > Terriglobales > Acidobacteriaceae > Telmatobacter. The sequence goes on along the minus strand of CAYYKV010000013.1, from coordinate 25,016 downwards.
CGCGTCCGATGAGGTGCAAATGATGCGGGCTTCGGGCGACAAGCGATGCAATAACTCATGGGTGACGACAAAATAGGCCATGTGGTTGAGCGCGAACGTCATCTCCAGGCCGTCGGCTGTGAGCTGGCGCCGGCCAAAGATGGCGCCGGCGTTGTTGACGAAGAGATCAATGCGGGGCTCGGCGGCGGCGATTTCGGATGCAACGCGTTTCATTTCGCTGATGCGCGAAAGATCGGCATAAAAGATCGAAGGTGCTGCCTGGGGATTGATGGCACGCAACCGTTCGATAGCCGCGCTGCCGCGCACGGGATCACGGGCGATTTGAACGATTCGTGCTCCCATCGCGGCGAGTTTCTCGGCGGCGATCTGGCCAATGCCGGATGTGGCGCCCGTAATCACGACGACTTTGTTGCGCATATTCGAATCACTCATTCTGGAATCATCCTCAAGTAGCTAGAGAAGGCGTATGTTGATTCTTTTTCGGTTCGAGGCGACGCGAACGTCGGTGCCTCGCAAGCTTGACATGATGTCCCAGAAGATTCGCATCACGCGCAGAGGGCTGATGCCGGTGGTAAGACTGATGGCGCAGACGACGATCAAGAGGACCGGCGAGATGAGCAGGAGGACAAGGAGCAGTGGAATCCAGAGCAGGATGAGCGGGATCCACAGCCGCGGCATGCGGAACTGCGGGTTTTCGATTTCGAGGACGGCGACGTTGGGAATCATTTGAGGGCCTCCAGTGCGCGGATGGCATCGGCAGCCGAGATCTCGCCGCTGTTCAACTGGTCGAGGACTTCAGTTCGCGATGCGGATGGATTGGTTTCGACGAATTCAAGCTGGCTGGAGATGCGATTGAGGCGCGCTTTGATGGTGGGATAGCTGACGCCGAAGGTCTGCTCCATCTCCTTGATGGTGCCGTGCGAGCGAATGAAGGCGATGACGAAGACCTGATCTTCGAGAGTGAGGCGGGCGAGCTCGGGCAAAGTGAATTTGCCTTCGACAGCGACCTGCTTCTCCGGAATGCCGATGCGCTCAATGACGATGGGCGAGCCCTGGGCGATGCGGAGCAGGTCTTGCCAGTCGGATGCGGGTTTGGGGTCGTTGGGCATGAAATGAAGCGGATTTCCCGACCGCTGGAATGACAATAATCAATATTATTAATTCTGTCAATATCTATGATTAATATAATTTAGTTTTCATGGGTCTATAAGAGAATTCTTTGGATTGGCGCCAAGTTTACTCGTTGATCAATAGGTTGTTTATCGATACGTTAACAGCTAAGCATTTCATTCTATTGAATGAGGTCTCCGGGTGGGCCGAAATTGAACCAAGTGTTGGGCAGTTTTTCAGAATTTCTTTCGGTCCGAATGATTGGGAGATCTGCGCCTCGGGCGGAAAACGGGTGAGCGCGGGTTCCCTGCCCTGTTCTTGCGCGGATGCGGTGAATGCACTCATACAGACATTGTGCGCGTTATGGGGGAAATTATCGGCAAACTTGGAAAATGATTTTTGGTGAGTATTTTCAGGGGGTTGCGGTGCGGAGCGGCGAGTGCGGGGATTGACACGGATTTAGGATTTGACTGCGGAGGGTGTGACGATGCGCGTCAAGGTCTACGGGCTTGAGCCGGGCGACGGTGGGTTCGTATTGGACAAAAGTCGTTTGCATTGCGTGATCGAGATCAAAAATGGAGCCGGGAGTTTCGAATTTCTCGATCGGAGCAGAGAGAAGCTGATCCGGGAGCTATTCGATGGGCCATCGTTGAACTTCGTCAGCGGAGGAACGACGCCCGACGGAACTCACTGGGATGCGATGGAGACGCATCCGGCGTGGAGCGTTGAGGCGATCGAAGCGATTGTGAAGGGACAGCTTTACGGCCACAGCCTGGGCGCGACGATCGAGTACGAAGAGTGAATGGGAGGCACCGTTCCGGCGGCTCGCGGAACGGTGAACGGGCGGGGGCCGTCGGTTGGGAAGAGATTGGCGGGAGCCGCGGCGAATCGCTTCGCTTTTCCACTGGAACTCCCTTGTTCGTCTTGCAATTTGCCTGAACCGGCGTATGATGACGGCAAATTTCTTTTCAAATTGGAGATTCCAGTGAATACCTCAATCGCCATCGCGCGTGTATTGGGAATCGTTCTCACGGTCATGGGTCTCTCAGCGGCCATCGACCGGAAGAGCGTTTCCGCCGCACTTGAAAAGGTCACTCAGGACCGCGGGTTTGTGTGGTCATGGAGCTTCGTTATCCTCACCTTGGGCGCCGTGATCGTTGTCATGAATAATGTATGGACATCCGGTCTGCCCATGCTTATCACGATCCTTGGATGGCTCACCATCGCTAAAGGAGCCTTCCTCCTTCTGCTGCCCGGCCCCGCCACAGCGCTCTACCGGAAGTGCAATCAGGACGGCGTGCTCATCTTCGGGGGCATCGTTGCCTGCCTCCTGGGCTTGGCCTTGCTGTACGTGAGTTTTGTATAGGCAACCGGGCCGCGCAAAAGGCGGCTCTGATGGGGAATTCCGGCTTCATTGGCTGGTCAAGGGCGCCGCACCCGGCCGAGGACAAACGGCGCTATAGCGGCCAGGTCCATGTGGCCACTTGCGGCGACATTGGACGCAAATACGGACTGGGCAACTGCGGCCGCGGGCAAATCAGCGCCCGACGCCCTTGCCGCATCCATGACCAAATCCATGTCTTTGCTCATCAGCCGCAGCGGGAACTCAGGTGAGTAGTCGCCGTCTCTAATCTTGCGGAACTTTCCTGCCATCGCGGGAGCGACGACTGCCGTCCGGGAAAGAACCTCGAGCAAAACATTGCGATCGATCTGAAGATGCTCTCCGAGCGAAACGGCTTCCGCGATTGCCTCCATATCAAGGCCCAATAAAAGGTTGACCACTAATTTCATTTGAATGCCTGAGGATCCAGGCCCAATCAAGAACCACTGTTTGGCAATCGACTCGTAAATCGGGACGCATCGCTCGAAGGTCTCCCTGTCACCGCCGGCGAGCAGTGTAATGGTTCCGGCTTCGACCGCCGGCGTCGACCCGGAGATGGCGACATCGAGTAGGCTCACGTCACTCGTGCGGGCCTCGCTGTGCAACTGACGCGACAGTTCCGGCGAGATCGTGCTCATTTCAAGGATCACGGTTCGCGGCCGCGCGACAGAAAGGACGCCGCTTTTGTCGAGGTAGACTGACCGAACCGCTGCATCATTTGCCAGCGAAGAAAGAATCACATCTGAATGAGCGACGAGATCCGAAATGGACGGCGCAATGGCAATCCCTTCCTTGCCGATCTCTTCTGCAGGCCGTGGACTGCGGTTCCATGCCTGGATACGCCAACCGCTCGAATGCAAGCGCCGCGTCAAGTGGCTTCCCATGAGCCCAAGGCCGATGAATCCAAGTCGGGTGTCGGTTTTATCGAGTGTCGCTTCCGGCGCGCTCATTCCGTTTCCTCCTCGTTCTCTGGCTGTCGCTTCATCCGCCGACGATCGAGCCGCAGCCATGCGGTGCACCTATTTTGCCATTCCAGGGGAGATCGAATCGATTCGGGGCGGCCATGCGATGCGCGTTGCGCGATGAATGGGTCCAATGATCGTCAGGACACTGACATGTAGGAACGAATGTTCGTGACGGTCGCGAGGCCGGCGCTGCAAGGGCAAAGAGAGATTTACGGGACGGTGAACGGCCGGGGACCGTCGGCGGGGAAGAGGCCGGTGGGGGCCGTAGCGGTGGAAGGCTGCTCGCGGAACGTGTAGCGAATGAAAAATCCAACAGAGGCGAAGGAGTAGTCGCGCGTGTTGTTGGCGGCCAGATAGGCACCGGCGAACCAGTGCGTGCCGATTTGATAGGCGGCCTGGCTGTGGAAGTCGTAGTTGGGACTGACGCTGGTGACGTTGGGGAGCATGGGACTGTTCTGGCTGGTCTCGAGAGGCTTGTCGCCGGCGAGCGGCCAAAGCGGCGTGGAGTCTTCCTGGAAGGCCTGGACTCCGAATGCGCCGACGATGTTGTAGTGCCAGTGAGTGCCGTAGTTGCCCACCCAACTGAGCGGAGCGTTGGCCAGGAAGTAGGCCTGCGGGCTGAAGTAGCCGCCCATGCCGTGGGTAAAGGCGTTCTGATTGTTGGCGTAATGCATGGCAAAGAAGTTTGCGCCCAGGGTGAGGTTGCCGAACTCGGGCGAGGCGAAGACGCGCCAGTAAGCGCCGCCGGTGCCGTCGACGCGGTTGTTGGAGAGCACGTTGTAGCCAGTGAGGTATTGGCCGCCGGCGGCAAAGTAAAAGCCGGACTCGGCGTCGCCGTGGGCGAGTTGAACGAGACCTTGATTGGCGACCACTCCGCCCCAGATTTGGCCCATGGTGGAGAGCGTGTTGCCGGCGGGATCGCGCAGGCCCGCGTAGGAAAGCTGCGAGTCCTTTACGGAATCGCGCGTGAAGCTGAAGGTGAAAGGACCGCCGGAGGGCTGCCATTGAAAGCGGCCGGTGAAGGTGGAGACGAGGAAATCGAAGGGCGTGTAGCCGCCGGCGATGGTGAGATGCGGGAAAGTGAGCTGGAGTTCGCCGCCGAGTCCGAAGGAGTTTTGCTGTGCGGGTGGAGCGAGCGCGCCGAGCGAGGGCGACGTGCAGGGCGTGAAGTTCTGCCCTGCGGTGTATGTGCCGATGGGCTCGGGGATGGTGACGAGGCAGGTTGCGCCGGATTGCGATTCGGTGACAGACATGGTGGCGGAGCCGTTGGCCTGGCCGGAATCAAGAAAGACGGGGCGTGCGATGGCGGTGATGCGCGCGTGGAAGCCGAGCGGAGCGGAAGCCTCAAAGGGCGAGTCGATGGCGGCGAGCTGGTTGTAGCCGGGTGCGCCGCTGCGGTAGTTGAGCAGAGAGGTTTCGCCCAGCCAGCCGCTGTAACCGCTCTCGATGGCCTGGAGCTGTTGCTCGGCGAGTTCTCGCGGGCTGGGTGGGCCGGCTTGGCGCTGGATGCGAATCCAGGGTCCGCGGAGCGGCGGGAGATTCTGCTGTTGAAGCTCTTGATCGGAGAGCCCGGTGCCCGTGGTTTCTGTTGGGGCTTGCGGCGCGGGCGCGGATGGCGTTTGGGCCTCGGCGGGCGGAGCCGGTTGGTTGGAGGGCGTTGCGCCTTCGGGTGCGGCGCCATTTTCAGTTGTCCCGATTGGAGCGTTGCCGAGAGTCTGCGCGGGCTGCTGATTTTGCGTGTTGGTGGGTTGCGGGCCGGATTTGCGCGGGTACTTGTGTTTCGTGGGCGCGATGGTGGGCGCTGGCTTGGCGGGCGGGCAAACAGGAACGGTGGTCTGGCAGGCTGCTGAGGCGGCAGGCTGAGTTGGTTGCGGATGCTGCGGCGCGGAGAAGGCGCCGGAAGCTGCGTCCTGCGCGGAGGGCGTCGACTGCGCGACGTTGTAAACGCTGTGATCGGCTGGGGCGGCGGCTGAGTGCGAATTCGATTGCGCGGGCGCGGCGTTATGACTCGTCGGCGGACTTGTTTGCGACGCCGCGGCGTTGGGAATCGAGTGGATCAGAGCAGCCGGCCTTTGAGTGACCTGGCTGTCAGTCTGCTCGGCGAAGCGGGCCTGAGCCTGCGCGGCGAGGATGTTCATGGGCTGAGTGCTGAGGCGGCGATTTCCGGCAGACGGCGCGGATGCGTTTGACGTTTGCTGAGGCGTGGCCGTGATTCCGGTTTCAACGTCCGCGTCGGTTTCTCCGGTTGAGTTGATGTTTTCTTCAGAGGGCGGCAGACGCACGCGGCCAGTGAGCGGCGGGGAAACGGGAAGCGCGGGGCGAACGACGGGCTGACTTTCTTCTTCAGTCGCGGTGCTTTGGTCGATGAGGGACGGAGGTTGCGAAGCGGTGATTTGGCTGGGAGCTTGTGCGACGTAAACAGGTGGCGTGGGCGGCGCAGTTCCCTGCCCTGAAGATGGAATCGTTGTGAACGGAAGCGGCAGCGGATTGTCGGAGGGCGCTGTAGCAGCAAATGTCGTAGTTGAGGTCGCGGCGGGAAGCGGAGGCAACGTGGCCTGCGGCGAAGTCAGCGACTTGTAAGAGGGCAGCGGGGCGAGCTCTTCAGGCGATGGCTGGGAGTTGAGGCTGGGATCGAGACTCGGATCAAGAAGGCGCTTGACGTCGCCTGTGTTTGCTGATGGGGCTGAACCAGACCAATTGTCGGGTCCGCTGCCGGGGTTTGAGATTGAAGATCCGGGAGGAGCGGCGGCGACGGCCGCGCGGTAGAACTCGGTGGCGCGCTGCTTGTTGCCGCGGGCCTGCTCAAAGTTGGCAGCGAGCGAAAGGATATTCGGATCCGAGGGAAAGCGATTGAGCGCGAATCGAAGCCAGACTTCTGCCTGGGCCATGTCTTTGGCGGAGATGGCGGACCAGATGGCTCCCTGAAAATCGCCGGAGGTGCCCTGGTTCATGGGGATGGATTTGTAGAGGGCGAGCGCGTCCTGCGCGCGGCCTATGCGAGCGTAAGCTCCGGCGAGGGCGAAGCGCACGTCGAGATTGTCGGAGAAACTTTGCGCGGCGGCTTCGAGAATTTGCACGCCGCGAAGTGGCTGGCCGGTGGCGATGGCCTGATTGGCGCGGCGAACCGCCCAGTTGGCCCAGATGGTTTGCAGTTGTTGACGCTGATCGGCCGCGAGGTCTGGCCGCGCGTCGAGGGCGGTAAGAACGGGATAGAGCGCGGTGTCGCTGTGGAGGTTGTAGAGCAGCCAGGCGTGCTGGACTTCGAGCGCGGCGGGGACGGCGGCGCGATGGAGGAGATAGAAAGTTTCGACGCGATGGACGTAGGCGTCAGCGTGAGGCGCGTCGCCGATGACGACGTAGAGACTGGCGATGGCCTGCACCCACTCGATGTCGGCCTCGAGGAGACGGCGCGTGGGTGCGGGAATTTTGTTGAGCTCCTCAAGCGCTTCAGCGTTGCGATTGGCGGCCATGAGCGAGAAGACGAGGCCCTTCCACGCGTCGGAGGCGAGAGAGTGCGGAGGGTCGAGGGTGATTTCGAGCGGAGCAGTGGGAGCGGCGGATTGGAGGGCGGCGGGGAACGCGAAGTCGCCGCGAATCGAAGCGCGCCAGGAGTTTCTGCGCGGACGGGCGATGGCCCACGACGCGAGGACGAGATGAGGCGCGTCCGGTGCGGGGCGTGTTGTCGAGGGTTCGGGCTCGACGAATGATTGAGGAACTGGTGGCGGCGGCAGGTCGTGGGAATCAGGCTGAGTGTTGACGGGCGACGGAGCTTGCGAAGCGGGCTGCGCCTGCGGAAGGACAACGGGCGTGCGGCCCTCGTAGGGATCGGGACCGTAGGTGGGCAGCGGCGGGAGCCTCGTAGTTTTGTCGAAAGGCGTGTAGTCGGGATCGAGGAGGTGCTGAAGATCAGCGGCGGTGACGGCGCGATGCGGCTGGAGATCCGTGTCGGGATAAACGAGCTCGTGGGCGAGGCGATCGACGGGCGTAACGGCGGGCATGGCGGCGATGGATGCGCGATAGTAGTCGGCGGCGCGCTCGTTGTCACCACGGGCCTGTTCGTAGCGGGCGGCGAGTGAGAGGACGGCGGGATCGCGCGGAAAACGCTCGAGTGCCTGGCGCAGCCAGAGCTCGGCCTGATTCTTGTCGTTGGCGCCAAGGGCCGCGCCGATCGCGCCTTCGAAGTCGCCGGGTGAAGCATCCTGCATGGGAATCGTCTTGTAAATAGCCAGCGCTTCTTTGGCGCGGCCGACGCGCGCGTAGCCGCCGGCAACGGCTTTAATCACGGTGAGGTTGTTGGGAAAAGCCTGCGATGCGGCGTCGAGAATATCCACGGCGCGGCGAGCGTTGCCGTTCTCCATGGCTGCCGCGGCACGGCGCACGCTCCACTCGGCCCAGATATTCTGCACGGTTTCGCGCTGGGCCAGCGACAGGTCCGTGCGTCCGCCGATGCGCATCAGCGCCGCGTAGAGAGCGCGGTCGTTGCCGATGTTGTAAAGCAGCCAGGCGTTCTGGATGTCGATGCCGGGCGGCGGTTGCTGCTTGAGCTTGGCGTAGTACGCGAGCACACGGTCCATACAGGCGACAGCATCGTTGGTGTCGCCGGTGGTGGCGTAGAGACCGGCTTCAGTCTGGATGAAATCGATGTCGGATTCGAGCTGCGTGTGGACGGGCGCGGGAATCTGCGCCAGCTCCTGAAGCGCCTGCGAATTGCGATTGGTGGCAGCGAGCGTGGAGATGAGGCCCTTCCAGGCAGCGGCGTTGTCAGGATGCGCGGCGAGAACCTGCTGGTAGATGGCGAAGGCCTGATCGGTGTTGTTGCGCAGCAGATCGATGCCGGCTAACTGCAATTCGAGCGCGACGGAGGGTTGATGGCCGGCGGCGACTTCGAGTTTTTCCGCGCGCTCAAGCATTCCCTGAGCGACGTCATATTGATTGGCCCGCTGATAGATGGCGCCAAGCTCGGAGAGAAAACCGGGATCTCCAAGCGCGGTTTCGTAAGTGGCGGCGGGGATTCGCTGCACATCATTGATGGCCTGCGTGTCCTGACCCAACTCATGATGCGCGCTGACAAGGCCCATCCAGGCAGAGACGTTGGTGGGATCGCTCGCAACGACTTGCGAATAAAGCGCGGCGGCCTGCGGGAAGCGTTTCGCCTCCATGAGAATGCCGGCGTATTGCAACTTGGTGTCGGTCTGCAAGGTGCTGCCGTTGCCGGGAAACGGCAAGGCAAGAGCGAGAACGAGTGTGCGCTCGGCGTCGCCGGTGCGGCCTTCGGCCTGGTAAATGGCGGCAAGGGTGCGCAGGTACTCGGGATCTTTGTTGAGCGCAACGCGAACGCTGGGCGGAAAACGAGCAGCGATGGCGAGAGCCTGGGAGTTCTGATCGGCTCGTGCGTTGGCGAGGAAGAGGCCGCGCCAGCCATCGAATGATGCGGGCTGCACCTTGATGAGTAGCTCGTAGACCGAGGCAGCGGTGGTGTACTGCTGCTCCTTGATATAAAGGCCGGCGAGGCCGTTGAGTGCTTCAGTGCTGCGCGGATTGATAGCGAGCGCGGCGCGGAATTTGGCGTCGGCAACTTCGAATTGATTCTGGCTGAACGCTTGCGTCGCCGCGCCCATGGTGAGCCAGAAGCGCGAACTGGCGAGCGCGTCCTCGACGATGTTTGGTTTGTATCCGTTCTGCTCAGCCTGCGTAAAAAATGTGATCGCTGCGCCAAAATCCTGTTGGCGCATGCGCAGGAATCCCATTCCGGCGACAGCGCGGCTATTGGTGGGGTCTTTTTGCAGCAGATCGGTGAAGCGCTGATTGGCTTCGTCGAGGTGGCCGGCATTGAGCGCCGCGAAGGCAGCGCGCTCGGCAGGAGTGCGCGCAATGCCCGAATTCATTTTTTTCTGGTCTTGGATGAGAGCTGAGGTGAGCTCGCTGTCGCCGGGATGCGATTTGAGATAGTCGCGGAGCTCGGCGGCGGAGGCGGGATTGGCGGAATCCCAGACCAACGCCTGACGCAACGCGGACTGAGCACCGGAATCGGAGGAATGCGCTTGCAGGATGCGAATGCCTTCAGCGCGGGTGCGCTGGTCGTAGGTGAGCATTGTGCCAAGAGCGACGGCGTAGCGAGGGTCACCCGGATTTCGATCGACTAGAGCGCGCATTCCGGCGACGGCCGCCGGCTTGCCGCTCGTGGTGCCGTAGAGAGTTTGATAGTAGGCGAGAGCGATGTCGCCGTTGGGAGGTTGATCGCCATAGAGCTGGCGATAGATGCGCATCGCGTCGTCATTGCGGCCCTGGCGCGTGAGCTCGCCGGCCTGCGTGAGCTGCTGGCTCTCCTGGCTTGAGCTTGACATGGACTGGATGCGGGCGATGTTGGGGTCGCCTGGGTTGACGGCGCGCAGGCGATCGAGAGTCTGATTGGCCAGGTCGTTGGAGCCGATCAGCTTGTAATCTTTGGCCAGGCCCGCCAGGGCCTCAGTATTCTGCGGCGCGGAAAGAAGAATCTGCTGCCAGAACTGAATGGCCATGTCGGGCCGTCCGCGTGCTTCAAGGGCGTGTGCTTTTTCAACAAGATTGGCGCGAGCGGCATCGGCGGAGTTGGCGACGGAAGTGTTTTGAGCGTGGGCTGGCTGGAGCGTCAGCACGAGGCAGGCCGCACCGACGAAACCCGCTTTCCAAGCTCCCCAGCCCACCCTCATTCGCGCTTCCATTCTACGTTTAATTCGCCGCCCGGACCAAACCGGAATCTGGCTTGAAGGAATCCTGTTGAAAATAGAGCAAGACACTGATCGTAATATGCTTTGTCTTTCCCATACAATCCCGAACTTGCACTCTTCTGTGCATCGAGACGAATCAATTGGCGAACGCTGGCCCGGGAGAGATTGGGAAAAGCGCGAAGATATGGAAGCACAGCCGCGGAGAATCCAATTGGGCCCTCCTTTTGCACAGGTATTCCGTCCTGGCTGACTTTTTCGGGAGGAGCATCGTGATCCGTGAGCCATGCGCTCATGGCCGGAACGGCGTCGAGGATGGAGGCGCGAGCGGGGTCGGCAGGCGAGATCATTCCGGCCCAGAGATAGACGCGAATCGCGTCGTAGCTTCCGACGGCGTCGGGCTTTGTTGGGGTGGTCGCAGCTGCCGCTGGTGGGTTCGCGGCGGCAACCGGCGCTGAAGCCGATGGCGGTGTTGCGGGGGAAGTCGCCGGCGGTACGGGAGGAGGCACGGGATAGAAACCGTCATAGGGGAAGTACTCGACCCAATCCATCGCGTAGCCGTGGGGCGAGCTCTGCGCGAGAAGACGGGGAATGTTGAGCGCAATTGCCTGCCATGGGCCGGCGGGATCGACTGCGGCGAAGCGCTCAAAGACAAAGAGCGGAAGATAACTCGGGTTCAATGTAAACGTGTCGCCGTGTTGAAAACCCGTTGGACCGGGAAGCAGCATGGGGCCAAAACCGGGGAGATCGATGACTTCATTTTTTGCGATGGAGGCCATGAGGGCCCGGCCAAGGGCGGCGTCAGCGGGCGAATTCCATAGGCGGCCCGCTTCGACGAGCGAGTAAGCGATCCAAACATCGGCGTCGGAGGCGGGGTTGGGGTCCAGTACTTTCCACGTGCCGTCTGTATCCTTTCCCCACAGCCACGCGGGCAAGTGTGTGGAGAGATCGCCTGCGGCGAGATTGGTTTGAGTCCAGGAGAGGACGCGGTCGAAGGTGGGGCGATCGTTGGCGGCGAGGGCGAAGAACAGGGCGTAGGCCTGAGCTTCTGAGGTGGTGTGCTGCTGATTGCCGTTGGGATCAGACGCATCGCCGCTGAGGACGCGACCGGTTTCCGGATCGATGAACCGCGCCGAATAGGATTGCCAGAGCTGCCAGGGACTGTGTCGGCAGCCGCACAAGAGCGAAAGCGTGCAGAAAACCGCGATCTGAAAAACGGGCTTTCCTGGCCGTAAGATCGATTGGCCCATCGTACGCGCACTCCAGTGAAAGGCAGCTTTTGGCTATCTGGTATTAGCTTCCAGCTACCGGCACATTTTTGCGAAGCCCGAAGTGAAACAGCAGGGCCAATCAGTGTGGAAAAAGGGTCAGAAACTCTCGGCTGGCTTTTGGCTAGCTCTCGATCATCGTGAGACGGGCTCTGGCCTTCGACCGCAACCATTGACGGGTCCAGATGGCCAGCAGAAACGCGAGCACGACGACCACGACCGCAATCAGCCATGGGTACTCAGCGGCCCACAGGCGCAGCTGCGTCCACCACGGCAGCGTTCCCACATAATAGACCTGCGTGCCGACGCGGAAGGACTGAAATTCGGCGCCGTGAAGGACGGCAACCGAACCGGAGACGTCGCTGGACTGCTGCACGTCGAGGAATGTGCTGATGAAGGGCTCGAAAGTGGAAGCGTCCTTGAGATGGATGGCGACGATGCTGCGGCTGCCGCCGATGTCGTAAGGAGATTCGATGCCCTCGATCACGGCGTCGGGCGTGCCACCGGCGGTGAGCCCGCCGGAGTCGGCGTGCTCGCTGGAGCGGAGCTTCCACCAGGCATTGTGAAGCAGCGAGACGAAGAAGCCCTGTGTATCGTGAACCTGAACCTGCCCGCTGCCGAGCGAGACTGGAAGATGCGTGCCGAGCTTGGCGAAGGCGGGCTGATCGTCGCCGGCGCCGATGATGAGGAAGTCAGTGGCCGCGCCGTCGTGGAGTGCATCGGGACCGGCTACGGTGACGCGCAAGCCGGGGAAACCGGTCTGGCGGCCGAAGTGTCCCATCAAAGTGATGAAGGTTTCGATCTCCTGCTCAGTGGGTGTCGGCGGCAGCACGACCGTAGTTTCGCTCTGGTCAGCGAGACGCGTGAACGGAAATCCGGCATTGGCAAAGATTTCGAGATTGGGCAGCGGCGTCCAGTGCGGATAGCCGCGCAGATCGAGATAGGAGTCGCGCAGAATGGCGCCCTGCAGGTTGATCGGTGTCGTGTCGTCGCAGTTTTGTTTCTTGACCAACTGGAATGTGAAATCGAATGAGAGCGTATTGGAGAATGGGCGCAGATTCACGACGGGAACGGCAACGTCGGTCTGCGTGGTGCGCGACGCGTCCTGCCCGGGGACGAGCGGAGTGGAACCGAGGAACGCGTTGTTGACGCGCACCTGCATGCTCGAGATGGGGCCGATGGGAATGGAGTTGTAGCGATAGACGAGATGCAGGCGGGTGTCATCGCTTTCCGTGTCGTAATAAAGGTCGGGAGGAATCCGGAAGTAGACGTTGAGCGGAGCGGTCCCATCGCCCTGCAACTGGTCGGAGCTGGAGTAGTCCCATAGAGGAATGGTTTGGTCGGTGCGCGCCCAGCGCGGCGCGGCATCGGGGGCCTGCTTTGCAGGAAGCGTGAGGTTGCTGATGGGCGTCTGCGCGCCGTTGAGCATGTCGCTGCGCAGTGCAATGGCCTGAGCAGCAACGATGGCGTCATCGGCGTTGGCGCCGGTGACGATGAGAAGTTTTCCGTAGGGATCGTTAGGGTTGGTGCGCATGGCCACGGTGGGCCCGCTGGCTGCTGAGAGATTCAAACCGGCAGGAAGGCTGGCTGCGCTCTCTGCGATGACGATGGCGTTGCCCTCCGGAATGGTTCCGATGCGCACCGGGAAACGCACCGGGCGGTCCGCGGAGACCAGGCCGAAGTAGCTGGCGACGATGCCCGCGGCCCGAATGGCTTTGAAGGAAGGCTGCGCGGGAAAGACGACTGGAATGCTGAGCGGCTGAACGACGGCCGGATCGACGAACGGGACGGGCAGTTGCTTGAGATCGTCGGCGAGCGGCAGAAGGTCGCCGCGAATGTCGAGAGAGGTGTTGCGATGAACCCGAGCCCAGAGCGAAGTGTTCGCGGGGTCTTCGCAACTCATGGTGTAGTGGCCGATGAACTCGAACGTGAGCGTGTTGTTGTGAACCAGCAACTCGGGAGGAATGTTGACGTCAACTTCAGAGTCCGCGCCGTCGGAGCCGCCGAATTGGCCCGCGGCGGGCTGGATGGTGGCGAAGAGCGTGCCGTTCAGGATGAGCTTGAGATGACTGAGCTGCGGAATGAGTGCGGGAGAAAACGCGTAGTAGAAGTGAAGCGTAGCGGTGCGGACGACGTGCGTTTGCGGCAGCGTGAAGTAGACGTTGTGCTGGCGATCGATGGAGTGCAATTCGATCTGCTGCGAGCCGGCATCGGCGAGGGTGAAGCTGTCGTGATATTGGCCGGGCAAGACGGCGCTGTTGGCGGAGTTTGAGGCGCTAGCGGCGCTGGCGGTGTTCGTCGCCTGCGGCTGGGCATGCGCTTTGGGGCTATGAGCAGCAAGGAGCGCAGCCAGCGCAAAGACGATTCCCAACTGGGCGATGGAGAGTGAGGTGGACTTGCGGGGAGGCTGCTCATCGCGGCCAAAGATGCTGAGGAAAGTGGCCTTGAGGCCGCGCATGGAGATTGTGAAAATGCGGGCCAGGCTGCGCAGCACGTTGTCGCTCTCGCGCGACTCGCCCCATCCAAGCCACGCGTCGGCTCGGGAATAGAGCTGGATGGTCAGAACTTCCTGTTCCGCGATCGACAGGTTGTCGAAACGAACGCGCAGCACCGAATCCTCAAGAGAAACAACGGTTGCATGCAGAGGAATCGCCCCCGGAGGTTGCGAAAAAATCAGATGGACCAAAGTGTCGGGTGCGAGGTTGATTGGCTCCTTGAGTCGAATGCCCGCGCCGCCGTTGGACATGTCTTCAGTTTCGCATGCGATCGACCTTCCGCTGGGCAGCTTGAGGGCGAGAGGCTCCACGATATTGAGCCGAACGGTGGTGCGGCGCTGTTGCAGCTCACGCGCTACGGCCGTGCAAACACCGAGAATGATGACATTGAAACAGCACCACATGACGTTCATGAGCACCGTGCCGCGGCGCGAAGTGTCCCAGATGAAAAAGCGCGGAATGGCAACCAGAAGGCCCGCGATGTTGAAAAGCAGCATGACAAGAAAAGGCTGAGCGATGCGCGAGTCAAAGAATGTGCGCCGAACGACGCCGCCTTTAGAGGTGACGTTGAACTTGCCCAGCTTTGGATTGATGAGCGCCATCATCGTGGGCAGCAGAATGTAAGGCGAGAGCACAGTCTCGTAGATTTCATTCCAGAAGGAATGGCGGTGTTCGCCTTGAATGCGCGAATTCGTAACGTTGGAGAGCGTAAGGTGAGGCAGCGCGTAGGCCAGAATCGCGGCCCAGTAGCCGGGAATGTTGGTGTGGTTCAAGAGCAGATAGATGAGCGGCGCGGTGAGAAAGATCAGTCGCGGCACGGCGTAGAGAAAATGCCCCACGGCGTTGAAGTAGCAAAGCCGCTGGGGAAACGAGAGCCCCGGCGCGAAGAGCGGATTGTCGGTGCGCAGAACCTGGATCATGCCGCGCGCCCAGCGGATGCGCTGGCCGACGTGAGCCGAAAGGCGCTCGGTGGCCAGCCCCGCGGCTTGAGGAATGTTGATGTAGGCGGAGTTCCATCCGGCCATCTGCATGCGCAGAGAAGTGTGCGCGTCCTCGGTAACGGTTTCTTTCGCGATCCCGCCGATCTCGTCGAGCGCGGAGCGGCGCAGAATGGCGCATGAGCCGCAGAAGAACGAGGAATTCCAGAAGTCGTTGCCGTCCTGGACCACGCCGTAGAAGAGCTCGCCCTCGTTGGGAATGACATGGAACTGCTTGAGATTGCGCTCGAAGGGATCGGGCGAATAGAAGTGATGCGGCGTTTGCATCACGGCGAGCCTGGGATCGCGCATAAACCAGCCGACGGTCATCTGCAAAAAGCTGCGCGTCGGAACGTGGTCGGAATCGAAGACGGCCACCAGCGGCGAAGACATGGTTTGGAGCGCGGTATTGATGTTG
This sequence comes from uncultured Occallatibacter sp., assembly GCA_964468605.1. Taxonomy (GTDB): domain Bacteria; phylum Acidobacteriota; class Terriglobia; order Terriglobales; family Acidobacteriaceae; genus Telmatobacter. The sequence continues at coordinate 9,698 of CAYYKV010000013.1, read as the reverse complement.
CCGGCCTTCGCGTACTTGTTGTCGGGGCGGGTTCTGTAGCCGATGCCGGCCTCGGTGGCGAACTGTTCGAATTCCTTGCGGCGGCCGTCGTCGAGGATGTAGACGTGGAGCTTGTCGGCCGGCCAATCCATGTTCAACGCGCCGAGTGCGGTGAAGCGGACGACGTCGAGCGGTTCGTTAAAGGTTGGGATGAGGACGTCGACATCGGGCCAGTTTTCGGGATTCTCAGGCAGCGAGACGGGAGCGCGGCGCAGCGGCCAGATGGTCTGGAAGTATCCGAGAAAGAGAATGACAAACGCGTAGGCCTCGGCAAGCAGCAGACAGAGAATGAAGAATGCGTCCAGTGCGCCCCAGTGATTTGCGGGGTCGTGGAAGAAGCGAACGACCTGCGCGACGCGCCAATATCCGTAGCGGAAAGTGCAGAACATCGACAGCATCATCAGGGTGAGAGTGACGAGGTAAGAGTCGGATCCGCGCGCCAGGAATAAGGCCGCCACGAGGCTCACGAAGCCGAGGACAGCCTGCTGCTCCCAGCTCAGGGGCACAATCGCCAGGAAACAGAGAATCACGCCGGCGAGAATGAGAAAAAGAAGACGAAGAATTCGAGTGAGAACATTCTCGCCGGCGCCAATGTCCTGCCATATCCCGGTCGGGGTCATCGTTCGCTCCACCGTACCCCGCGGAAGGTTGTGGTCGCGGCTGCGGACAGGCTCTTGACCCAACTGGCCAGGCTGGCAAAATCTTCAGCCACGCCGGAGTTCGGCGCGTAGTCAATGATGGTCATGCCCTCGGCCAACGCCTCACTCACGGCGGGGGCGCGGCGCAGCACGAAATGCAGCAAGCGGTCGCCCAGTTGCTCGCGGAGAACTTCACGCACATCCAGATGCAGCGGAAGCGAAGAATCAAACTGATTGAGCACGTAATTGGGCAATGAAGCGTTGGTGGATGCGCCGCCGTTGTGATCGAAGAAGGCGTCGATGGAGCTGACGCTGACCACGGAATTCATGTCTGGAATCAGCGGAACGAGAATTTGCGGCATCAGGCGCATGATGCGTCGGGTGGTGGCGCCGGAGGCGGTGGGTAGATCAATAAGGACGCGGCCTACTCCGCGCGCATGCTTTGAGATTTCGGCGGTGAGAGCTTCTTGCGGCGCGGTTTCGGGACCGAAGTTTTCAGGATCGAGCGTGATCATCTGAATGGGAGCGTCGCCGCTCGAGGACGGAGGGCTGAAGGTGCGCAACATTCCGGGGCGCTGATCGCCGGCGCCGAAGAAAAAGGGCAGCAAGCCGTAAGCTGCGGTGTCGACGAGCAGAACGCGCTCGCCGCGGGCGGAAAGTGCGCGGCCGAGAGTCGCCACAAGACTGGTTTTGCCCACCCCGCCGGCAAGAGAGAAGATGGCCATCACCGGAGGACGTGCGGTCACAGGAGCCGGCACAGCTTGCGCCGGCGGCGCGCTGCCTTCAAGCACGCCGCGCAATGCGAACCAGCGCGTGGCCAGGCGTTCGCGCGAACCCTGCAGCGTATCCTCGGGAGCCGGCGGAAAGCCGGAGGGGCCTGAAGCCTCTGTCCGTTCCGGCATGAGCCACGCCGGACGACCCGCGCTTTCGGCGGGATCGGGAACAGGCCATGGGTTGCGCGGCGGCATGTAGTTTTCTTCGCGCATGGGAGCGTGCGGCGCGTGGCCCGGCTGGCGGTACGACGGCGGTACGGCCAGGCCGCGGAGTGCGGTTGCAAGATCTTCGCGAATCGGATGCTCCACATGGGGCCGATCAGGGTGCAGCCGTTCGATATTGGGCCGGTCGGGTGGAGTTGGGGCAGCAGGCTGAGTGGCGCGAGGCGGCTCTGCGGGTGGCTGTTGCGCGGCCTGCTGAGGAGCAGGTTCGTCCTTGCGCGTGTCGCCGTTGCCGCGTTTTGGCTCCTGTTTTGGCTCCTGGCTTTGCTGCATGCGCTGGCGTTCCTCTTCCATTGCCTGCTCTACGCGTTGCCGGGCCTTCTCGCGGGTTTGCGCCCGGGATTCAGAAAAGTCGCGGTACTTGGCGCCATGCAGATTCGCCCACGAATAGAGCGACGCCACATCTTCCGGGGGCTCGTTCGGGTCGGAATGCCCTTTATGCTCCGTCATAATCTATCCCAAGGTCTAATTCTGCAAATCCGCCATGGATGATTTTCCATTCTTCCAGAGCCCTGAATGCGGCTGTTGCGATACGGAACACCGGGAAGGCGAACCCGGAAGGCGGATGAATCCTTAGTGGTAATCCTAGTGTCGCTTATGCCGCCGGAACAATAACACTTGCACGGCCACGAAGCTAACACTTTCCAGCCATCAAAAGTGCCGGAACTGCCTCATTTTCTGGGTGATGCGGGCATTTATCCCCCATTTGTAATCGCTTCTGCGCGGCTCACGGGTACCATCGTACCAGCGGTTTTTGATTACCCACCTGAAAATGTTTTCCGAGCCGAGGCGAGCGGGAGGATGTGTTGCGATTTGCAGCAAGCGAAGTAACGAAACGGGACAGGTTCTGAGGTGTGGATTCCCTGCCCCATCAGGACGAATCTCGACCGGCAAATTCCGCGTCTGGCCTTGTGGTAGCTTGGAAAGAGCGATCTCAAAGCGAGCCCGTAGCTCAGTTGGTAGAGCAACGCCCTTTTAAGGCGTGGGTCGTGCGTTCGATCCGCACCGGGCTCACCACGCTTGACCGCGATCCTTGAGGATTACACTTGTCGCGTAATTTGCAAGGCAGGTGCTCGTGATTCCTTACATCAATCTGAGCAACAACTGGCGCTCGGTTGAGAACCCGAACGGCCCCTGGACGCTCAAGAAAAAGAGCGGCAAAGACAACAATGCGTTGCAGATCAGTTCAATGCAACGCAAGAGCGGGAAAAAGCTTGTACCCGAGCCAGACTTGCAACAGGTCGCTGTCAAATGGGCGATCAAAACAGGTGGCGTAGTTACTGAGTCGGATTCCGGCGAATGCGTCTTCGGGCGATTTGGCAGGGCAACCTTCACGGCAAGCGAGTTTCAATTCTGCCAGTGTTGGACGATTTCAAACGGTGTGCATTTCATCAATGTCACACATCTTTGCGATACGATGCCCGATGCCGATGAGCTTCGGGAAGTGGCAGTCATGGCGCTTTCGGCCAAGCTGATCGACGGGCCTCCCAAAAAATCGCGCGTAGACATGGCCTACTCCTTCCTCGCGGCTTGGTTGGGAAAGAAAAGGGCCTAGGCCATCAGCGGCTTACGGTTGCAGATCGAAGGCCGGCCGTAAGCTGCCATCCATATAGAACGGCACCGATGCGTGCTCGTGGACGATGCGCCATTCTCCGGCGCGACGCTCGAAACCGAGGGTCTCGCGCATCCAGAAGCTGACCGGATGATCAACTCCCTTCTTTTGGCCGCTCAAGCGCAGATAGCCGTGGCCGAAGGCGTGATCGCCGTCGATCGTGAGTTCAAAATTGCGCGGCTCGAGGCCGATGGACGACTCCCACGTCAGGAGCCATTGGCGCTTGCGCTCGACGGAGATGCCGTCGTGCGAGAGTGGCGGCTCGAGGTCGAAGATGACGGCGTGCGGTGCGTAAGGCGCGGCGATTCCCTCGGCGTGTTTGTCGTGATGCGCCTGGTGGAGGGAGCTGATCAGGGCAAGAATTGCAGCCTCGTCGGTTGAGGCGGGAGCGCGAAGCGATTGGGTCGGCATCATGAAACCTCCGGGACTGGCATAGGGTTGCGAACTCGGGAAACTGCTGTTGGCGGCCTCGCGTGCGGGGACTGTGTTGTCAGGCCGTCGGAAAAAGGATCTCGGTGACAAGCTCTTCCTCCGGGGTCGTCATCGGGTCCTTGAGATAGCGCTCGATGTTGAAGTCGTCGCGCAGTTCGATCTTTTTTTCGGCGACGATTTCGAAGGCGCGGCGCGTGGCTTCAGGCAGCTGGCTGTAGGGGCCGGTGAGCGTGAAGCGTGTGAATTTTCCGCCGGGCAACTTCGCGTAGCTGAGTTCCTTCGGCAGGTTCAGTGGCGGCGCGGCAAGCATGAATCCGGCGCGATAGGTGTCGGGGTTGGTTTTGTAGAGCGCCGCCCCGCCGAGAATGCGGTTGTGCTCCAGAATCTCGCGGCCAAAGGCGGCCACGGCAGCCCAGGTTTGCGGGGCGATGGTGGGAATGTGCCCCTGGCGTTCGAGATACACGTAGTGCGTTTCGGGGAATTGGACGGATTCAGGTTCGTTGCTGAGGTTCACGGTTGTGGGCATCGCGGGAATCTCCTTTGCGGACTGGGAATGGCTTTCAGATTGTGTGGCGCTTGCGCGTTGCAGTGGGGGGAACAACTGCTCGAGATAGCGGCGCAGGTGATCGAGGCAGTCGGCAGCGACGGCCTGGCCGCCTTGCGCCTTGGCGAGGATGAACGAGCCCTGAATCACGGCCTGTGTGTAAAGCGCGAGGCTCTTCGGTGTCCACTCGGCGCGCAATCCGCGGGCGGCCATCGCTTCGGCGATGTCGGCCTCAAGCGTGGCGGCGTGGGCGGAGATGTATTTGTCGCACGCGGCGCGGATCGCCGGGTGTGTTTCGTAGGTCTCCTGGACCATGGTGCCAAGGAGGCAGGTGAACTGGGGCAATTCGCCGGCGAGGATGGCTTTGCGAAAGTCGACGTAGCCGAGGAGACGATCGACGGGATCCGGCAGGCTGTGATAGGGAGCAGTCGAAAACACGCTCTCGGCAAAGGTTGAAAAATGTTCGGCGGCTGCGAGCGCGAGATCTTCCTTGCTTTTGAAGTGATGAAAGAAGCTGCCCTTGCTGAGGCCTGCGTCGGCGCAGATAGCGTCGACCGTGGTGGCTTCGTAACCCCTGGCGCGAATGACATAAAGCGATGCGTCGAGGAGCTTGTTCCGGGAGAGCGCGAGTTTTTCGTGGCGGACTGTCACAGTCGAATCACCAATTGCCGTTAACATACCAACTGGTCGGTATTGTGTCAACTGCAATGTTTTCCACAAGCTATGACACTCATTGATAGAAAGTTGCCGACCCTCCATTGAGTTTGCGGCCGGGTCGGATCGTCCTCGGCTTCGCCGCAACAAACCCTATTCGGGGTTGGCAAAGTCATCCAGCGCCGCCGAGCGGCGAAATCGCAGTCCCTTCTGATACGTGTTGAGAATACTGACCACCAAAGGGGCTTCGCCTTGGAGCGGCGGAGACCAAGGTTCTACGATGGAGCCTGCGGACGCGGGCCGCAATCAAGCGACAAGGACGGGCAAGGATGGTTTCGGCATCGGAGATCGTGGCGCTCGAGGATCGGCTGACGCGCGAGTGGCATGCGCCGGGAGCTGGGACGGATGCCGTCTCGCCTACCCCCGCTGCACCCGGAAAAAAGCTTCGCGGCGAGGACGGCGAGTGGCTGAGTCTTGTCGCGTGCCAGCACCGGGCCAACTTCGATCTTTGGCACATTGAGGACGAAGCGCGAACACCCGGCGCGAGCGACGCCGAGATTGCAGACGTCAAGCGGCGGATCGACCGGACCAACCAACTGCGCAACGACCTGGTGGAAGAGCTCGACCGCGCAATGCAGAGCTGGCTCGACGCGCGTGGGCTGCCCAATCCCGCTGCGCCGCTCAACTCCGAGTCGCCGGGGCTGATGATCGACCGGCTTTCGATCCTGGCGTTGAAGATCTACCACACGCGTGAAGAGGCTGAGCGGAGGGATGCGCCGCCGGGGCACGCGGAACGCAATCGCGAGCGGCTCAGGATTCTCGAGGAGCAGCGCACCGATCTTGCCGGATGTCTCGATGCGCTATGGCGGGAGACACTCGGCGGCACACGGCGCTTCAAAATTTACCGGCAATTGAAGATGTACAACGATCCCACGCTGAACCCGGCGATCTACAGCAAACCGGCAGTCTCCAAGCGCAGCTAACTGCACAGGTTAGAGGCCCCATTGACGGATCGAGGGGTTCTGCGTATAAACATGGCCTAAGCAGCGTTGTTCCTCTAGAGCAGTTCTCCGGCGCCATATCCGGCGCAATCGAGAGAAGGAATGCGCGCTTTTTGGAAAACAAATGACGCAAGAGGCACGATCCGCGGCCCCCAGCCGCAAGAAGACTTCAGAAGCCGTCGGCAAGCACGATAGCCGGGGCCGGACGGCCAATGAAGCCGCCGTTCAGCACTACCAGGCTGCAGTGCAACTGCTGCAGCAAGGTAAGTACGAGAAGGCGCTCGTTGCGCTGGAGAAGTTGCTGCCTGAAGCGCCTCCGGAACTTCAGGACCGCTGCCGGATGTACATCGTCACCTGCCGCCGGCAGATGGAAAAGGGCGGCCTCTCGTTCCTGACGCCAGAGGAGCACTACGACTACGCCATCTCGAAACTGAACACGGGCTACTACGAGGAAGCGCGCGAACAGTTCGGGAGCATTCTGTCCGCTTATCCCAAGGCCGACTATGCGTTCTACGGTCTGGCGGTGCTGGAGGCGATTACCGGGCGCGTTCAGGACTGCCTCGACAATCTGGCACGGGCGATTGAATTGAATCCGAAGAACCGTTTGCAGGCACGCGTCGATAACGACTTCCAGAACATGGTGGACGATCCGCGCTTCACCGAGCTGCTTTATCCTGAGATTCCGTAGGTCGTGCTTTGAACTCTCCAACAATAAAAGGTGAACGCGCGGGTACGTTGAATCCCGAGCCTTCCACTCGGCCCGTCTCACCAGGGCTGCGCGTTGTGGCCATTGGCGGCGGGACGGGCCTTTCCACGCTGCTGCGCGGGCTACGCAGGCATGTCTCCGCGCCGGGAATGGCCGCAGACGAGTGCTCCGCCATTGCCGATCTGGCGGCTGTGGTTACAGTCACCGACGACGGAGGGTCGTCGGGCCGGCTGCGACAGGACTTCAATATGCTGCCGCCGGGAGATCTGCGCAACTGCATGGTCGCGCTGAGTGAAGAAGAGGACCTGCTGGCGAAACTGTTTACGCATCGTTTTCGCGGCGGGAACGGGCTCAAGGGTCACAACTTCGGCAATCTGTTTGTGGCGGCGCTCACTGAGATCACAGGTGACTTCGCTCAGGCCGTGCAACTGGCTTCGAAGATTCTCGCCACGCGGGGCAGGATCTATCCGGCTACGACGGCGAATGCCACGCTGGTGGCCAGCATGGATGACGGCACGATGGTGCGCGGCGAGACGAACATCACGGCAAGCAAGCGGCGCATCGTGGAGTTGACGCTCGATCCGCCGCGCCCTGCGCCGCTGCCCGAGACCCTCGAGGCAATCGATCGCGCCGATCTGATCACGGTAGGGCCGGGATCGCTCTACACTTCGCTGATCACCAATCTGCTGGTCGACGGGATTCCCGCAGCGCTGGGGGCGGCGCGTGGCATTCGGGTCTATATCTCGAACCTGATGACGCAGGCCAATGAAAGCCTGAACCTGACCGCATCCGAGCACATCGAGCGCATCTACGAGCACACGCGGAAGCAGATCTTTGACTACGCGATTGTGAATACCGGGCAGTTTTCGCCGGAGACTCTCGCAAGGTATGCGGCGGAGGGCGCGTCGCCGATCGTGCCTGACATAGAGCGCATTGAAGCACTGGGAGTGCGCTGCGTGGCCGGCAACTTTGCTAGCGAAGAGAACGTGGTGCGCCATACTGCGAGCCGCGTGGCCGACGCTGTCCTGGAGTTGGCGCGGAAACCCACCGGTCAGACGCGAAATCCTCAATAAGAAATTCTTTTCAGGCCAACAGGGCATGGGATACAGTCGAAGTGCGCGCCCCTCACTTGCGCGACGAGGAGAATGTATGAACAAGACCCGAGTTTGGACGATGGTTGGTTGTTGCGTGATTGCGCTCGCGGCGTTTGCGTGGAGCCAATCGCAGCGGAAGGCGGGCCTGTGGGAGGTCACATCCCAGATGAACATGGCGGGCGCGCCGCAGATGCCCCAGTTGCCTCCGGGCGTGCAGTTGCCGCCGGGCATGAGCATGCCGGCGTCGCCCTTCGCTCCGCACACGACGGAGGTTTGCGTCACTCAGGCCATGATCGATAAATACGGCAGCCCGTACTCCAGTCCGCCCAATGCGAGTTGCAAGATGACGAACATCTCCATGAGGCCGGACGGCATGAGCGCGACCATAGCCTGCACAGGACAGATGAATGCGACGGGCACCGTTGAGACGACGTTTGTCGACGCCAACACCACCAAGACCAACATGCACATGACGGGAACCATGCAAATGGGGCCGAATAGCCGGCCCATTGACATGACGATGCAGTCGACCTCGACCTATAAGGGCCCCGACTGCGGGAGCGTGAAGCCTCTGGCGATGCCGGCGGGCCAGTAAACAAGCGCGCCGGCAATTCGCGCACGATTCCTGACTAGAGCTGATATTGCCTACGGCACAGTGACGTTGACCAATGTTGTGACAGAGACGGTCGTGTTGACGTCTGTCGCCGAGATTGTGTAGGCATAGATCCCCGGCGTCACGACATTATTGTTGGTGCCGCAGGCGCTGATTCCCGCCAGACCGGCCAATGCGCCCACAGCGAGCAGGGTCAGCGTAAGCCAGCGCGCAGCCCTGCGCCTGAAGCCAAAGCCGAACAACAGCGCGCCTGCCAATGCCAGGCCTTGCGCCAGCCCGAGGCTCCTGGGACGTGGCAGGTTAACCGGGCATGGGTTGCTACAAGGGACCGCAGCGTTAAAGAAGGGGACGGTCCCAGTGACCACCTCATTCGCGGTCAGCGTAATGGGTGGCTGCACTGGTACGGCGCCAGTTGTTGGAGAGCCATCAGTGCAATAGGGCACCTTCACTCCTGCCGGAGGATTGGGGGGATCGCAGCCAACTCGAACTGAGCCCGTGTAGCCGTTGACTGAGGTCAGCGTGAAAGTACTGGAACCGTCTCCACTGGAAGTGGCGGAGGACATGGTCAGGTTGGTGGCTGTGATGGTGAAGCTGGGCGTGGCGGCAAGCGCCGGTGAACCGAAGAACGCGACGCTGAATGTGACAAGGGCCCCGAGAACAACAAGCAAACGGTACCTTCTCACGGCAAAGACCTTTCTGAGGGCGGCCTGCACCCTGCCTTTTCTGAGTTAGACGGAGGTCAACTCCAGCGGCGAATAGGATTTGCAGAAATTTTACACCTTGTTTCGCGTAGCCGCCCGGGACTTCGCGAAGCGCTGAACGTTCAGGCTTCAACGGTCCGTTTGAGCTGGCCGCAGGCGGCAGCCAGTAGACACTTCCAAAATCGCTCCCCGCGGCGACTGGCGATTCCCTTCTTCGCCGAGCGCAGCCGGCTTTTTCTCACCCGCGCAGCAAGCCGATCCGAGGATCTTGCGGCTTAACGGTATCTTTTGTGCTACCATGCGAGTGTGATCGAAATCCGGCAGTACGTTGACCGGCTGGGGCGCAATCCCTTCGAGCGGTGGTTCGAGAAACTGGAGGTCACGTCCCGAGCGCGCACTACAATCGCGCTCGAGAGGTTGGAAAGCGGCAACTTCTCGGCGGTCAAGGGTGTAGGTGCCGGCGTATTTGAGCTTCGAATGGATTTTGGCCCAGGCTATCGCATTTATTTCGGCAAAGACGGCGAAAGGGTTGTGATTCTTCTGGGCGGCGGATCAAAGAAGCGCCAGCGAGCCGATATCGCCGCGGCGGGCGTGCTCTGGCAACAGTACAAACAGCGAAAGCGGGAGGAATGATGCCACTCACGAAGGACTTCAACGAAACCGTCAGGG
>CAYYKV010000012.1:0-35030 GCA_964468605.1 uncultured Occallatibacter sp. | reverse complement strand
TCGCCACGTCGATGGTCTCCAATTCACCGACATGACGACCGCAGCCTGGCAGTAACCCCGACGCACGATCAACCAAACGCCGGAGCTGGCCATGTGCCACTCCGGCGTTTTCTTGTGCGGTCTTGACGAGGGTTTGTGCGGAGCGGCAATCAGAACAGGTCGGCGATGGGCGGAAAGGTGAGCAGCACGCCGAGAAAGAGCAGGATGAATGCTGCCGCAGTGACGCGCCCCACTTCGACGTTCCGCTGCGACCAGCGCCAGTGCAGCAAGGCCCACGCGGCGAGCCACACAACGATCGCACAGGTCGTCACTCCTGAGAGCGGTCCGGTCGGCTTGTAGAAGTTCATCAGGTTCTTGATGGATGCGGCTTTATCGGCGAGGATCGCGAAGATCGCAACCATGAACGAACCAATGCCTGCCGCGAGCACAGCCGCTGCGCCCGGGCCGTTGGGGTTCAGTTTCGCTTGCGGGGCGGAAGATGTGCTTTGATTGCTCATTTCTGCGCTCCCTGAACGAAGGTTATAGTCGAGCCGCCAGTTACCGGCGCAGTCTTGTTGAGCATGGCGCCGAAGAAACCTGAAATGCCGGCGGCGAGTAGCGAAGCCCAGACGAACCCCACAACCGCGGCGCGAAGCTCGGGATGGATTCTGAGGCTGCGGCGATATTGAGAAAAGACCACTGCCGCCATGGTGATGGAGATGGGCACGAGCCAGGCAACGTGCTCCTTCCATTCCATGCCAATGGAGTGCCACGCGGCAGTCGAGGGGTTCGACATCAGCAGGCGCTGCGGAAATGCAGCCAGGCTTGCGGTTCCTGGCGGCGGCACGGCACGATACCACGGATAAATGATGTAGGCGCCGGTGAGCACGGTGAGCCACGCGAGCACCGCCATCGCGGCCAGGTAGATTCGCAGGAACCTCTCATCTTCAACCTCGATCTCCGGCCCGAGCGGCGAACTGTAACGCCGGTAAAGCTCAACGAGCGCGCCGGAGCAGGCCATCAGATACAGCGCGCCGAATCCCATGCCGTGGATCATCGTCCAGAGGCCGCGTACAGTGATTTCCATTCGCGATTTCCATTCTGCGCGGGGTGCAAGTCGCCACCCGGATCGCGTTGTCAAAACCCATTCTTGTTGGGCGGTGCCGGGAACAGCAGATTGTCCGCGGGCGCTTTCTTGTCGGCCGGCGAGCCGCTCGTTGCGTCCTTGCCCCACGTCCAGTACATCCCAACGTAAGCGTAATTCTCGGTCTGCCCGGCGACCGAGTGGCCGTAGCAAAAGAGAAACTGCTCGTTGGTGTTGTGCTTGAAGTGATAGTAGCCGCCCACATCGATCATGGCGGAAGATTGCGTCTGCGCCGCTGCGGAGCCCTCGGCTCCATGCGCAAAAACTTCGGCGCCCATCTCCCACTGCTCGCTCAGCTCGCGCTTGATCAGCCAGCCGGTATAGGGAAAGTTGCGATAGCCGGTCTGCGGGACCACCTGGTAGCCGGCGCCACCATCAAAGAGCCATTTTCCGCTGTTCTTCTGCAACCAGATGGGCAGCTTGTACCAGACCTTTCCCACACCGAGGCCGTTCGTCGCGTTGCCCGTGGGCATCTCGAACATGGTGAAGCTGCCGATCTGCGGAAAGTGCTGGCTCTCTTTGATGAAGGCAATCTTGGCGCCAAGCTCCATGTCAGTGAGTCCGAACTCATCGGGCCCTACGCCGGAAGGAGCATAAACGGGATGGTTGAGCGGCGCCGCCACGCCCCAGGGCAGGATGGCGTGCAGTTGCACTCGAGGCAGGGCGCCCCAGTTAAACTCGAAGGCCGGGCCAGTCGAATCCAACTCAACCGGAGTGCCGTCAACTCCGCCGAAGATATAGAACTCGTAGTGATGCAAGTCGACTGGAACCGGATCGTCCGTTTGATACGGTGGGCCCTGTGCGCCGGCTCGCGAGACGGCAAGCGCGCACAACAGGCAGAGGACCAGGTTTTTGGGCGGGCCGTAGAGTTTCATCGACAAGCCAGGTCACGGAGCGCAAATGACCTGGTTGAGAATCGATCATAGAGCCCGGGCGCCGGTGCGGTCCATGCGGCCCGGGGGAATTCATCGCGCTTTTATTTTGCGCTCGATGAAACCCGGGCTTAGCGGCGGTGGTTTCCGCCGCCTCCGGAGTGGCTCATCTTGGGCGCTTTCTCGTGCCCGCCGCCAAAGCTCTGGTGTCCGCCGCCAAAGTTTTTCGGCGCCTTGTAAGAGTACGAGGGTGCACGCTGGCCACCGAACGACTTCGGCTGACCGCCGCCGAAGAGATGAAACCCGCCTGAGCGCTCATTCCGCGCCATTGTATTCCCGTAGTTCTCATAGGAGCGATTTGAATACGCACGCGAGTTGTCCGGCTGCGGAGCCCGATACGACCTTGAGGGGCTGGAATACGCGAAGCTGGGTCGAGTGGCATAGGCCTGCGGCGCGGAATATCTGTTCCGGGAGTAGTCGTTTGCTGAACCGCCCGTGTAGCCGTATCGGTAGCCGGGATTGCTATAGCTCTGCGGCCTGTTGTAATAGCCCGGATTCGTGTATGTCTGCGCGCGATTCGGGTAGGTCTGCGGATGATAGCCGTAGTTCTGCTGCGGCGTTATGCGCGAGTCGTTCTGCGCCGGGCGGTCATACGCCTGCGAAGGCAATGCGGGACGGGTGTATCCGTAGCCCGGTTGCTGCGATGCGCGGTTGGAATAGTTCAGCCGCCCTGGCTCCGGAAAACCCTGCGCGGGCCGGACGTAGGACTGAGCGCCACGGCGGTCATTCGAGAATCCGCCGCGTTGGTAGTTGCCGCCCTGGTTGTAGCCCTGCCGCTCGTCATACTGCCGACTCTGGCTGTCCCGCGACCAATTCCGGCCGTCGCGCATGCCGCCGTTTCCGTCCCGGCCATAGTAGGCGCGAGGTCCACCACGCGGCAGGCCCCAATCGGCAACCTGGTTGCTGTGCGTGGAATAGCCTGAGTGGTCGAACAACAGTGCGTGCCCCAACCAGTCAAATCCCCACGCAAGCCAGCCAAAAGGCATACGATCGAAGGCTCCAAGAGCGAAGCTGAGTCCATATTGAATGGGAGCGCCACCGAAGAAGTCGCCCAGTGCGCCGAACAACGAGAAGCCCGGATACGGCGCGATTGGCTGACCATAAACATCCCACGGATCGTAGGTGGGTACATACACAACTTGCGGGTTCGTGGGCGCGAGCTCAACGTAGCCCTGGTCGTTCGACACTTGTTCCTGCGGAGTGGATTGCAGATTCCCGGCCTGCTCGGCGCGGTCGCGCAGAACCTGCACGGTCTGCATCACGTCCTGCGGCTGATTGTAGTAAGCGTTGCCCAGGTTCGAGGTCCACTCAAGATCGTGATTCATCATGTCCAGCACGTCAGGGAACGCCGTGAGCGCCTTGATGCTCGGATCCCAATCGCTCTGCGCGTTGGCGCCGGCGGCGATCTGGTCGGGCGAGCTATAGCCCGCCGCGCGCATCTGCTGCAGCCACTGGTCCGCGACTGCTACCTGCGCGGGATAAGTTGAAGCAGCAAGAATCTGCGCCAGCAATGAGTCTGGATAAAGCGCGATCGGCGCGAGTAGCTGCTCGAGATCCTGGGCGCTGAGCGCCTGTGCAGGCGCCGGGCCTTGGCCCTGTTCAGAGTATGGCGGCGCTTGCGCACTGTTCGACTGCTGGTCAGAATACGGCTGCGGCGGGTAAGACTGCTGTGGGTAAGGTTGCTGCGGTGCGGAGTATTGCGGCGCGTATTGCGGCTGCTGATCCTGCGGCTGATATTGCGGCTGCGAGTAGCCGTTTTGAGGCGCGGGCTGCGCGTACTGGCCGCTCGGGTACTGGCTGCCTGGATTGTCGCTCGGCGCTCCCGGATACGGCTGCTGGGCGTTGATATCGGCGGCAAACGCCAGCGCGAATATCGCAAGCGCCGCGCCGAAAATCCATCTCGTCACGCCTGTTTTTTGCTGCGCGGAAAATTCGTGGGAAAGCGACTGGCGGGGCGTTCGGTTCATTTGGGGGAGAAGCCGCGCTAAGGACGAAACACGCAAAGTCTTTCGGGGATTCATGGTCCCTCACAGTCCGATCCGGTCCTGGGCAATGCCGGCCTCCGGTCCATTTGAAACAGATGGGGCCTAAGCAAACTGAGTTCCGGCAGCCCGGGGGGAGGGCCTACTCACGAGACCCCATCTGGAGGGATTAGTTTCGTGATTGGGGAGAATTGTCTTCGGGCGGCCGGGCAGGCGCCTCGGCGGAACGCTGCACTCAAAGCGGGCCGGCCTTAGCCGGCTAACTCCTTCTTTACCAACTCGCTCACCAGACGACCATCGGCGCGCAAGCCCGCCGCCTGGAGTTTCCCTTGGACGGCTTTCATCGCCGGGCCCATCTCCTTCACTGTCGGCTTGTGCCCGAGCGTTGCGGCCAACTCGCCGATGGCCTCCGCCACCAACTTCGCCAGCCCAGCCTCCTCCAGCGCTTTGGGCAGAAACTCCTCGATGACCACGATTTCGCCTTGCTCCTTGGCCACCAGATCGGGCCGATTGCCCTTCGCAAACTGATCGATTGAGTCGCGCCGCTGCTTGATCATCGTGGCCAGCGTCTGTTCGCTTTCGGCCTGCGTCAGCGGCTCGCGCTTTTCGATTGCTTTGTTCTTCAGCGCGTTCTTGATCAGCCGCAGCGTGCCTGTCCGCTCCGCGTCATGCGCCTTCATCGCGGTCACAATCTGTTGACTTACAAGGGCTTCGAGTTCGCCTGCATCGGTCATTTCTTTCGCTCCTGACTTCTTGTTTCAACCTTCTGCCGCCCGCTTCCCGTTGGGAGCAGGCCCAAAAGAGACCCGGCCAAACAAGAATTGTACAGATTCCGGGAACTTGAGGGCCAAGTGAGGGCCTTTTTGCCCAAATTCCGGCCATCTCTCGATTTTTCCACAACAGGAAACCACAAAAACCACAAAAGTGTGTATTATGTGATTGCTGGCTTGCCTTGAAGGCCAGCTCAAAGCGAGGGAAAAAATGATCCGCAAGACTCGTCTTTATACGCCCGGCCCGACCCCACTCCTTCCCGCGGCCCAATTTGCCATGGCTGCCGCCGACATGCACCACCGGACCGCGGAGTTCCGCGCACTCTTCCAGAAGGTGCTCGCACAGCTCAAGGTTTTTGTTGGCACCAAGAACGACGTCCTGCTGCTTGCCTGCTCCGGAACCGGCGCGATGGAGGCTTCGGTCTCGAACCTGACTTCTCCCGGCGACAAAGTCCTGGTGCTCACGGCCGGAAAATTTGGCGAGCGCTGGACCGGCCTGGCGAAGGCGTTCGGCTGCGAACCCGACGTGCTTACCGCGCCCTACGGCCAGACCTTCGACCCGGCAGCCGTCCGCGCCGCGCTCAAGCCGGAGCACAAAGTTATTTACACGCAGGCCACCGAGACATCGACGGCCGTTCGCCACGACGTTGAAGCCATTGCGAAGCTGCGCGATCAAGTCGCGCCCAACGCGCTACTGGTCGTCGATGGCATTACAGGCCTCGGCACCACACACTTCGACGTCGATGGCTGGGGAATCGACGTGCTTATCGGCGGCTCGCAAAAAGCTGTCATGATTCCTCCCGGCCTTGCCTACTTGAGCGTCAGCGATCGCGCCTGGGCGGCGATGGAGACCACCAAAAATCCGCGCTACTACTTCGATCTGCGCAAAGAGCGCAAGAATGCCGTCAAGGGCGAGAGCGCCTACACGCCGGCCGTAGCGTTGGTCGCCGCTCTCGGCGCGGCTCTCGATTACATTGCAGGGCAGGCAGGCGGCGATCTTGAAAAAGGCCGCATTGCGCTGATCGATAACGCGCAGGTAAACGCGGCGGCCACGCGTGCGGGCCTTGTGGCGCTCGGATTCACGCTCTTCGCACCCACTGCGCCTGCGGCGGCTGCGACTGCCGTTGCGGTGCCTGAAGGAATGGATTCCGGCGTCGTGGTCAAGGCGCTCAAGGCGAAGTTCGCGCTGGTCGCGGCCAACGGCCAGGGCGAGATGCAAGGCAAAATCTTCCGTGTCGCGCACCTCGGCTTCTTCGACTATCTCGACACCGTTGCGCTGCTCGGCGCCATGGAACACATCGCTAAAGATAACCTCGGGCTGCCCGTAAAGTTCGGTCAGGCCGTCGCCGCAGCGCAGGAAGTGTACGCCAAAGCAGTGAGCGGTGATTAGTGATCAGTGGTCAGAAGTGCCGGCAAAAGGGCGGTGCACTTACTTCAATATCCGACAACTGAAATACTGACCACTGACAACTGTGAACTGAGAACTGAATTTATGCCAGAGCTCACCTTCGGAGAAAAGCTGCTCATCGCGCGCAAGCAGCTCGATCTCTATCAATACGAGATGGCGGAGCGGCTGGGGGTGCATCCCAACTCGCTCACCAAATACGAGCGCGGCGAGGGCAAGCCGCACGCGGCGGTGGTGCGCATGTTCGACCTGCTCTGCGAACAGCAGGGCATACGCTTTGATGAGTACACGAGCGCGTCCGCCGCGGCGGACAAGGGAGCAGCCATGAAGATCGTACTGGCGGAAAAAGTTTCTCCGGCCACTCTGGCCGTGTTTGCGGGCGAGCCGGGATGGGAAGTCAAGACGCACGACCAGCTCCCCGAAGGATTGCCCGCGGCGCTGGCCGATGCCGACGCGCTCGTGGTCCGCAGCGCGGTTCAGGTAGACGACGCGCTGCTCGAACACGCGCCGAAGTTGCGCGTCATTGGCCGCGCCGGCGTGGGAGTGGACAACATTGACGCCGAAGCCGCCACGCGCCGCGGCATCGTGGTGATGAACACGCCCGGCGCAAACGCCGTGGCCGTCGCTGAACTCACCATCGGCTTGATGATCGCGCTGGCGCGAAAAGTGCCTGCCGCCAACGCCACGATGCACGCCGGCAAATGGGAGAAGAAAAATCTGCAGGGCACCGAGCTGCGCGCCAAGACGCTGGGCATTCTGGGTCTCGGCCGCATCGGCCTTGAAGTCGCCAGACGCGCGCGCGGCTTCGGCATGGAGATCATGGGCACCGATCCCTTTGTCTCCCCGGCCCTGGCGCGCGAAAACGGAATTACCCTCGTCCCCATCGAAGAGCTCTTTTCGAAGTCCGACTACCTCACGCTGCACGTCGGGCTCACGCCGCAGACCACAGGCATCATCAACGCCAAGACCATCGCCACCATGAAAAAGGGCGTGCGCATCATCAACTGCGCCCGCGGCGAGCTGGTTTGCGATGCGGATCTCGCCGCCGCACTCAAAAGCGGCCAGGTGGCCGGTGCGGCGCTGGACGTGTTTTCCGTCGAGCCACCGAAGGACTCGCCCTATCTCGACCTCGACAACGTGATTCTCTCGCCGCACGTCGCCGGCTCAACGGCTGAGGCGCAGGAGGCCGTTGGCATCCAGATTGCGCATCAAGTGTGCGAGTACCTCAAGCTCGGCGTAGTGCAGAATGCCGTGAATGTGCCGTCGCTCAGCCGCGAGGAGTACGTGCAGCTCGCTCCCTACATCGACCTCGCCGGGCGTCTCGGATCGTTTCTTGCCCAGGCGGGCAAGGGCGGCGGAAAATCCGGCATCGACGCCATTCACATCGTCTACGGCGGCACGCTCATCGAGGCCAAGACCGAACTCGTGCGCAACGCAGCGATCGCGGGCCTGCTGCAGGGATCTGAAAACGTGAACCGCATCAACGCGGCCGCTGTCGCCGCGGAGCGAGGCATTCGCGTCCACGAGCAGAAGGAAGAAAGCCATCGCGGCGGCGCTGCCACGGTCCTCACGCTTGTATTGCACACCGCGCAGGGCGACAGCCGCGCCAGTGCTACCGTCATTCGCGGTGAGCAGCCGCGCTTGTTGGCTTTCGACGGCATCGACGTCGAAGCTCCGCTGGAAGGTACCTTGGTGGTTTGCCGCAACCTCGACGTCCCTGGCGTGATCGGCCGCATCGGCACAATCCTGGGTGAGCAGGGAGTGAACATCGCCAATTTCGCGCTGGGCCGGGAGCGTGGAGCTGCCACTCCGGGCAAGCCGGTGAAGGCGCTGGCTGTTGTCCAGGTCGACGAGCCGGTCGCGGAGTCAGCGCTTGAAGCGCTTAAAGTGATCGAAGCGCTGCTCGAAGCGCGCCTCGTCAAGCTGCCGGACGGGAACTAGCCGCAAGCACTCCGACGGCGGCGGCTCTATTTTGTCGGGTCGGTCACGCGTCCCAGGAACAGAATCGCGCCCGAGGTTGTGTCGCGAATCAGAAACAGGAACGGATGGTCGGCGTTGAAGACGATCGGCGGAGGCTCGGGCTCCCGCTGCTGCATCGCCGTCGCAACCATGATGATCGCCGTTGCCGCAGCCGCCTCGGTGCCTTGTTCGTTGACGTCGATGTAGGCCTTGTGGATCGCCGCCGAGATGGCGAAATCGGGCTTGCCGGTCATGCCCGAGAAATCGGCTGAATTGCTGAAAGCCTGCGCCATGCCCATCGCGCTCAGCGCGCTGCTCAGCTCGAACTGCTGCGTCATGGTGAAACGCGGCAGGCTAAGGATGACCTTCTCCACCGGCGCGAGGTTCTTGATCCACTTGCTAGCGTTCTCCGCTGTGAACGACTTCTCCAGTGCGGGCAGTCCGCCGATCTCCCTGGGCAGCAACACGACCATCGAGAGATCGCCCTTGTACGGCAGCTCGAGCTCCTGGAACGATCCGCCATCGTAATAGCTGTAGCCGCCGTTGCGATTCATCATCGGCGTCTTGACGGACTGTTTTGCTGTGAGGTGAAAATCCTCGTCTTCCGTGTACGTCGGGATGAACTGGTTGAGCCAGGTCCCCTTGAAGTAGATGGCGTTGGTCAGCACTAGTCGCGTGGCCACCGTCACCGAACCGGGCCCCAGCAGGCCCTGGATCTTGCCATTCGTCTGGTCCGCGATCCATTGATTGATCGTGGCCCGCACACCATCGGGCGATGTCTTGAAGTCGACCGGGCGGAATCCCGCGCCGTAATCGGTTTGAACCAGCTTCAGGTAATCCGGCAGGAAACTCGCGTCCTGCTGCGCCCATAGCGCGTCAGCCACGCGCAATTCGTAGTCTTGGTGCTGGGCGTTCATTTCCGCAAGCAGTGCGCCCATCGCCGGGTGCAGCCTGTCTGGCGGAAGCGTGAAGTGGAAAACGTGCTGCATCTCCGTGGCCGTTTGACCGTTCGCGCCGGCGTAGGCCATGCCGAATGCGGTCGAAATGCTCTCCGGCGAAAAGAAGAGATTGCCCGGTTGCGTGCGAAGCTGCGCGTAGAGGTCGACGGCGAAGGCGTTGCTGCCATTCACCGCTTCGGCCTGGTCGGCTGCATTGGAAGTGGGCGGCGCTACGGCGAGCTGCGGCGCGGCCAGTGCCGCACGGCTGCCGAACACGGCAAGAATTGCGCAAACCAGTGACTTGTTCATTCGAGCTCCCGATGCGGCGAGCACGAGCGACATGCGTTCCAGAGTTGTTGGCCTGAGCGCCCGGGCTGCACAACTCGCAATCATAGGCTCTTTCTACGCTTCCGGTTCGATTCGGGCAGAGCCAATTAGCCCATCAGGCCCTTGTGGCCCATCCAACTGCGCAGATACGATGCCTGGCCCAAGTGGTAGGTCTCGTGGATGGCGAGGAAGTTGATCACCCCGCTGATCTTGCCGTCGGCGCTGGGAGGGCCTTGCGTGGAAGGCTGTGAGATCACATCTTCCGACGCGCCGTCGAGCGCGGTGGCCAACACGGCGGAAATCTCGCGCCAATTGTCCTTCAGAGTTTCCGGCGACGGGAAGGCTGCCACGTCGTTGCATTTCACTCCTCGCGCGAACGAGCCGAGCCACGGCTGCGACCAGTCCGTTCCCAGCCGGGTAAGCACTGCCTTCCGCGCCCAGATCACGTGGCCAACGATCCACGCGATGTGGTTCAATTTCTCGTCAGGACGCCGCAACCACTCGTCGGGCGACAGGTCCTCGACCGTTCTGGCGAGAAAATCGGAGTTGAAGCGATAATTTTCAGCGGCACTGGCAATCACTGCTGGAACCGGCATGGAACCTCCTGAAGTTAAATTTGCGCGGGGAATCTAGGCGCGGCTCAAATACGCGCCTTCGCTGGTGTCCACGCGGATTTTTTCGCCCGCGTTGATGAACGGCGGCACCTGGACGACGAGCCCGGTCTCCAGCTTGGCCGGTTTTGTGACGCTGGATGCCGTTGCCGACTTCAGTCCCGGCTCCGTTTCCACGACTTCGAGGTCGACAGTTTGAGGCAACTCAATTCCCACCGGCTGCCCATCAACGTAGCTCACCTTGATTTGCTGGTTGGCGGTCAAGTATTCGACCGCATCGCCCAGGGTGGAGCTCTTGAGAACAGTCTGCTCATAGTCGACCGGATTCATGAAATAGTAATCTTCGCCGTCGGCGTACAAAAAATCCATGGCAACTTCGTCCACAACCACCTTCTCGATGGCGTCGGCGGAGCGAAAACGGTGCTCGAACATGGCGCCCGATTTGAGGTTGCGCAGCTTGGCCTGGATGAACGCGCGAAGATTGCCGGGCGTGCGGTGCTCGACTTTGAAAACCACGTGAAGCTGATCATTGTGCTTGATGATCATGCCCGGGCGTAATTGTGTGGCGGGAATCGCCATAAAGGTTCGAGCTCCTTGCTGAACATGCGCGCAATGCGCAATGAATATGCCGTTTGGCCTGTATCCAATTGTAGCCGAGAGGAGCCTTCGGACCGAGCGGCGCACGCGATTCAACGTGGTTTCAAAAGGACGGCAAGGATGCATTTATTCACACAGCGTTGATTTGAGAGCAGGCGCATAAACACAATGCCTCATGGGCTCAGGCGGGCAGCAATATAGAATGTCGATGTGCCGGTGAGTGGCTGCAACCAACCTTGAACAGGCAGTTTGCAGCATGCACCGGAAAGGGAATTGCTCCGCGCTACCAACCCGCCCGTGGAATGGCCCAGAAAGGAACGCACGAAAGCATGTCGAATCCAGTGACAATCTGTGTGATCGGCTCCGGATATGTTGGACTGGTGGCAGCAGCTTGTTTTGCCGACATGGGGCACCAGGTCATCTGCGTCGACAATGACGAATCGCGAGTGAAGCAGCTCTGCGAGGGCGGCGTGCCCATCTTTGAGGAGCATCTGCCCGAGCTGCTGGCCAAGCACCGCGGCGGCAGGGTCGTATTCACCACTCACCTGGGAGATGCAGTTGAGCGGAGCGAAGCGATATTCATCGCCGTTGGCACTCCACAGGGCGATGGCGGCGCAGCCGACCTCTCGTATGTCGAAGCCGTCGTAGCCGAAATTGCGCGCGCCATCAAAAGCTACAAGGTCATTGTGGAGAAGAGCACGGTTCCGGTCTACACCAATGACTGGATTCGGCGCGTGCTGCACCGCCATGGCGTTGAAACGGGGCGATTCGACGTGGTCTCGAATCCGGAATTCCTTCGCGAAGGCACCGCGGTGGTCGATTTTCTGCACCCGGATCGCATCGTTGTGGGAGCAGCCAACGACCGCTCGGCGGAGGTACTGCGGCGAATCTATGAACCGTTGACCGGGGGTGACTACTACGCGCAGCCGGGAGCTGTGACCGGAGCGTGTACCAAGGCGCGGCCGGCGCGTCTGCTTGTCACGTCAACGCAGAGCGCGGAGATCATCAAACATGCGTCCAACGCGTTTCTGGCGATGAAAATATCCTTCATCAATGCTGTAGCGAACCTGGCAGAAGCAGTGGATGCGGACATCGAGGATATCGCTGCGGGAATTGGCCTCGACAACCGCATTGGTCCAGGGTTTCTGCACGCGGGGCTCGGGTATGGCGGCTCGTGCTTTCCCAAGGACGTCGCCGCATTCCATTGGGTGGCGCAGGAGCGAGGCGTCAACTTGCAACTGCTCGAAGAAGTTCGCAAGATTAATGACACGCAGAAGGAAGTGTTCTTTAACAAGGTGCGCTCGGCGCTGTGGACCCTCCGCGGCAAACGGCTGGCAGCGCTGGGCCTTGCCTTCAAGGGCAACACAGATGACATCCGCGAGTCGCCGGCCATCGAGATCATCAAAAAGCTTTTACAGGCGGGCGCCATTGTCACGGCGTACGATCCGGCAGCGATAGAGCGCGCGAAGGAAGCACTGCCGCCAGCCGCGAATATGAAGTACGCAAACGATGTTTATGAAGCGGCGAAGGACGCCGATGCACTGCTGATCCTGACGGACTGGAAGGAGTTTGCCGCCATCGATCTGGCGCGGCTAAACCGCGCCCTGCGTTTTCCCATCATCATCGACGGACGCAACCTATATAAACCGCGCGAGATGCAGAGCTACGGCTTTACCTACGTGAGCGTGGGCAGGCAAGCAAGCTACCAGGCACAGGAAGGCAAGCCGCGCAACTTGCCGGTCTGAAGGGGATTCTCAAATGCTCGGCGCGCGATTGGGCGTCAGCGCGTGCGCTCAGCGGGAGCATGTCATTTTCACTTTAAGTCTTCAGTTCTGGAGTATTGAAATTTGCCAAAGTTCGCTCTTGTAACCGGCGCTGCCGGATTCCTTGGTTCTCATCTCACTGACCGCCTGCTTGGCGAGGGCTGCTCTGTCCTCGGTGTAGACAACCTGTCGACGGGCGATCTCGGGAACCTTGCCCACCTTACTGGTGATTCCCGCTTCTGTTTCGAGGAGCGAGATATCTGCACGGCATTCGACCCGGGGCGCGTAGATTATGTCTTCAATCTCGCTTCGCCGGCCAGTCCGCCAGAGTATCTTCGTCTGGGCATCGAAACGCTGCGCGTGGGTTCCGTCGGCGTTGAGAACACGCTGCAGATTGCTGCAAAGTATGGCGCCGGGTATCTCCAGGCCTCCACATCGGAGTGCTACGGAGACCCGCTGGAGCATCCACAGCCGGAAACCTACTGGGGTAATGTGAATCCAGTGGGCCCGCGCTCGGTCTACGACGAGTCGAAGCGCTTCGGCGAAGCCATGGTGATGGCTTACCATCGCTCGCGCGGCGTCGATACACGCATGGTACGCATCTTCAACACCTATGGCCCGCGCCTGCACCCCGGCGACGGACGCGTCATCTCCAACTTTATGATGCAGGCTCTGCGTGGCGAGCCCCTCACCATCTACGGCGACGGCAGCCAGACGCGCAGCTTTTGCTACGTCGACGATCTCATCGAAGGAATTGTGCTGCTGTCGCGCAGTGAGGAGCATCTTCCTGTCAATCTCGGCAACCCAGTGGAGTTCACGATTCTCGAATGCGCGAAAGCAGTGCTCGAAGTAACCGGCTCGCAGAGCGAATTGAGCTACATTGATTTGCCCGTGGACGATCCCACGCGCCGGCGGCCCGATATCACCAAGGCACGCACACTGCTGGGATGGGAGCCCCGCGTCAGTCTCAAAGAGGGATTGAAGAAGTCTCTCCAATTCTTCAGGAGCAAGCTCGCCTAGCGCCGGCGCCAAGGCGCTCGACTCTAGCGTGGCGGCTCGTAGGGTTCGGCGCGCAGAAGATTCGTGAGGATGTCGCGCTCGTCGGGACTGAACTGGTTCTGATAGCGCGCCGAGTTCAGTACGGTCGCGCGTTGATCGAGCGGTACCGAGCGCAGATCCTGAAAGGCGCGCTTGACTGTCGCCTGGCGATCCGGCGGCAGCGCCATGAAACTGCGCCCCGCCTGGCGAACCTGCATCTGTTCCTGCGGAGACATGTGCTCCAGCATCTCGCTGCGCGCCAAGCGGCGCTCGCGCTGGTCCTCGGGCAGTTGATTCAGCTGGTGCAACTGCTGCGTCAGGCGTTGCTGCGTCGCGGCCGGCAGCCGATTGAAGCTCGGATCGTTGCGCAGCAAGCGCTCCTGGTCCTCTACGGGAAGGCCCTGGTGCTGGTTCAGCCAGTCGCCCAAATGCCCAGGAGGCGCCGCGCCGGGATAAACATTGCCGGAACGATTTCCGTTGGGATAAGCCGGGCGGGTATAGTTCGGCGCCGGAGCGCCGGGTCGGTCTCCGGCAGCCGGATATGCGGTTGTCGGTCGTTGTGCGCCGTTATATTGCGGGATTGGCTGATAAGGCCTCTGCTGGGTCTGGTATTGCCTCTGCTGATTCTGATTCGGCTGCTGTTGCGGCTGATACGGCCTTTGTTGATTCTGATACGGTCGCTGTTGATTCTGATTCGGCCGTCGCTGCGCCTGGTATTGCCGCTGCTGATTCCGGTTCTGCCGCTGATTCTGCGCTCTGTTCGGCCGGGACTGAAGCTGCGCATAACGGAATTGCCTGAGCGGTGGACGGCGTTCATAGCCGCGCTGCCCGGCCGCCGCAACCACGGTCAAACAGAGGAACAGGACCGCTGCGGCTATCGCCGCCGGATGCTTTCTTTCCGCGTTTGAAGTCCAGTTCACGAGTCTTTCTCCCGGCAAGCGGCCGAAATGTGAAAACGTCAATCTCCGTTCTGGCTGCCGGTCAACGCTTCCATTTGATCCAATACCTGCGCATTGCTATCGAGCGTTTGCAGGTCGTGCACGACGGCAGCATTCTGGCCAGTCTGTTGCGCGGGCTGCATCCAGTCCGTTACGCCCAGATACGTGCCTCCGCCCACGAGAAGCAGAACGGTGAGCGCTACAGCGGCCAGTGGACGCACGTGCAATCCGGGCCCATACGCCACCGTTGCGCGCAACCGCGCGATGGCGCCAGCCAGCCAGCCGGCTGGCGCGGCCTCGCGCTCTTCCCGCATCCTGGCGCCAAGCCGGGTAAGGAAATAGGGGCTTGGCGCGGGGGCCTTCCAGGCATCCAGCACCTGCATGGTGGCCTTCAGCTTCTCGAGCTCTTCCTGGCAGTGCCCGCACTCCGCAACATGCGCTTGAACCTTGGCAGAAGCCGGGCGCGCATCGAGCAGCAATCCAGCCAGCTCAGCGTCCATTCCCGTGCACTTCGTCCTCATCTGTTTCATGATTCCCACCCCATGTTTCCGCCGGTCAATTTTCCTTTCTTATGGCTCCGGCTTTTTTCCACTCGTGCCTTCAAACAAAATCCTTCAATTTGTCCCGCAGCGTCTGGTAAGCCCGAAAGAGCAGCGACTTGGTCGCCGACTCGCTCAACTTCAGCACCTCGCCGATCTGCCGGTAATCCATCCCCTGGTACTTGTGCATCAACACCGCCATTCGCTGCCTCTCGGGCAGCGCCATCACGTGAAGCCGAATGGCGGCCATCCGTTCATCCCGCAGCAACTTCTGCTCCGCCGACGGCTCATCGTCGGCCACATCGGGAGTTGTGCCCGTCTCCTCGTCCGTCTGATCCAGATAAACCGTTTGCGCCGACCGTTCGTGCCGCGTGTCGCGCGCGTGGTTCACGGCCAGGTTGGTCGCGATCCGGTAAAGCCAGGTGGTAAATCTGGCTTCGGCCCGATAGCTGCTTCTGGCACGATAGACGCGAAGAAACACTTCCTGTGCTAACTCTTCGGCAACTGCCTGGTTTCCAACCATCCGGTAGAGGAAATGAATCATCGGCCGGTGGTACTTTTCCGCCAGGTAATTAAAACCGGCCTCGTCGCCCTCGGCCACCCGCAGCATAATGGCTGCGTCGCTTTTGGGGTCCAGTTCCGCCCTTAGGCCCACACCCGGCTCCGGGGTCGCGCCTGGCCGAAATGCCGAACCCGCGCCCAACGCCGGACCGTTGAGGACCATCGTTGCCATATCCTCTGGAACCCCATCCGGGCCAGAAGGTTGCGCCGCGTAAGCGGTTTCTTCGCCTGAATTTCCGTCCTCTGGGGCCTCTTCGCCCGAGCCCGGCTGGGCAGCCTGCGCCAAGGCGTCGGCTCGGGCCAATCCGGAGGGTAAACGGGGGCCGGCGATACCGAATAAGGAGCCGAAAAGGGGGCCGGAAACAGGCTGCAGCGCTGCTTCCCCGTCAAATGGGAGCTCGCTCTCCTGGCGAATTGAACGCGCTCTCCTGAGCATGGTTCGCTTGGCTCCCGACCCCCGCGCTTCCCGCGCCGAAAAACCGCCGCGATCGGCGGCCGATGGCAATCACGGTTTGGCCGTAAAGCCCTGCTGGTGTTACTCTACCCCAAGGGATGCCCTTTGTGGCGCATGTCCATCAAACGCGGAACCGGAACAGTTCCGTGGACGGAAATTGGCGCGAAAACGGCTTCCTGGCTGCGGTTCTTCGGTTCCCCGATACCTTGGGGCGCTCGAATGCCCGACGCAACCCTTCCAATGCCTTTTCTGGGCGCTTAACTCAGCGGTAGAGTGTCACCTTCACACGGTGGAAGTCGTAGGTTCGAATCCTACAGCGCCCACCATATCAACGACTTAGGCGCAATACGGCTCATTCATCTTTGCTCTCATTGCACCTGGATAAAACTTCCGCAGGCTGAGCCGGCCGCATAAAATCGCGTGAATCCTGAAAAGCCCCATTCGTCAGTCCATTGTGCATCGTTCAGTGCCGCGATTCAGGATCGGCGTTGCATCCCGGAAAGGTTCGGCGCCGGAGAAGACATCCAGCCTGGCTGAGCGCGGACGTTGTCCCGCAGAAGTGCCTGGTAGGCTACAGTCCGCAGTTGCCGCGGAATGAGGCGGAACGGCGCGCGCAACACAATGTTGCGGATGCATTCGAACCCGTTCAGGAATCCCATCTCGAGCAGCGCAAGCTGCATCCTGGTCTCCTGCTTTACGTAGTGAATACCCCCTCTGCGCCTTTGCATTCCCGCACCGCATCGTGCATACACCAGAACGTCCGCGAGGTTCTGCAGATGGCAGCCACTCAAGATCATTCTTGACCAGAGGTGGTAGTCCTCAAATCCCGGACAAGACCGATAGTTTCCTGCCGCCACCACCGCCGCCTTTCGGAACATCACCGCCATGTGATTCATTGGATTGCGATATTTTGCGAACCTCAATAGAGCCGGACCGCTGCAGGGCAGTCGCCGGATCACCCGTGGCGCCAAGCTGTCGTCGTCGAACTCTGCAATCGCGCCCCCAACCACATCCACGCCGGGATTCGCTTCAAGGAAGGCAAGTTGCTTCTCGAACCGGTCCGGAACGCTGATGTCGTCGCTGTCCACGCGCGCTACGAATTCGCCGCGACATTGGTTGAGTCCTTCGCGCAGCGCAATGCCCAGCCCCTTACTGACGGGCAGCCGCACCGGCACAATGGGCAGGCGGGGTCTAAACGAGGCAATCACCGCCGCAAGATGCTCGCCCAGCGGTCCGTCCTCGACCAGTACAACTTCGCCGGCAGCGAGCGTCTGCCCGCATAGGCTTTCCAGACTTTGGCGCAGGAACTCCGGAACTTCTTTTCCGTACACCGGCAGGAGCACCGACAGGCTTGCTGGCATCACATCGCTCCCGCGCTCTTCGCGGCTGAAGAACTGCATGATTTGAGGACTTCGGAATAAAAACTCTGATAGGCATTCGACATGTGCCGAGCAGAGACGCTCTCAAGAACGAACTGCGGCGGCAGGAATCTAGCTCTCGCATGCTCGGCGTCGATGTTGTCGAGAGCGGCCCGGACGGATTCCGCATCTTCGTGCCCGAAGATCGTCACTTGCTCCGGAAACAGGCTCTGGATGTATCGATGCGCCGGAATGTCCGAGACCAGAACGCGGATTCCGCACGCGCAGCCTTCCAGAAGTGCGGTGCCCAGCCCTTCGGAACTGGATGCGGAGATCAGGATGTCCGACGCTCTCAATAAATCGCCGATATCGCTGCGCGCGCCGAGGAAGACTACGTTGGAATCCCCGGACGCGAGTTCCTCGCAATTTTGGCGAAGCGGACCATCGCCCGCGAAAACCAAAAGGCCGCGCCGCGATAACGCAGAAGCGCGGAAGCCGCTTAATACCGAGACTGGGTTCTTGAGGCTCCTCAACGCTCCGGTATGCACCACAACGACAGCGTCAGATGGCCAACCCAGGCGATCCCGGAGCGCCGTCACGATGCCCGGGTTCGCGGCGGGATGAAAGACATCGGTCTCAACCCCGTTAGGAATGGCTAAGGCCTTCACTCCGTGGAGTGATGCAACATCTGCGAGGGGTTGCGAAACTGCGACTACGCCGGCCAGTCGCCGCAGTGCGGCATACTCGCACAGTGCCCCCACGGTGCCGATTGAGCGGCCGTAGGCAGACCGGTAATCGCAAAAAAGATCGGAGTGGAGGGTTGAGACCACAGCGCATGCCGGGACTGCCAAGGCGGTTAAGACGTCTGCGCGAATTCCGTGGCAATGAACCAGATCCGGCCTGATCTCCGCAATCAGGCGGCGCACCTCTCGAACTCCGAATAGAAGCGACGTGGCGCGCGAGAGTCCCAGTTGCCTGACCGGGACACCTAAACGCCGAAATGCATCGATAAGGCTGTCGGCTGGTTCCGGAGAAAGAGTGGCAATAACCGCCCGGTAATTGGCTGGGTCCAGGTATCGGGTCGTGTTGTACACCCCGTTGATCGGACCACATCTCCCTAGAGCTGCGACGATTGAAAGCACCGTGTAGGGCAAGAGGTCTCCTTCTTTCAGTCGCAGCCGGCCGCCCGTGTTTCGAGCAGACGCCAACAGCCGCCGGAACGCTGCCGCGGAATGGCTTCAGGGTAACCAGAGAGGGTTGAGGATGCGCCGTCGGGCGCTGGAGCTTCCAGCCGGCGCGCCCCGGATTTGACGATGGTAATGAGGAGATTCAATGCGTAGGTTCCGGCCATGAAGACAGAGAGGAAAACAGCCGGCGAAGTGACCGTGAAGACCGAAGAGCGCTGGACAAAGAAGAGCGAGGGCAGGGAGATGCAGAGAAAGAACATCGCCACATTGCTTCTGAGCGCTTTCGCTTCCCACTTCCGTAATAAAAACCCGAGCAATGCGCAGCCGATCGCGTACAGGATCATCACCCTTCCACACAGGTAAAACACGTCGAGAAATCCCGTCGAGCTAAGTCCGTTGCCGCCGGCGAACAGGTCGGGACTGCTTTGCGAGGAGATGTAGTCGAGGATGTTGGCGGTTCCGACCGTTCCTATGCCGAGAAGGCTATACACGTGGCGCATGGAAAGAAGCGAGCCGATTGTTGTGTGCAGGGGCGGAACAGGGAGCTGGAATGAAAGTGCGGGAATCATGAAGATGACTCCCTGACTGGAGAAGAAGAGGAAGAGGATCTGATCCGCCAGGTCGCTTTGTGTCCGCAGAACCTCGACCCATTGGAATCCAACGGCTGCTGCTGCAAAGCCTGCCAGCAGAGGGCCCGTGCGGATGGTCTTTTCCCGGATCGCGCTGGAATGCCAGAGCGCGACCAGAAGCCAGGTGCCCGCCTCCATCCTGCGTCCAAAGTAGATGCCGCAAAGCGCATACCCAACCACCGCCACAATCATGAGGCGGGTGTATTTCTTCTCGCCGACGATGACCGCCAGCGCATACAGAGTGGGCGTCAGATAGCCGAGAATGGGCAGAATGCTGAATGAGGATTCCGCCTGGTTCATATACAGCGCGGTGTAGCCGCCTGAAGCGAAGGCTGCGGCTCGCTCCTGCGCCAGGACTGGAAGCAGAACCGCGACAATGACCAATGCGGCCATGAAACTGCGCTTGCAGTAGGTCCTGCCTTGTTCGCTCAGGGCCGGCAGGCTGATGCGTGCGTTGCTGAAAAAGAGAAAGTAGCCTCCGAACAATCCGGCGACGCCGACGATCCAGAAGACGAGCAGGTGGTAGAGATCCGCGCCGCGAGGCGCAACCAATTGGCCAAAAAGCAAGGTGTAGATGGAGTCGTTCTGAGAGATCACCGCGATCACTGGTCGCGGCGCCACCCAAAGCAAAGTCCCAACAAAGAACAGGCCGATCAGGCTGGTCGCCCTGCCCGGAGTGTTGTAAATTGCAAACGCGATGAGGGCCAAAGTTGCGATAAGCAGGATTGCGCCGGCCTCCGGACTGAGTGAAAACCCCGTCGCGTCTCCGAAGGCAATCGCGATTGCAGCCGAGATAAGAATCAGCCCGGCGAGACGCTGACAAAACACCCTGGCCGATACGAAGCCCGCGCGGTAGGAGATTTCGTTGTTCATGCCGCCTCGCCCTTGCAAAGCTCGTTCGCTCCGCGCCCGAGGTACACCCGGCGCGCGCGCGTGAAAATGGTTAGCGCAGAGGGCAGAGCGAATCCCGCGGTTGCGGCCAGGTAACTGAATGCCGCACCGGCCGAGCCCCAGCGGGGCGCGGTGAGCGCTGCCAGGGCCAGCGTGAGCGAAGATGCGATCAGCGACTGAACCAGGAATGGTTCTCTCTTGAATGACCGCAGCAATGTTGCCAGGATCTGGATGGCGCAGTTGGCGCCGGCGGCCGCCACCAGGACGACGAACAGTCGCGGTGAGACCAGCCTCGCAGCCAGCCGCGGAGCGAAAAAGGGAAGCGCCGCCACTCCTGCGCACGCGCTGAGGGAGATGGTCGCGAATGCTGCCAGGGACTGCCGCTGCGTGCGGTGGAAGAGCCGGTCGAGCTCCTGAAACGTCCGCCGCGCGATCATTCCGCCGAAAGGAGTCGACTTGGTTGAGGTCCAGGCCAGGGCCAGAATCGTTATATACCCTGTGATGCTCAGCGCCATGCCCATCCGGCCGGCTTCAACCGGGCCGCGCACCGCGAACAGAATCGGAACGAACACTTGGGCGGTGAAGTAGTAGCACATCGAACTCACGGCAATGCGCCATTGAAAGGGCCATATTTCGCGCCTCCATTCGATCGCTGCCTCGCCGTTGCGAGAACGCAACAACCCGGCGAGCAACCGCCGGTGCCCAGACACGAACCCGAGGCCGATTGCCACCTGGCCTGCGATCACCATCGCGGGCGAGTAAAGGCCGTGGTGCATCAGCATCGGCCCCCACGCGCATGCAACGGCGGCGCCAGCCTGACGGAAGCGCATGGCAGCTGCCGCCCGCACATGGCCGCAGCCTTCCAGAAACGCGTAGAAAGGCATACACCACAAGCTGGCCGAACTGGCCAGCACCGCGGTCAGCCAAGGGCCTTGCCATGCGACTTGCGTTACGCCGCGGGCCGCATAGCGCGAGAAGAAAATGAGCCCCATCGGCGCCAGGATCAAAGCCATCGCCGCGGCCGCCGCGGTGTACCAGCGGATGCTCAGCTTGAGCGCCGAAGCCAGGCGTGCATGCGCTTCGGCGTCTCCGTTCACGCTGCCATCGGCCCCGAGCTCCAGATGCACGCACTCGTGCGCTGCCAGTTGCTGGATGACGAACGAGAAACCCAGTTCGAAAACAATCTGCAGCGACACCAAACTCAGCAGCGTGTAATAGTAGCCCTGCTCCACCGGGCTCAGTGCATGAACAATCAGCAGTACCGTTCCCGTGCTGCCCACAATGCTGGTGAGCCGCGCCAAAAAGGCGTACGTCACCGCGCCGTCCATCCCCAGGGCCCGTAGCGCCTTCATCGCGCCGCTCCAGTCCAGCCCTGTTCAAGCACCGCCGTCCAGCAGCCGTAGTGGCGGCGCAGGCGAAGCACGCCGCCGATCATGTCGGTAATCCAGGCCGTTCCCAGCGCGAGGGGAAGCGCGAGAACGATCCCTGCCAGGAAAATCCAAAGCCTGTAATGCGATCCGGGATGGTCCGGAACAATCGCCGGATCGACCACCTGGACCGTCGAACCCTGCCGCGCCTCATCGACTCTCGCCACCTCGTACTGGCTTGTGAGCAGTTGGTACATCGCTTCGTGGAACTTCACCTCGCGCAGGGCGCGCGCATAATCGAGTCCGTCCTGAGTTACCTTTCCCTTGGGCGCGATCAGGTCGCCCGTCACATGGTCGCTGTTCACGTCCATTGCGGCCAGCTGGCTCTCCATCCCGGCCAACTCCTGTTCGGCCCGGGCCATGTCGGGATTCTCGCTGGTGGCAAATTCGCGCATGGCGCGGATCTCGACCTGCTTCGCCGCCACCTGCGCGCGCAGCATGGCCGCCGACGCAATCAGGGCGCGTGACTGGCCGTCGAGCTCCAGCACTCCGGTCCGCTGCTCGGTGTCCTTCAAGTTGTCTTCCGCGCGAGTCAGCGCATCGCGCTCCTCATTCACTTCACGCTCAAAAAACATCCGCCGCTGCGCGGCCTCCGTCACCGCGAGTGACGCAATCAGTTTCCGGTACTCTTCCACCCATCCATTCGCAAGTTCAGCGGCCCGCTGCGGATCTCTGTCGGTTACCGACAACCGGATCAGGCCATCCTTGAGACCGTTTTCGACAGCCGTCATCTGCTCCCACCGCTTGACAGCCGAAGAAACATAGCGCTTGTGGTACTCCGCTTGAAGATGAAACCGCTGCACCATCGCGTCCTCTACCGTGCGGCTTTTCATCAGCGCAACCTGCATGTCATTGGGATTCTTGATATTCAATCCGCCGCCCATCGACGCCAGCGCGCCCAGGTTGCCCAGTTGCGCGAGCATCGCCGCGCTGGTCGAGTTGCCTTGTGGCGGTACGATCACCACCGATGCCTTATAGAGGTTGGGCAGTAGGATCGCTGTCGCCGATGCAAACAGAATGAAAGCTGTCGTCAACAGGCCCACCAGCCTTCCGTGGTGTAGCGCACTCAGAAGCAAGGAATGCAATGGCGATTGGAGTGTTTCGTCGGTGCGGGCAGCAGGTTCAAGCGTCTCCGTGGGCACGCGTCACTTCCTTCAATGTGGGTTACGGCAGGTTCAGTCGCTTCCGCGCCTTCAAAAGGTTTGGGCAGTGAACCTTCGCATGGATTTGAAAGCTGCGCCCAGAGTACCGGCAAGCAGTGGCGGCGAGAGGTGTGAATTAGCTGCGATCGATGCGCCCATTTCAATTCTGGGAAAATCCTCACGAAGTGTCTGAAATTGGGAATTCGTAAAATGCATTTCGCGTTTTCCGCACTCGGGCCCATTGGGTTGCGCGAAAAATGTTTCGTATATGAGAAACCATTCATTTCAGCGGTTCATGGGGCTTCGCCTGTCTTACTTGGGATTAACCGTTATCGCGGCCTTGGCTTTTTTCCCTTGGCCGCTACACGCGCAATGCTCTGACGATTCCGATTCTCTTGCCTGCCAGATTCAAGAGCCCACCAACTCATCGAGCCAATCGCAGGAGGCTCCGGCAGTCTTTGATGTCTCCGGGCCGGTTCAGAGGCAGCCGCGCGCCGACCAATCGAGTGAGGCCTCGGCTGTTGGCAGCCTCACCTCAGGCTCAACCTATACAGAGAGGTTCTCGCAGCCGGGGCCGGCGGCGCAGACGCACTCCCACGGACTCCCGCCGGAGCCGCCCACGGAGTTTCAGCGCTTTGTGGCCTCGACAACCGGTCAAATGCTGCCCATTTATGGAATCGGCTTATTCACCGGCCGGCAGGTTACGTTTGCCCCGGTCAACGATGCTCCCGCTCCGGCCGATCTCATTTTGGCTGCCCAGGATGAACTCGAGATCAGGATCTGGGGCCAGGTCAACTTCAGCGCCAATCTCCGCATCAGCCGCGAGGGCGATATTTTCCTGCCGAAGATTGGATCGGTCCATGTCGCCGGCCTCACCGTCGCCGCTGCGGAAGACCATCTTCGCCAGGCGATGGACCGCATCTACCGCAACTTCGAGCTCACGGTCGACCTCGGCCAGATTCATTCCATCGAGGTCTACATCACCGGTCAAGCGCGGCAACCGGGAGAGTATACGGTCAGCGCGCTCAGCACTCTTATCGATGCCGTATTCGCCAGCGGCGGGCCTTCCTCCACGGGCTCCATGCGTCACATTCAGCTCAAACGCGATGGCGGCATTCTCACCGACCTCGACCTTTATCAACTGCTCGTCAAAGGCGACAAAACCGGCGACATGCAACTGCAGCCGGGCGACGTGCTCTACATCCCGTCCGCAGGCCCGCAGGTGGCCTTGCTCGGCAGTGTGCGCGAACCGTGCATTTATGAACTGATCGGAAAAGAGACACTGGGCGCCCTGCTCGAATCGGCCGGAGGCAGAACCGCGATGGCCGCGGGCTCGCGTTTTTCCGTCGACCGCATCGCCAACCACACCCAACGCATCGCCTTCGAACTCAGTGACGATGCCGAGGGGCTCGCCGCAATGCTTGCCGATGGAGACATTGTGCGCGTCGACCCCATCACCTCGAACTACCGCGAAACAGTTACCCTGCGGGGATCGGTCGCCAATCCAGGCCACTTTCGCTGGCGACCGGGAATGCATTTGAGCGATCTCATCCCGGATCGAGATTCGCTGGTGACGCGCGGTTATTGGTGGCGCCGCACGCAACTCGGCCTTCCCGCGCCCGAGTTTACCGCCGATGAACAATCGCCGGCTGGACAGGACGCGGCAGTTCGTTCCACCGCCGGCGAAACCGATTGGGACTACGCCGTCATCGAGAGGCGCGATCCATCCACGATGAACACATCTCTGATCTCGTTCGATCTCGGCAAGCTCGTCCTCGAGCATGACGGCGCACAGGATCTCGCTCTCCAGTCGGGCGATGCCGTGACCATCTTTTCGCGCGATGATCTTGACTTGCCGGTCGATCGCCGCACGAGATACGTGCGCTTGGAAGGCGAAATTGTCAAAGCCGGCGTCTACAGCGTGGCTCCGGGAGAAACGCTTCGCTCCCTCGTGGAGCGCGCCGGTGGCTTGACCCCCAAGGCCTATCTCTACGGGTCCGAATTCACGCGCGCGAGCACGCAAGCGCTGGAGCAGCAACGGCTGGACGAATATGCCAATCGTCTTGCCCATCTCATGCAGCGGAATGCAATTTCAGGTCTGGAAGTTCAAACCGGCCAGAATAATTCTCAAAGCGCCTTGCTGTCTGCAAACCAGGGCCTGGCTTCCCGCCTGCGCCAGATGCGGGCATCGGGCAGAATCGTCCTCAACCTCTCTCCTTTCAGCCAAAGCGTTAGCGATCTGCCCGAAATGGCTTT
This sequence comes from uncultured Occallatibacter sp., assembly GCA_964468605.1. Lineage (GTDB taxonomy): Bacteria > Acidobacteriota > Terriglobia > Terriglobales > Acidobacteriaceae > Telmatobacter. The sequence continues at coordinate 10,203 of CAYYKV010000012.1, read as the reverse complement.
GGAGGATGGCGACCGGCTCGTGATTCCGTCTCGACCTTCCACAATTCAGGTCATCGGAGCGGTCTTCAATCAGAACGCATTCCTGTGCGAGAACAACGCCAGGTTTAGCAGGTACCTGCGCCTTGCCGGAGGCCCTGCCCGCGAAGCAGACCGACATCAAATCTTCGTTTTGCGGGCCGATGGTTCGACCGTTCATCGCGGCGACGGAAATTCGATCTTTGACCCATCAGCACTGGACAATCTCCGCCTTTACCCGGGAGACACGATCGTTGTGCCCGAAAAAATGATAAAACCCTCCGGTATTCGAGCGCTCGCGGATTGGACTCAAATCATGTCGCAGTTGTCTTTGAGCTCCGCCGCGCTGGATGTGGTCAAGTGACGCGCCATACGCTTCTGAATGTCTCCTCATAATTCAGCCGCCAAAACCGCACGAAGATTGCCATGAGTTTTCGTGGTTAGCTTCAGATGTTGAGTTCCGGCGCAGATCGATAACAAAGACTGCGCGTAGATCGATTCTCGGCCTCTGAGCCTCACCACCTGTGAATTCCTTCGTTGAGGTGGGTCTCATGCCATCCGCTATCAGCCTTCAGGATCAAGAACTGACTCTTTCTCCGTCCCCTTTGGGCATTATTCCTCCTGACCCGCCCGTCGTAGCGCGACTCCTTGAGTTGAGAGCTGATTCTCCCTTTGCAAGCAAATGGAGCGTCTCGCTGGCCAAGCGTTTCTTTGACATTTTCGTTGCGCTGGCTGTGCTCATCGTTTTTGCTCTGCCGATGTTGGGTATCGCGATCCTGATCCGGCTGTCTTCGCAAGGCCCCGCTCTCTTCGTTCAGCAGCGCGTGGGCCGGCGGGGAAGTCTCTTTCCCATCTACAAATTTCGCAGTATGATTCCCTCCTCCGGCAAGTCGTCAGGTCCCGGTCTTACGCGCGACGGCGACAGCCGCATCACGGCCGTTGGCCGCATCCTCCGCAAGCTCAAGCTCGATGAACTGCCGCAGTTCTATAACATTCTCCGTGGCGATATGAGCCTGATTGGTCCCCGGCCGAAGCTGCCGCAATACGCAGCCATTCGTAACATGCCATTTCGCCCCGGCATCACCGGCGCGGCAACACTCGCTTTCCGCAGAGAAGAGGAAGTCTTGCGGCACGTCCATCCCTCACTTCTCGATGCTTTTTACAACCAGCACATCCGGCCGATGAAGGCCAACATCGATCTTAACTACATGGCTCATGCCACCTTGTGGTCCGACATGCGCATCGTTGCAGCCACGTTCCTCGCCTGTGTCGTGCCCATGGCTAACCGCCATATTCCTGTCAACCAGAAAGGCCGCGAATCCAGGAACCTCGATATGTCGGCTTTGCCGTACCTCAACAAAGATCAAACCTGCGAAGAGCTCTGAACGCTTCTTCGCGCCTCTTTGAGGGCGACACGTCCGCATCCTCTACGCACTCTAATCCAGCCTTCATGGAGCGCGGGAAAATGGACGGACCGGTGTTCGGAGATCCAGCCTGCAGCGTCCTGTCCTCGGCAATCCACCCATCCCGCGCCCTGCGGGAATATGATGGATGAGTCTGCCGTTTCAGTTATATTTGCCAGGAAGCGTTTTCTCGCCGCGATTGCGGCCTGAATTCGGCGAGCATCAAACCGCGTCGGGAACCGCGAATTGGCTGTGGCGCCGGCGTTTGAAGGCAGAGAGGTAAATTGTGAAGCGAGTAGTTCACGTTCTTGCACTCATCATGGCTGTGGCAATGGCCGTTCCGGCCGTTGCAAAGGGAGAGACGAAGATGTCGATTTTCGGTAAAACCGCGGACGGAGTTCCGGTTCCGATCTACACGCTGACCAGCGGGCAGATTGAAGTAAGAGTCATGGCGTACGGAGCGCACCTGGTGAGCGTAAAAGCCCCAGATCGCAATGGCAAGATGGCTGATGTCGTTCTTGGATACGATTCACTTGAAGGTTACCTGGCCGATAACAAGACGTACCTTGGCGGCATTGTAGGACGCTACGGGAACCGCATCGCCAGTGGAAAGTTCAACATCGATGGCAAGACCTATCAGATTCCGCTCAATGATGGCCCCAACGCCCTGCATGGCGGACCCAAAGGATTCAATCAATACGTCTGGAAGTCCGAGGAGATACCCGGCGGAGTCGAGTTCACGCTCGTCAGCCCCGACGGCGATATGGGATTCCCGGGAACGCTAACCGCCAAGGTGCGCTATACCCTCAGGGGCGATACTTTGCATATCGATTACTCCGCCACCACCGACAAGCCAACGGTATTGAACTTGACGAACCATGCGTACTACAACCTGCACGGCGACGACCAGGGCAACATTCTCGACCAGAAGCTGGAGATCGGAGCCGACCGATTCACGCCGGTGAACTCGACGTTGATCCCGACCGGCGAGTTGGCGCCGGTGACCGGCACGCCGCTCGATTTCACCAAGCCCGAAGTGATCGGCGCGCGCATCGGCGCTGACAACCAGCAACTCAAAATCGCCGGCGGCTATGACCACAATTGGGTTCTCAACGGCAAGATCGGTTCATTGCATCTGGCCGCGATCGTCACCGATCCAGTGAGTGGGCGCAAGCTGACTGTGGAGACGACCGAACCCGGCGTGCAGTTCTACTCGGGCAACTTCCTCGATGGGTCGTTCACCGGCCGCCACGGCGTGAAGTATGAAAAGCACTCCGGCCTTTGCCTGGAGACGCAGCACTTTCCCGATTCGCCGAACCATCCGGATTTTCCCAGCACGCTTCTGCGTCCTGGCCAGACCATGCACTCCACCACCACGCTTACCTTTGGTGTCGTGAAGTAAACGAAACAGCTCACGAATCAGAGCGCCGCCGCGAAATCTTTACTTCGCGGCGGTTTCCTTTTTGAACCAACCGAGCCCGGCCGAAGTAGCTGCGGCAGGAGTGTACTCGCACCCGATCCACCCCTCGTAACCAAGCTCATCGATCAAATCGAAGAGATATCCGTAGCGCACTTCGCCGGTGTCCGGCTCATGCCGATCGGGCACGCCGGCGAACTGGAAGTGGCCCACGCGCGTCTTCTTCGCGTCCGCGAGATACTTGCGAATCTTTACCGCCAAATCGCCTTCTTCCACCTGGCAATGGAAAAGGTCCATCAAAATCTTCAGGTTCGGAGCGCCGATTTCCGTTACGATCGCGTGCGCCTCTTCCTGGCGATTGAGGAAGAATCCCGGCAGGTTTCGCTTCGCAATCGGCTCAATTAGCAAATCGATCCCGGCCGCGCGCGCCCGTTCCGCGGCCCAAGCCAGGTTTGCCGTGTACACGCCAAGCAAGTGCGCGCGATCCGTTCCCTGCGGCGCAACGCCCGCCATTGCGTGAATCCGTGGACATTGCAATACCTCGGCGTACTCCAACGCCAGTAAAAAACCGTCGCGAAACTCAGGCTCGCGGCCTGGCAGTGCCGTAATCCCGCGCTCGCCAGCCTTCCAGTCTCCCGGAGGAGCGTTGAAAAGCACCTGTCGCAGGTTATGCTCCTTGAGTTTCGCGGCCAGCGTTGCGGCCGGATAATCGTAAGGAAAAAGGTACTCGACGGCCGTGAAGCCATCGCGCGCGGCAACGCCAAAGCGGTCGAGAAAGCTGTGTTCCGCATACATCATCGTCAAGTTGGCAGCAAAGCGAGGCATCGCAATCACTCCATTTATTCGTTAGAGAATCATCTACAGAACTGTTCCGGTCATCGCTGCTGGGCGCTCTTGAATCCTCACGCCGAATAAAGCGCCGCAACTTCGTAATCCGTAACGGAAGGGATCGTAAACTCAACCGAACCATCCGCTACGTGGAAAGGAATGTCGCGCTCGGCGCGCAGCAATTCAACGCGCGTCACGCGCCTGCCCACAGGCAGATTGAAGAGAACCTTCTGCGCTCCGATAGGATAAAACTCGCTGAACCATCCGTGATGCGCATTCGGGTTGGTGTAGTTCAACACGTGAACCGCGAATCCCGCCTCCGTTTCCCACGCAAAGATCTCCACCAGTCCCTTTCCCTCCACGCTCACCGGAGCCGGTGCGCCAGCCACCCAGCGAATCGCATTCACCAGTAGCCTGCTGAGATCTTGCTGCCCTGAGAGCCACATGGTCGGCTCGATGTCGCCCGGAAAATATGCCAGACGGCTCGTACCGCGCTCGCGCAGCACAGCGGCCGGCTCATCGGTGCGCGGAACCGGAGGATACGAAAGCTCCGGCGGATATGCCGTGTAGCCCGGCACCACCGTGAGCACGGGATTGTCCACCGGTTTCAGCGGCACGCGAAACTCCGCGCCTGCAATCCAATGCGTATCGGTGAATCCATCCAGAATGCGATGCGGCCGTTCAATGCGCGCCAGGTAGGGATTCGCATTTCCCAGCCGGCCGATCACTGGACCCGCTGCATGAATTCCGAAGACGTCGGCCAGCCCGAAATCGTTGCGGCGCTCGTTCCGCTCGTTGTACATGCTGGTCTCAAACGTGGCCAGCAACGAGCCGCCCTGGTTCACGTAGTCGCGCAACTGCTGGCACTGCTCGTCGCTGAGCAACGCTGTGTTGGGCAGAATCAGAGCCGAGTATCTCTTGATCCGCTCCAACTGCAGCCGGTCCTCGTGTACGTAGTCGAAGAGAAACCTTCCGTCCAGCAGCGCCGAATACACCGCATCAATATACTGCTGCATCGAAAAATCGCGCTGCGGCTGATAGAAGAGCTGCGTCCGCTGGCCCATCACCACGCCGATGTTGGCGATGGAGCTCTTGTTCACCCAGTGCTCATCGTGTCGCGCGGTCCACAAGAAATAGTCACGGCCGATCTTCTCCCAGCGCAAATCTTCGCCAAGACCATTTTCTCCACCAACAACGTGGTAGTAGGGAACCATGCCGCTGGCCAGCGTCTGGCTGAGCCAGATCACGGATTCAGCGGGCGATTTAGTGACTTCGCGCCAGCGAATCGGCCCGGTCGTATACGCCCCCGTCACGTTGGTGGCCATCTTTCCGTCGAGCACGGCGTTGCACACGCGTCCCTGTTGCGCCGCGCCCCAAACCGGCGCATCGTGCAGGTTGCGGCCCTGGTTGTCGCTCTGGAACCACTGGCAAACCTCGCCGAGCTGCGCAAGATTCGGCGTGGCGTGAAAGCCCCCGCCCATATTCGTGATGTAGAAACTCGTCGCCTTCTTTTCCTTCGCGATCGAATCGTACAGCTTCCACAGGGTCGTAAAGCGTTCGTTGAACTTGTCCCAGTAAGCGGGCGTCTTCGCCGGCGGTAACTGGCGGCACTGATCGCAATAGCATTCCTGCAATGCGAACGGCGGCCAGCCATTGGTGTAGTGTGCGTCTACGTCGTAGCGCGAGTTCACCTCGCGCATCACCGCTGGAAAATAGTCGGTCATGTACGTCGTAAACATGCAAGTTTGAAAGAGCTCAGGAGCCTCAGCCGACTGAATCGGCCGTCCATGCTCATCGCGCATGAACCACTCCGGATGCGCAGCCAGCGCATCGCCCCAATTCAGGTCGGGGCTGTAGCGCGCGATTGTATGCAGCCCGCGCTTCTTCGCCGCATCGTTCAACTCGCCCGTAAAGTCGCGCCCGTTCAGGTACTTTGCCGGTCGATGAAACGGAACTTTGCTCGGATAAAACGCAACAATCCCGGTGACGCTGACAAAAACCGCGCCAACCTTCGCGCTCGCCCAATAATCCGCCCACGCTTCCACGTCGAGGACCGCCGGATCGTGCTCGGTCATGTTGGTCTGGCCGATGCGTCGCACGGTCTTTTGCCAGGGCACGTCCGCAGCCGCTCCTGGAATCGCGCCAGTGGCCACTCTGGCCGGACTCATGGCAAGAGATTCTCCCACTCGGACCAGCGGCACAGTGGCTGCCGCTGATTTCAGAAATCTGCGCCGATCCATAATGAACATGGGGTGACCATGACCTCTGTTGCAATCGTAGAAGGTGAACGAAGCCCCAAAACTGCAAGTCTGGCCGCGCTATTTTCCGCGAGCGTTCAGCTCATCCAGCACCTTCTTCAGGTCGTCGAGCTTTTGTCCGGCATCAGCCAACTTGCCTTCCGAGGTCAGGCGCTGATAGTCCGCGAAGTCCTGGCTCGCCCGGCTAATCAATGCGCTCTGGCTCTCATTGGGCTGCACGGTTCCCGCAGGCACAGTCGCACCCGTCCCATTCCCCGCCCCCGTCGCGGCTTGCGCTGCTTCGCCGTTCGTAAGCGACGGCGCTTCTGCTCCGAAGAGCGAGCTCAATGCGGCCTCAAAAGTCGGGCCATAGGCGAGACGATCCTGCAACGCCAGCACGACGAGGCGCAACTCCGGCATGGGACTCTGAGCGGCTTGCAGGTAAATCGGCTCCGCGTAGAGGAGCGCCTGCCCGCAGGGAATCACGAGAAGGCTGCCGCGAATCACGTGCGAGCCTTGTTGATTCCAGAGCGTGAGCTGGCCGGAGAGCTGCGCATTCTGGTCGATGCGCGCTTCAATCTGCTGCGGGCCATCGACGAGGCGCGTCTTGGGGAAGTCGAAGACCACGGCTTTGCCGTAATTCGCCCCATCGCTGCGCGCGGCAATCCAGCCGATCAGGTTGTTGCGGTTGGTCGGCGTGAAAGGCAGAATCTCAACAAACTCCAAGCCGCCCGATTCGCCAGGCAAGGTCATCAGCACAAAGTTCGGTTGCATCTCCTGCGTCGATTGGTCGCCCTGGCTCGAGCCCGTTTGCGTGGCCACGCTCCACTGGTCCTCGCGGTTATAGAACACTTCCGGATCGGTCATGTGGTAAAGCGCGTACACATCGGCCTGCAGGCTCAGCAGCATCTCCGGATAGCGCACGTGCGCGCGCAGCCACGCGGGCATGGCCGACTCATCTTTGAACAAATCCGGAAAAATGCCGCGCCACGCGGCCAGAATCGGATCCTGGTTATCGAACACGTAGAAAGTCACGGTGCCGTCGTACGCGTCCACCACGGCCTTCACGCTGTTGCGAATGTAATTGACGGGCGCGTTTTCGAGCGCCGACGGCGCCGAGTAAGGATAGCTCGCCGAAGAAGTGTAGCCATCAATGATCCATGAAAGACGTCCGTCTGCTCCGACCACAATATATGGATCGTGATCGAAGGTCAGGAAGGGCGCCAGCGTGGAAACGCGCGCCACCACGTTGCGCCGCATCAGCAGGCGGCTGTCGGCCGTGATGTCGTCGCTGAACGGAACCTTGGTCAGGTCGCCAAGATCGAAGGCCAGCAGCGCGCGGCGCAGGAAACCTCCCATTTCAATCCCGCCTGTGCCCTCATACGAAGAAAGATTGTTGCTCTGTCCCTGCGGATAATTGAACTCCTGCTGGTGCGTCTTCACGTACACATCGCTGTCGGTCAGCTCGCCAAAGTAAATCTCCGGACGCGTAACGCTCAGCCCCGGCACCGTGCTCTGCACCGGCATATTGCTCAGGTAAAGAATAGGCAGCCCCTCGGGCGAAAAGCCGTTCACCGGGTTCATGGTGATGCCGTAGCCGTGTGTATAAATCAGCTTGTCGTTGATCCAGTTGCGGCTGCTCTCGGGCAGCTTGTCCACATTCAATTCGCGCACCGCCAGCATCACCTGCCGCAGCGATCCGTTGATCTGGTAGCGGTCGATGTCGATGCCGGGAAAATCGTAATAGGTGCGAATTTCCTGCACCTGCCGCAGTGTGTCTTGCAACGCGTTCACGTCCCACAGGCGAATATTTTCAAGCGTGGCCTGATTGTGTTCCGCATCGACGGCGGCGACAGTCGTGTCCGCGGGAAACTCACGCTGCGCAAAGCTGTCCAGTCCGTATGCCTTCCGCGTCATCGCAATGTTATTGGCAATGTAAGGCCGCTCTTTGTCGAGTTGGTTCGGCTTCACGATGAACGTGCTCACGTACCATCCCGCGACCGAGGCCACCACGTAACAGGCCACTGCGGGAGCCAACGCGGCCAGCAGCCAGCGTGCTCGCGGCCGGATTACGCCGCCGGCAATCGCAATTACGGCGCCCAGCGCCAGCGCCACGGCGATAAACAACATCCCGATCAACGTAACGTGCGCATCGGTGTAGGTCACGCCGTTGAAGATCGTGTGCTCCTGGAACAGCAAATCGAAGCGGCCGACGTACTCGCGGATGGCCAGCGCAAATAGTACGAATCCACCGGCGATCGAAACGCCGCGCCAGGGCAGGGAAGCGGTCCCGCCAAAGCGCCCGCCCAGCGCGCGTCCTCCGCCTGCGGCGATCAGAAACAACACTGCCAGAATGCATACGATGACCGCCAGCGTCAGCAGCCATCCCGCAATCATCTCCCATGCCGGCAGCGTGAACAGATAGAAGCCGAGCGGCCGTCCAAAGATCGGATCGGTGACGTCGCCGGCGCGCGGCGCGTACCAATAGAGAGCCAGCGTCTGCCACTGGCCCTCCATCGCGAAGCCGGTGGCCAGCGAGACCAGGAGCGAGCCGATAACGGCAATAATCCGCAGAAACTTCTTCAGCGGCAGCTCGATCGGTTTTCCGGCGAAAAAGATTGTGTGCGTATCGGGCAAATCGGCGGCATGGCTGTGGCGCAACACCAGAAACGCAGCAAGCAGGATCAGAAACGTCAATCCTGCAAAGACCGCAAAAGTGCCCCATTCGAGGCCAAAGCTTCTCCAGAAGACGCTTGCGTAGCCGAGCGAGCGAAACCACAGCAGGTCGACCCAGTAGGAAATCGCGGTGCGGCCGCCAACAAAAATCAAAATGACGACGGCGAGGAAGAGATAAATCAACAAGCGCGGGCGATGCCGTTTGCCGCGCCCCGGCCAATCAATCGTTTCGGGCATTTTCCACCCCACTCAGGCGAAAACTGCGCGCTGAGTTACCCAAGAATTGTACAGCGGTGGAGCAGCGCGCTTGTTGCTGGATTCGGGCGATGTTAACATTTGAGGCAGGCAGGAGAGCTCTTTCCACGATGAGTGAGATCATCTTTGAAGTGCGTGAAGACGAGGTCGATGGCGGGTATACCGCGTCAGCCTTGGGTTACGGCATCCACACCCAGGGCGATACCATCGAGGAGCTCCGTGCGATGGTCAAAGATGCCGTCAAGTGCTACTTTGACGATTCCACACCGTCGCCCAAGATCATCCGCCTCCACTTTGTGCGCGACGAAGTCCTGGTCCAGTGAAACTGCCGCGCGACGTTAACGGACCGAAATTGGTCAAGGCGCTGGGCATTTTGGGTTATCAGGTAACGCGCCAAAAAGGATCCCACATTCGCGTAACTACGCAGCGAGACGGTGAGAACCACGAAGTAATTCCCTCTCACAGCCCTATCAAAACAGGCACGCTCTCCGGCATCCTCAGGCACATCGCCGCCCACCACCGGTTGAGCGTGGAAGCGCTTCTCGAGATGCTTGATCTGTGAGCGGCGCGAAGAAGCGGCTTCAAGCAAATCGGACCTAGATCAGCTCGCTCCGCCCGGTGATGCTCAGCTCTTTCACGATTTTGCCCACGTCCTGGGAGTGGTCGCGGTGGGCAATCAGCAGCGCGTCTTCAGTATCCACGATCACCAGGTTCTCCACGCCCACCAGCGCGACAAACTTCCGCGGGCTGAAGATGTAGTTATCGCTGGCTTCAATCGAGATATGGCCGGTGGTATCGGCCACGTTGCCTTCGGCGTCGCCGCGCAGCCGCGTCTCCACCTGGTACTCGTAGAGCGAGGCCCACGAACCGAGATCGTTCCAGTTGAACTCCGCGGGAATGCAGTAAAGATGCGAAAGATGCTCGCCCTTCGCCGATCGCGGCTCCAGAACGGCATAGTCAACGGAAATGTTCTCGCATTTTGGATACGTGGTGCGGAAGACCTCGTCAAACTGTGGCGTGCCCCACGCGGCGGCGATCGCCTCCAGCAGCGGAGCCGTCTCCGGCACATGCTCGCGCACGGCGTTGGCCAGCGTCCGCGCCGTCCAAAGAAACATGCCCGAATTCCAGTAGTAATTTCCCGCGGCGACAAACTCCTCGGCGCGATTCTGGTTCGGTTTCTCGATGAACCGGCGCACATGCAGCGCCGAATCGTCCTCCGTCAGGTCGCCGGTTTCAATGTACCCATAGCCGGTCTCGGCGCGGAAGGGTTCGATGCCCAGCACCACGATGTTCTCTCCCGCCGCGGCCGCAGCGATGCCCTTTTGCAGCGCCTTCAGAAAGCGCGGCTCGTCGGCAATCACGTGGTCCGACG
>CAYYKV010000011.1:0-36393 GCA_964468605.1 uncultured Occallatibacter sp. | reverse complement strand
ACAAGGTGATCCAGATGTGGTCGGCGGTGACGGACCAGGTTGCCGACGAGATGTTTTCGAACATGAAGAAGGCGGACGATGAAGGGGCTATGAACCCGATTTACATCATGGCCGACTCGGGCGCCCGCGGATCGAAGCAGCAGATTCGCCAGCTGAGCGGCATGCGCGGACTGATGGCCAAGCCTTCGGGCGAAGTCATCGAGACGCCGATTACAGCCAACTTCCGCGAAGGGCTGACCGTGCTCGAATACTTCATCTCGACGCACGGCGCACGCAAGGGCCTGGCCGACACGGCGCTGAAGACCGCCGACTCGGGCTACCTGACGCGGCGGCTCGTGGACGTGGCGCAGGACGTGATCGTGACGGAGCCGGATTGCGGCACGCTGGAAGGCATCTACGTAGGCTCCATCGTTGAGTCGGGTGAAATCATCGAGCCGTTGCGCGACCGCATCATCGGCCGCGTGTCGCTGGAACGGATCAAGGATTACGACGGCAATGTTGTGGTGGAAGTGAACCAGCCCATCGACGAGGACATTGCGTCGGCGATTCAGGGCGCGGGCGTAGAGCGGGTGAAGATCCGTTCAGTGCTCACCTGCGAATCGCGGCGCGGTGTTTGCGCGCTGTGCTACGGGCGTAACCTGGGTTCCGGCCGGATGGTCGAACTGGGCGAGACCTGCGGCGTGATTGCGGCGCAGTCGATTGGAGAACCGGGAACGCAGCTCACCATGCGTACGTTCCACGTGGGCGGCACGGCCAGCCGCGTGCAGGACAAGTCGCGCCTGGACGCAAAAAACAATGGCTTCGTGCGCTTCATCAACCTGAACACGGTGGAAAGCAAGGAAGGCGAGCTGGTGGCCATGAATCGCTCCGGCTCGGTGGCCATCGTGGATGAGCGCGGCCGTGAAAAGGAGCGCTATCAGGTGGTTTATGGCGCGCGCCTCCGCGTTCGCGAGGGCTCGGCGGTCAAGCTGGGCGAATTGCTGGCCGAGTGGGACCCTTATACCTACGCCATTCTCACTGAGATCGGCGGAACGGTGCAGTTCAAGGACCTGCAGGAAGGCATCACCCTCAACGAGGAAGTGGATGAAGTGACCGGTCTGTCTCGCTGGGTGGTTGCCGACTCGCCCGACGAAAAGCGGCAGCCGGCCATTGCCATGAAGGGCGCCAAGGGCAGCAAGCGGTATCTGCTGCCGCGCGGCGCTCACCTGATGGTGCAGGACGGCGACAACGTGGGTCCGGGCGACGTACTGGCGAAGATTCCCAAGGAGAGCACGCGCACCAAGGACATCACGGGCGGTCTGCCGCGCGTGGTGGAACTCTTTGAGGCGCGCAAGCCGCGCGAGACTGCGATCATCAGCGAAATCGATGGCGTGGTCAGGTTCGGCGAGGTCTCAAAGGGACAGCGCAAGATTTACGTGACGGCCGACAACGGCGACGAGAAGGAATACTCGGTGCCGCGGGGCATTCACGTAAACGTTCAAGAGGGCGAGCGGCTACGCGCTGGCGATCCTCTGATGGACGGCCCGCTGAATCCGCACGACATTCTTGCCGTGTTGGGCGAGAAGGAGCTGCAGGCTTACCTGGTGAACGAAATTCAGGAGGTCTACCGGCTCCAGGGCGTGGCGATCAGCGACAAGCACATCGAAGTGATTGTGCGGCAGATGCTGCGCTGGGTTCGAATCGACGAAGTGGGCGACACGAACTTCCTGCTGGAACAGCAAGTGGACCGGTTCCGCTTCAGGGAAGAGAACGAGCGCGTGCTGCAGAACGGCGGCCGCCCCGCGATTGGACGCCCGCTGTTGCTGGGCATTACCAAGGCATCGCTCTCCACCGATAGCTTCATCTCGGCGGCCAGCTTCCAGGAGACAACGCGCGTGCTCACCGAGGCCAGCATCAACGGCGCGGTGGACAACCTGCGCGGGTTGAAAGAGAACGTGATCGTGGGCCGTTTGATTCCCGCGGGCACAGGCCTGGAATACTACCGCAACGTGCAGCTCTCACCGGAGCTCGAGGAGGCAGCGGCTCGCGTGCAGCAGGAAGTGCATGCCGAGATTGAAGCCGCCGAGCGGGAGCTGGAGCTGATGCGTCAGGAAGGCGAAGCCGAGGAGATGGCGGCGGAGTAAGACTGGCTGGCCAGGCAACGTTTCCAAAAGCGCGACTCAACCAGAAAGGCCCGACGATGAAGCCGGGCCTTTCTTATGCGCATTTTTGTGAGGCAAAGATTGCATCTTTGGCCGTTGGGGTCGCTGGCCTACAGCTGTTCCGGGATTGCTTAACGGCATACATGGCGGCGTCAGCCGAGCTGAGCAGGCTGTCGGCGGTTACGGCATCTTCGGGGTAAAGAGCGAAACCGACGCTGGCCGAGCCGTTCAACACATATCCGCCCACCGCGAAAGGCTCGTCGAAGCAATGTTCCAGGCGGTGCGCGATCTCTTCGACGTCAGAGCGGCTATGTACCGCCGCAACCACAGCAGCGAACTCATCGCCGCCCACGCGGGCAAGAGTGTCGCCTGGCCGCAGCTGCGCCTTCATGCGAAGCGCTGCTTTCTGCAGATACATGTCTCCCGTTTGGTGCCCGTGGAGGTCGTTCACCTGCTTGAAGCGATCGAGATCGATGAAGATGAAGCCGAAGATACCGGCAGACCTCTGGGCTTCCGAAATCATGGCGCCGAGGTGCTTCTCCAGAGAAAAGCGGTTGGGGACGTCGGTGAGCAGATCGAACTCCGAGCGGCGGACCAGATCGGAGTAGAGGCGCGAGGTTTCAATTGCCAGCGTCGCCAGACCTGCTCCGAGAGCCAGAGCCTCAGATTCTTCCGCCCTGGGCTGGTTGAGGCGGTGAATGGCGGCGAAGAGGTGTCCCAGGTCGTCTCCTGAGCGGCCGGGAATCTCCTGCTGGACGATCCTTTGCGAAGTGATTTTGGTTGGGCGTCTACCCAAACACGCTCCATCGGCGATCTCGCACCAGCAGGCCGCGCCGTGCAACCGGAACGATACCACCTCAGTGATGCACTCGATGATCTCGCCGAGGGGGCGGGAGTTATTGATGTCCTCGAGAATGCGGCTCCGTCGCTGCTCGAGATAGGCTAGTGCCGCGGTCTTCTGGCGGACTCTCCGCTCCAGGGACCAGCCTCTGACGCCGATAGCGATCATCGCGCAAAGCAGGAGGCCGACAATCAAAATCAGATTGCGCACATTCAGCCACGACGGCCGCGCGACGACCACGATGTCGTCGAAGTTACGCATCAGGATATTAAAGGGTATTTCGCCGTTGAAGGGGTTTGCGTCTTCGAGTATGCAGATGCCAGTGACGCGGATGCGCGCGCCAACGGGAATCTCGCGCATGGGTTCGAGCGGGAATGAGCTTGCTGTGCTGGGATGGCGGATGATGGCAGAGAGCAGGTGACCGTCGGAGTCAAGCACATACTCGTCCTGGGTGGCCTGACGGACTTCGGTTACCACCTGGCCCTCCATCGAAACCAGGTCGAAGCTGTGACTTTGGCCATCGTTGCCGCCGAGTGCCAGCTGATGCCAGGTGAAGAGAGAGGGAGTGAGCGGCGCCCGTGCGGATGTTTCGTGTATTTCGCCGTGGTTCAGGGTGAGGAAGCCATTCTCGACGGCCGGGAAACCGATCGCGTCCACGACATCGCCCACTTGCAGAAAGTTTTGGCTGTCGGTGTTGATCCACAGGCTTCTGGGGCCATCCTGGAGTACCAACGCGGTGCCGAACTGGTAGTAGGTGATGGTTCCCCGCACACGCATCCGCTGCGATAAATCGTTCGCACGATAGCCCGCGATGATGCGGTCCATGGGCGTAACCGGAAGCGACCATGGATCGGAGCTGGCATGTTTCAGAATCTTCACGTCGGCCAGCGACTGAACGTGGAGCTGGATGCCGGTCATCTGCATCTTGTTGTCGAAGTGGCCGGAGACCGCGCCGGTGATCTGCACCTCGGCGTCGAGCAGGCCCTTGAGGGCACTTTCATCGTCGCTATTGACGATCGCCTCAACTGGCCCGCCATCAACGAGCATGCGAAGAAAGGTGAAGCGCATCGTCGATGATGGGTCGTCAGGCTCGAGGTCGGCGGACTGGATCACCGCGCGCATAGTGACCAGCTTGCAATCGGTTTCGGCGCGGATCATCTGCTCAAAGGTGGGCTGCAAAGGTTTGGACAATGGGCCGTGGCCAATGACGGCGATGTCACTGCCAACCACAAAGGGCCGAAAGCTTTCCCGCATGGTCCCGTGCACCAGGATGCGGTCTCCGGGAGCGAGCTTCAGGATCTTGAGGGCAAGAACAAAGATGGCGTCGTTGCCATCCTGAACAAAGAGGTCTTTATCGGACCCGCGGTAGTAGGTGACGGTGGCTTCGAAGGTGACAGACGGATGCTTGGCGGCCTCCTCGTTGGAGAGAGCGGTCACGGCATGCAACGTCGTGATTTGGCCGGATGGCTGGCCCCACGCGCTCGAAGCGCAGAGACAAATCATCGCGAACAGGGGGACTACCCTTTTCATTGGCGCGACTCATAGGGGCTGGAAGACGAATCCGGCCCTATGAGTCCTTATCGACAGCGAGCAGAGAACATTGAACATTGGGCGATGAAATCTTGCCCGGCCAAGGAGTTGTGGGAAGGGGACGGGACACCCTTAGGAATCGGCCCTTGGCGTCAGTTCGGCTTCCGGCTGATTTTCACTGGCACGGAGATTCTCCAACCGGCCGTATTTGGCCACGTACATGGCAGCGTCGGCCGCGCGGAGCAACCTATCAGCGGAGTCGGCGTCTTCTGGATAAAGAGCGAATCCAAAGCTGGCCGAGCCGCGCAGAATATATCCTTCTCCGATAAACGGCTCATGGAAGCAGGCTTCCAGGCGCGTTGTGATCTCTTCAACCCCGGCGCGGTTGCGCACATCAGAAACAAGTACAGCGAACTCGTCGCCGCCCAGCCTCGCAAGCACATCGCCAGGTCGAAGTTGCCGCTTCATGCGTTGTGAAACTTCTTGCAGGTACATGTCTCCCACCAGGTGGCCGTGCAGGTCGTTCACCTGTTTGAATTCGTTCAAATCGATGTAGATGACGCCAAAGATTGTGGCGGTCTCGCGCGCGGTATGAATCATCGCGTCGAGTTTCTTCTCCATGGCGAAGCGGTTCTCCACGTCGGTCAGCAGGTCAAACTCTGAGCGGTGAACGAGATCGGAATAGAGGCGCGAAGTCTCGATGGCCAGAGTGGCCAATTCCGCCGCCATTTCCAGTGCCGCGGTCTCCTCGGCATCAGCTTTTTTGCGCGCATCGAAGGCTGCAAAGATGGAGCCCAGAGTCGAGCCGGACCGGGAGGCAATCGGGTGTTCCACGGTACGCAGGGAAGAAGGGTCAAGCTGAGCCGGGCGGTTGCCCAGCGTTGCGCCGTCCAGTACCTGGCACCAACTGGGGGTGCCATTCAGCCGCACCGAAACCAACTCTGTGATCCGTTCCAGAATCTCCGCCAACGGCTTGGAATGATTAATGGCTTCCAGAATCCTGGCGCGGCGCTGTTCGACGTAAGCGAGCGATCCAATGCGGCGCCGGTTCCTTCTCTCCATAAACCACGCGCGGATACCAAGGGCGATCACCAATCCAAGAAGAATGAAGACGATTATTAACAAATTGCGCACATTCAGCCACGACGGCCGCGCGACGACCACGATGTCGTCGAAGTTGCGCATCAGGATATTAAAGGGCACCTCGCCGTTGAAGGGGTTTGCGTTTTCCAGCATGCAGATGCCAGTGACTCGGATGCGCGTGCCGACGGAAATCTCGCGCATGGGGTCGAGCGGGAATGAGCTTGCTGTGTTGGGATGGCGGATGATGGCGGAGAGCTGGTGACCGTCGGAGTCAAGCACATACTCGTCCTGGGTGGCCTGACGGACTTCGGTTACCACCTGGCCCTCCATCGAAACCAGGTCGAAGCTGTGACTTTGGCCATCGTTGCCGCCGAGTGCCAGCTGATGCCAGGTGAAGAGAGAGGGAGTGAGCGGCGCCCGTGCGGATGTTTCGTGTATTTCGCCGTGGTTCAGGGTGAGGAAGCCATTCTCGACGGCCGGGAAACCGATCGCGTCCACGACATCGCCCACTTGCAGAAAGTTTTGGCTGTCGGTGTTGATCCACAGGCTTCTGGGGCCATCCTGGAGTACCAACGCGGTGCCGAACTGGTAGTAGGTGATGGTTCCCCGCACACGCATCCGCTGCGATAAATCGTTCGCACGATAGCCCGCGATGATGCGGTCCATGGGCGTAACCGGAAGCGACCATGGATCGGAGCTGGCATGTTTCAGAATCTTCACGTCGGCCAGCGACTGAACGTGGAGCTGGATGCCGGTCATCTGCATCTTGTTGTCGAAGTGGCCGGAGACCGCGCCGGTGATCTGCACCTCGGCGTCGAGCAGGCCCTTGAGGGCACTTTCATCGTCGCTATTGACGATCGCCTCAACTGGCCCGCCATCAACGAGCATGCGAAGAAAGGTGAAGCGCATCGTCGATGATGGGTCGTCAGGCTCGAGGTCGGCGGACTGGATCACCGCGCGCATAGTGACCAGCTTGCAATCGGTTTCGGCGCGGATCATCTGCTCAAAGGTGGGCTGCAAAGGTTTGGACAATGGGCCGTGGCCAATGACGGCGATGTCACTGCCAACCACAAAGGGCCGAAAGCTTTCCCGCATGGTCCCGTGCACCAGGATGCGGTCTCCGGGAGCGAGCTTCAGGATCTTGAGGGCAAGAACAAAGATGGCGTCATTGCCATCCTGAACAAAGAGGTCTTTGTCGGACCCGCGGTAATAGGTGACGGTCGCCTCGAAGGTGGTGGACGGATGCTTGGCGGCCTCCTCGTTGGAGATGGTGGCTGCAGCGTGCAGCCCGATCGGAGGCGCAGGCTGGGCAGGCGACGCGGCGGGAACAAATGCGAAGAGGATAACAGCCGGGAAAACAAATCGTTTCATCGATACGCGCTTCACTTCGGCTTCACGATCTTTCCGCGCTCACGGGCTTCTTCGGGGGTACAGATTGCCGGTTCATTCTTCCGGTCGCGGCAGAAATGTCAGGGCGCCGCGCGAGCAGGAATCCGTTTTCGAAATGCCTTGGACCTATCTTACTTAGATTGAATCGGTTGGGAATAACACTTTCGGTGCGTTAACCCCCGGGTTTCATTTTCTTGGCCTGACGTCCCGAATTGGATTTCCGGCAGCAAAGAAGTGCGCCGCCAAACAGTGTATTCAGGGTATTTGGTAAGTTGGTTGGGCGCGGGGCTCTACACTGAAAGTGCGCTGTCTTAACGAGCGAAAAGGTTTATTTCACGAAAACATGGCAAAGAAACTGCGGGTTGGCATTCTTTTTGGCGGGCGAAGTGGCGAACATGAGGTGTCGCTGTTGTCGGCGGCGTCGGTGCTGGGCGCGATCGATCGCGAGAAATTCGACGTAACCCCCATTGGTATCACCAAGGAGGGCCGCTGGCTGGCGGCTGCCGATGCTCGCGGACTTCTGAATGGCGATGCCGGAGCTGCCGCCAGGCACTTACGCGCTGGCGACCCCGAGGCGACGCCGGGCGCCAAGCTGCTCCACGAGGGTATTCCCACACTGCTGGCGCCTGAGCCGGCATCTCAGGGCTCGGCTGAGAGAGCCATTGACGTCGTTTTTCCGGTGCTGCACGGCACTTTCGGCGAGGACGGCACCATTCAGGGGCTGTTTGAGTTGGCAGGCATCGCCTATGTTGGTTCTGGCGTTCTGGGCTCGGCCGCGGGCATGGACAAGGACGTGATGAAAAGGCTGTTCGCCGAGGCCGGTCTGCCTATCGTCGAGCACGTCACGCTGCTCCGCGCGAACTGGGAGAAAGCGCCACGCAAGGCGATCGCGCTGGTGGAGCGAGCGCTCAAGTACCCGGTCTTCGTAAAGCCGGCGAACCTTGGCTCGTCCGTTGGAATTTCGAAGGCGCACAATCACGCAGAACTTTCGCCGGCGCTGGCGCTGGCGGCGAAATACGACCGCAAGCTGATTGTGGAGCAAGGCGTGGGTGGCAAGTCGCGGCGCGGGGGCGTGCCTGCACGGGCCCGCGAATTTGAAGTGGCCGTGCTTGGCAACGACTCACCTAAGGCAAGCGTGGTCGGCGAGATTATTCCCGGCAAGGAATTCTACGACTACGAGGCGAAGTATCTTTCGGAAGGATCTGTGCCTGTAATTCCCGCAAGGATTTCGCGCGACCAGAGCAGAAGGATTCGCGAGATGGCCGTGAAGGCATTCAGGGCGTGCGATTTATCCGGCCTCGCCCGCGTCGACTTTCTCATGGAGCCCAGCGGCAAGCAGCGCATCTTTGTGAACGAAGTAAACACGATGCCCGGCTTTACACAGATCAGTATGTACCCCAAGCTATGGGAGGCGTCGGGGCTCAGCTACAAACAACTGATCACGCAGCTGATTGAACTGGCGCTGGAACGGCAAGCGGATAAGAACAAGACGACGTACAGCAGAGAAGAGTGAAGGGGCTGGGAGTTGGGAACGGGGAACACCGAACAGGTTGGCGGTGTCTAATGGGATGGGCGCCACTTCATACTCCCTATTCCTTGCGTTTTCGCTCAATTTTGATTAAGAGGAACGACTCCGATGACTTTGCTCGATGCTCCTCAGTTCGACGCCGCACGGTCCAAGCGCAAGAGACTGATCATCCAGTCGAGCGCGGCCGCGCTTCTGGTGCTGTTTTTGGTTTACTGGCTCGTGGCCAACCGGCCCGTGGACTGGCCCTGGAACTGGAATCGTTATCTATTCGGACGCGCCGCGGTAAACAAATTTATGGGCGCGCTCGAAGCCAACGACCTGAACAAAGCCTATGGCATCTGGTTGAACGACCCGAACTGGCGACAGCACCCCGCGCAGTACGCCACATACCCATTCGCGCGATTCCAAGGCGATTGGGGGCCGGGCAGTCCTGACAACGAGTATGGCCCGATTCGCAGCCACAAGATTGCATTGGCTGGCCGCTACGGCAACGGCCTTTTGGTCGCCGTACTCATCAACGGCCGGAAGAGCGACGCGATCGACCTCGACTATGACCCGACGACCGGCCAGTTGAGCTTTGCACCGCCTGGCGTGAGCTTGTATCTAGGGCCGTAAGGGAGAGTGGCAAGGCTACGTAACAAACCCATGCCCTAAGAGCCTTGCTCGAACCGATCCAAATGGCGCGGAGGCAGGCTCCATTTTGTCCCAGAATCGCCGCCGATCTTGTCTCTCCCATCGAGTTGATTCCAGGCTAGTTGTCATGGATATCGAGGGGAATCTCCAACGATCCGGCGCGGTCGGCATTGAGGTCGTGGACGCCGATGCGCAGATCGACCTGACCGGCAGGCAGGTCGAAGGGCAGGCGCACGGAAATCCCTGAAGTCATGATCCGCTCAAGCTGGGCGGCGCCGAGGCCCACCTGGAAGGCGTGCATGTAGTTATTCAAGGGATGGCCGAGGCCGTCGTAGGCGATCATGGCGAGCTCGATGGCGGCCTTGCGGCTTCCGTCGGGCAGGGTGTCGAGAGCCAGGCTGTGCGCGTCGATCGTGAGATCGACGATGTAACGATGCGCAGAACCGTTGAATGAAGTCGACTTGTCTCCGGCGGCTACGCTGGGAAGGCTTACGCCCTGGAAGGCCGGATCGGCGGCGGGCAAAACGCGAGCCTTGAGCAGGATCGCGGTGGCCGCTGGAGCGTCGTGGTCAAGAGCTGCCGCAAACACGTTGGTTTGCTCGCTGCCAGCAGGCAATGATTTGCTGGGCGCATCGGCATAGTAGCCGCGGCGGTAGGCCAGCTTGAGTCCATGGTCGTCGTCGAGCCGCACCTGAATCTTGCGGTACCGCCCGTCGAGCGCGGCGTTTTTTGGCACATAAGCGAGAGTGTAGTAGCTTGAACCGTCCTCGATGGCGCTGGCCACAGCGTTTCCGAAGTCGTTGGTTCCAAGGTAGGCTTTGCCGCCGGTGTCATCTGCCACCTCCTGCATCGTGGCTTGATTGCCGTAGTGCTCTTCGCGCTCTTGCGACCATTGCGCGGTTTGTTCCTGAGCTCTAGTTTGGGGATCGTTGGATTGGACGGGGTTGTTGGCAGCGCTAAACTCCTCGGGCGCCCACAAGCCGCTGGCATCGACGGGGTAGATGGCAACACGCGCGGCGGTGAGCATATCTGCGGTGCGCTTCACCTCATCGCGAAAGCTTTCCACGTTAGCAAATGCGTCGAATTGCCCGGCTCCAGGTAGAAGGGTCAACGGGAACGCGCCGGAGAACCAGATGACGTTCTTGCGCCCAGAAATGCCGCCGAGATAGCCGGCCAACTGGTTCATGGCGTCGAGCGTGATGTGCAGGCGCGCGTTGGCCTGGCCGGCGATCTGGTCGGCCTGAAACTGCCGGAGGGCGGCGGCGGCATTCATGGGGCCAATTTGCGATTCGCCACTGGAGACGGAGGGCGGTGCGACCGGCAGGACAGCAGCCACCGCGTTCGCCTGGTTGTTATCGAGAGCGGTCGACGATTGCGTGTCGGGCAAAGGCGACTGCTGCGGGTTGGTCTTCTGCTTTCTGAACAGGCTTACCAGGGCGGCCGGGTCGCTGGTGAATTGGGTCACGATGCGTAGTTGCGTCCCGAGCGTGAAGATCGCCAGCGTTGTGCCGGGCTTTAGCGTCGCCAGGTAGTCGATCATCTTGCTGCGCACCCGCATCTGGTCGCCGAGGGGCGTGTTCAGCGCGTCGAGCAACAGCACATTGACCGCATTCGACTCGGGATATGCGGGCAAATTCGTGTAGGTGTTCGGCGGCAGCGCCGCGGGCGCCAAAAATGCAGGTGGAGCGCTGGCTGGTTCGTGCTCGTCGAAAGAAGAAATGGTCTGCTCATTGCCGTCCTCGAAGACATGAAAGCGACCCAGTTCCAGGCCATGCACCGGTTTGTCGTGGACCGTGACGACGACGTCGACGAGCACAAGGCTTGAGTTGGCGCGAAGCGCGGGCGCCGCGGGGTTTTGAGATCGCGCGCCGGGCGATACGAGAATAGGTGATCCGGCAAGGACGAAGAGTGCAAATGAGAGACGCATACGCATACGGAATACCCCTATCGGGCCGATTCGGGGAAGTTGCGGCCATGCCTCCGACTGTGCCTATTTTGCGCTTCCCGGACGGATCTGACGCGGGAAACTCGAATTGGCAACACGGTCCCACGCCAGTCCTCGAAGCTAGCGTGCTGCTTCTGTAAGGATCTCGGTGTTTTTGCTCATTTGCGCGGTCCGCTCAATCTTGTCCCAGTTGAAGGGCTTGCCATCGATGGCTCGCTTGAGCGTCTTGAATAGGACAATTGAAAATACCTGGCGGTAGGCAAAGCGCTGCAGCCAAATGTGGAATAGCAGCCAGCCGTCGCCCTTGTTGGCGGGATGACGCCGCTCCAGGCTGAACGCAGCCGATGAGGTGATGAAGTCAATGACCAGAAAGCCCAGGAAGTAGACGACGAGCTTTTCGAAGCTGGCCGCGGAGGCTGCTTCGGGGTGGTAATGGCGGTCGACGAGGAAGTTCACAATGCCTGCCACGAACATGATGTCGATGAAGGGTGAGACCAGAGGAAGGAACATCTGGAAGATGAGAATATTGGGCAGCGCGAAGAGTCCCATGGCTTTGTTGCGAACGAAGGCAGCGCGATGCTTCCAAATGGCCTGCAAGGTTCCGAAGGACCAGCGAAAGCGCTGGCGCATCAGGCCTTTCGCATTAACGGGCGCCTCTGTGTAAGCCAAGGCGCGGTCCTCATAGTCGACCCTCAGTCCCTGTTCGAGCAGGTTCATGGTGAGGTCGGCGTCCTCGGCCACGGTGTTCAAAGGATAGCCGCCGGCCGCCTTGACCGGCGCGGTGCGCCATGCGCCAATCGCGCCCGGCACCACGGTGACGACGTGGAAGAGGTCGAGCGCGCGGCGCTCGAAGTTTTGGCTGGTGATGTATTCGAGAGCCTGCCAGCGTGTCCAGAGATTGACGCGGTTTCCCACTTTGGCGTTGCCGGCGATGGCGCCGATTCTTGGATCCTCGAAATGAGGAATCAATTTGGAAATGGCATCAGCGGCGATCACGGTATCGGCGTCGATGCCGACAAAGATCTCCTCGTTCATGCGTTCGAGAGCGTAGTTAAGCGCCGCGGCCTTGCCTTCATTACGCTTGGTAAGGACCTGGACATGGACTGCTGCGATCTCTTTGGCAAAGGCTGTGGCTGCCACTTCGGCGGTGCGATCCTGCGAGCCGTCGTCAATCACGATGACGCGAAGGTTCTTGTAGTCAGAGTTGAGGACCGAGCGAATGGTGCGGACGATGACTGTCTCTTCGTTGTATGCAGGGATCAAGACAGCCACCCGAGGGTTGAAGCCGGGTGACGCGTCGCGACGCGGCTTGATGATTCGGTCGATGAGAGCGAACAGTCCCACGATGATGAGGCGCGCGCTCATCAGAACGTCACCGACAAAGAAGACCATGACAATGAAGTTGCCGATTAGGTCCAACGCGGAGAAGGCGATGGAGTCAGGAATGGTGCGCATGCGCAGCCAGAAGTTGAGAGGAGGCATGACCTGAGCAGAGGTCTTTCCCATCAGTGCTGAGACAGGAACGATAGTGTAACCATGTGCGCGGAGGGCGTCAATGAGCGGTCCTAGAGCGGCTACGGTGGCCGAGCGATCGCCGCCGCCGTCATGGAGCAGGATGATGGAGCCGCGAAACTGCGGCTTGGTCTTCATGGTCTGCAACTGCGCGAGCACGGAACTGATGATTTCATCGGGCGACTTGCGCGGATGCTCGTTCCAGTCGTCAGTGTCGATCTTGCTGCCAATGATGGTGAAACCATCCTCCTGAATGCGCCAGACGGGAGCGGCCTGGTCGTCGGTGTCAGGCTCCTCGTCGATGTCGTAGGGCGGGCGGAAGTAGAGCGGCTGTATGCCGAGCTTGCTCTCAAAGAGGCGCTCGGTGAGATTGACTTCGAGGTCGAGCCTTCCTGAGGGGATTTCGCTGATATCGGGGTGCGTCCACGTGTGGTTGCCGATCTCATTGCCCTCGCGGACGATTCGCTGCATAAGGCCGATATTGTCAGAGGCTTCGGCGCCGATCAGCATGAAGGTTCCCGTAGCATGTTCTTGCTTCAGCACGTCGAGGATCTTCGGCGTCCACTTGGGGTCGGGTCCGTCGTCGAAAGAGAGCGCGATCTCGTTGGTCTGGTAGCCGTACTGCTCCACGGTGTAGGGATGCGGATAGACGTCCATATGCTCATCGTCGATGAGCTTCTTGCGCGGGTCTGTTTCGTCGGTGTCGACTTCCACGGTGCGCTCTCCGGATTGAGGCAGACCGGTGACACGCAGGATGTCTCCTTCGCCTTCGAGGTCCACATCATGGCCGGGCTGCACCTTGCCCAGCGCTTCCAGGGCTGCAGGATCGCTTGGGTGGTCCCAGATGTTCCATAACGAGGAATCTTCTTCGCCGAGGCGCCACAGCGCGAAGGTTTGTAGACCCAGCTCGCGCGCGGACCGCAACTCGTTCAGGACAGTGACCGCGTCAAGAAACCAGACCACGTGGCGCTGATTATTGTCCTCGTCGATGTACTCGAAGTGAGGATTGAGCGTGTCGTAGTCGAGATCGAGGTCGGCGTCGGCGTCGGAGGCGCGCTCCCAGGTATCGGTTACCGACAGATCCTCCGTATCGAGGACTTGGGGCTTGGAATGGCGACTTTTTGGATTGGGAATTGAAAGCGTCCAGTCATAGCCGTAGTTTCCTATGGCGCAAATGATTTTTTCCTTGGGCACGATTTTGAGGACGCGAACAAGATTGCCGACGAACCACTGCTGGCTGGCGATCGGCCCCGGATTGCTTGTGGTCTGGTGCTCGTCGTAGTTCATCAGGATGATGCCGTCGCAGGTGGCGGCGATGGACTTCAAATCCTTGTCGCTGGTGGCCACCGCCACGTTGACGTAAAGGCGAAGATTGCGCGGATGCATCTCGGCATAGAGCGCCTGAATCAAGCTGAGGTAGGCCGCCTCGTCAGCATCGGGGAGGCTTTCGAAGTCAAGCGAAATGCCGCGATAATCGGGGTAGGTCCCGAGGAAACGCATGATTTGCTGGAGGAGCGCTGCACTTTTGCCGGGGTCGGTGAGCACATCTCCGACGCCTGTGTCCCACTCCTGGGTATGCGGATTGAAGTTGTTGATGGCAGGAAAAACTTCAGTGTCTTCTTTGGCTTTCTGAATGACCTGCTTGACCTTGTCGAGGTAGTCAGGGTCGTGCACGGCGGCCCCTTGGATTACCGGATACTCGCTCAAATTGTCGCCGCTCATCATCATCAAAGTGCCGTTAGGCGAATCCACATGCAGCCACATCGGGAACAGCATGTCGATCTGGTGAATGTGTTCCTTGAGCGATGAGTAGCTGGCCGCGTCGTCCTGGACGTAGTACGCGGCGCGCAAACCTTCACCGGTGTTGAGGGGAATGTCAGAGGGCTTGCGGCCGGTCTTGCGGCGCGTGGGACGCTGGTTCTTGCTTGTGCGTTCAAGGATGGTTGGCCCAGGCAGGGCCCGATAATTGTGCTTTGGACTGGGAAGCAGCAATTCGGGTAGTCGCTGGTTGCGTATAACGTTGAAGATGAATCCGGCGACGACGAGGGTCGAGACTACGGCCGTCGCATCGAAGATGCGGCGCAAGCGCTTCCAGCGCTTCCGTTCAGGGTCGAAAAAGATTTGTTGGTCCGGCATCTGTCGTGTTGTGAACAGCTCCGCAAAGTCAGCGCAAAAAAGGCAGCCGCATCCCCTGAATGCGACGGCCTTGACGCTAGATAGACAAGGGCGCGGGATTCCTGGACGTGCTGAACGCTGTACATTAAAAATCGTATGGAAGCCGGCCAAGAGAGTCAATTGACGGTGCAGAGTCATTTGGGCCAACGCGCGGATGGAGCGCGTGCAATGATGTCCGTTGGGCTGGCGGTGGCTGCCGGACTGGCCCTGCGACTGTGGATGCTCCGGAGTCTCTTTGAGGTCAATGGAGACTCGCTTATTTACGGGGGATTGGCCAAAAATTTACTGCTGCACGGGCGGCTTGACCTGACACTGCCCAGCGGGGAGATGTATCCCACGCTGATCCGGCTGCCCGGCTATCCGATCTTTCTCGCCGTCTGCTTCCGCCTGTTCGGGATGGAGAACTACTATTCCGCGGCGTGCGTGCAGATCGGCCTGGAACTGCTGGGCTGCCTGTTGCTGGCCGCGTTTGTCGGGCGGATCGCGCCCCCGGCAGTGAGCCGGAGCGCTGCGCTGGCAACGCTGTGGCTGGCAGCTCTTTGTCCGTTTACGGCTTGCTATACAGCAGAGCCGCTAACCGAAACGCCAACGCTGTTCGTGCTGGCGCTCGCCATGTGGGCGATGGCTCGATTCCGTGATGAGCCCAACTGGTCGAATGCGCTCTGGTTCACCTTGGCCGTGACTTGCGCCGCGCTTTTGCGACCAGATGGCGCGTTGGCCGCAATTGCGTTTGCGCCCGCGCTTTTTCCTGGTCTCGGACGAGATCGGGGCGGTCCCAGCATTCCGCTGCGCAAGCTGGTGCGCATGGCCGCGGTTTGTGTTTTGCTGGCGCTGGCTCCGTTTGCCGTTTGGACCGTGCGCAACTGGAACATCTTTCATGTCATAGAGCCACTGGCGCCGCGCCTTGCGACAGATCCCGGCGAGAGCTCCAACCCAGGGTGGGAGGGCTGGGTGAAGAGCTGGTGCCTCGATTTCATTTCGACCTACGAGATTTACTGGAACGTGCCGGGGGACAAGCTGGACGTGAGCGAGCTACCCAACCGGGCATTTGACTCGCCTTCGCAGTACGCTGAGACGGCAGCGCTCGCTGCGGAATACAACAACCACGGCATGGAACTTACCCCGGAGATCGATGCGCGCTTTGAAAAGCTGGTCGAGGAGCGTATCGCCGCTCATCCGGCGCGATCTTATCTCTGGCTGCCTCTGGGCCGCGTAGCCGACATGTGGCTGCGCCCCCGCGTGGAGAACCTGCCCATCGATCTGGATTGGTGGGTCTACGCACACCATCACGCCGAGACCGAGTTCAGTTGGATCTACGTGGGGCTGAATGCGCTTTACTTGCTCCTGGGAATTGCTGGCCTGTGTTTACGACCGCGCTTCTGGGTCACGTTGCTGGCCTATATGCTGTTGCGCAGCTCGCTTTTGTTGACCGTGGAGGCGCCGGAGACACGTTACACGCTGGAGTGCTTTCCTATGCTTTTTGTGGGCGGCGGGATTGCATTTTCGTGGCTGGCGCAGCGCTTTTATTGGCCAGCGTCGAAGCTGAAAGCGCCTTTGGGCAACGGTTGATTGACCTTAATGCCTGTGTAATGGCAGACATAGGTTTGCCCTTCGCCTTCATCGTAGCTCTGTTTAAGGCTTACTGCGCGCGCGGTATCGAGCCAGACCGTGACCTTGGGGATGTTCTTGCGGAAAGCCGGGTCCTTGGCAACGAGTTCCAGCTTGTCGGTCTTGATGCCGTCGATCGTCTCCGTGCCAATGTATTTGATGTCCCATTTCTCCAGAAGCTCCTTGCCGCTGGCGCCGAAACCGAGCATCAGGTAACCCTGATATTTGCTGACATTCGTATAAGTCTTGGCATCGCTGGCCTTACCGGTGTCTGAAACCCTGAAGACGCCCCCGGAAAAGATATAGATCTTTCCGGTCGGCTGATTGTTGTGTTTTGCGAAGTGAGCGGCCATCTGGAAGTGGCTGCCATCACGCTCATAATAGGCAGTGCCGGTCATAACATCAGTATCGGGAATCGGGTCGGTTTGAATGGTGTCGAACTCGACCTCTGCCGTCGTGGTATGAAAATCTCTGGCTGCGGCGTCAAGTCTTGCCAGCACGGCGGCAAGGTCGTCGGCGCGCGCTGCTGAAACCGGCAGCAATACCGCGGAAAGAATGGCAAGTAAGACAGACTTCGATCGGAAATACATCGGCATCCTTGCGCTATTTGATTCTCGATGAGTCCCTTAGGTTTCGTGAATTGCGATTAACGGTGCGCCCAGACCTTCCAGACAAGATTTCCCTGAGCGTCGGTGGCCGTCTCCCAATGTTCGACATACACGTCGTCTCCGGTGACGGGCTCGACGGCTTTGCGCAACGCCCTCTTCACTTCAAAGTACGAAGCGCCCGGGGAAATGTTTACGTCGGAGGCCTGCACGGTGATGATGACGCCGTGGCCGCTGCCGACAACCTGGAAGGGATGACCGGTGGCGGCAATCGAAGATGGCTCAGCGCCGAAATCCCACAAGTGCGGAGTGATGAAGATGAAGAGCAGAATCAGCGTGACCATGATGTCGTAATGAAACGACCCGCGGGAATAGGTCCAGTAGAAATAACTGCTCAGGATCTGTTTGAAGCCGCGTTTGGGTTGAGCCACGCCGCTGGAAGAGGCCATTAGAACTCCCTAGTAATTCTATCCATTCCGCCCATATATGGACGGAGGGACTCAGGAATGAGCACGGAACCGTCGGCTTGCTGGTAGTTTTCGAGGATTGCCAGCCAGGTCCGGCCGACGGCCAGGCCGCTGCCATTGATCGTGTGTACAAACTCGGGCTTGGCTTTGGCGCCCTGCGCCGCAGACGGACGATAGCGGATGTTAGCGCGGCGCGACTGGAAGGCGTCGAAGTTTGAGCAGGACGAAATCTCGCGATAGAGACTCTGGCCGGGCAGCCAGACTTCGAGATCGTAGGTCTTTGCAGAGGAGAAGCCGGTGTCGCCAGTGCAAAGAAGAACGCGGCGGTAAGGCAGGCCGAGTGTTTCGAGAATTTCTTCGGCGTCGCGGGTCAGGCCCTCGTGCTGCTCATCGGACTCCTCCGGCCGCGTGAATTTGACCAGCTCAACCTTCTGGAATTGGTGTTGGCGAATGATGCCACGTGTGTCCTTGCCGGCGGCGCCGGCCTCGGCGCGAAAGCACGGCGTGTAAGCCGTGAACGATATAGGCAGGCGAGATTCATCAAGGATCTCGTCTCGATAGAGGTTGGTGACGGGAACCTCGGCAGTGGGGATCAGCCAATGATCGCTGTCTTTATAGTCGCCGCGCGTGGCCGCTTCGACGTCGGCGTCAGAACAGCGAAACAAGTCCTCGGCGAACTTGGGCAACTGTCCGGTGCCGAAGAGCGACTTTGAATTGACCATGAACGGTGGCAGCACTTCGGTGTAGCCGTGCTTGCGCGTATGCGTGTCGAGCATGAAGCTGATGAGAGCGCGCTCGAGGCGCGCGCCAGCGCCCATATAGACGGCAAAGCGCGCACCGCTCAACTTAGCCGCGCGTTCGAGATCGAGAATGCCGAGGGCTTCGCCGATCTCCCAGTGGGGCTTCGGCTGAAAATCGAATTGCTTCAACTCGCCCCAGGTCTTGACGGTCTTGTTGTCGGCTTCTGAGACGCCGACGGGGACTTCGTCGCGGGTGAGGTTGGGAACGCGGGCGAGGGATTGACGCAGCTTTTCGTCGAGCTCGGCGGCGGTACGGTCCAACTCGTCGAGCTTCTCTTTGAGAGCGCGTGTCTCTTCCATGACGGCCGCGGCTTCGTCGCTTTTGCCGGCCTTTTTGAGCGAGCCCACCTGCTGGCTCAATTCGTTGCGGCGGGCCTTGCACTGCTCGGCGAGAGTGATGGCTTCGCGGCGGCTCTTATCGAGAACGCGAAAATCTCCCAGGAGAGTGGCGGGGTCGGCGCCGCGCGCGCGCAGCTTATCTTCAACCAACTCCAGGTTGGCGCGAACGAATCCTAAGTCGAGCATTCTATTCCCAGTTTACCCGACGACCTACGATGTGGCCTGCGTGTTTGTCTTTGCCGGACCAGCGTCGGTTTGCTCCGTCCAGCCGGGCAGGGTCTGATCTCCTGTAATGAGCCGCGCGCCACGCGTGAAGGTGAAGTAGGTCCAGGCCCAGGCGACCATGACGGAAAGCCGGTTGCGGAAGCCGATAAGAAAGAAGATGTGGACGGTGAGCCAGGTGAACCAGGCCGGAAAGCCGCTCATGTGCGCCTTAAAGGGCCACTCCACTTTGGCAACGGCGGACATTCGGCCGATCGTCGCCATGTCTCCTTTGTCGAAGTAGCGGAAAGGCGGGCGCGGTCTGCGGGCGAGGTCGGCGGAGATCATTTTGACGACGTGATCGCCCATTTGCATGGCGGGCTGGGCGACGCCAGGAACCTGATGGCCGTCCTGCTCGAAGTGAGCCAGGTCGCCGAGAACGAAGACCTGCGGCAGGCCAGGCGGATTGAGCTTGTCGTCGACGATGACGCAACCGCGGCGGTCAAACCTCACTTCGGGATTTGCCTGGGGGTTTGCGCCCAGCATTTTGCCTAACGGCGAGGCCAGTACGCCGGCGGCCCAGAGCGTAACGGCGTCGTCGATATGCAGGCCATTGGCTTCGACCCATCCCGGGCCCACGGCCGTCACCTGCGTTTTGGTGTGTACCTCGACGCCCAGCCGCTTGAGGGTGGCTTCGGCCTTGGCGGAGAGATCCTCAGGATAGGCGGCCAGCACGCGCGGCCCGCTGTCGAGGAGGAGCACGCGGCTCTTGGCGGGGTCAATGTGGCGGAAGTCCTTGCCGATGGAGAGCTGGGCGATGTCGCTGATGGCGCCGGCCAGCTCAACGCCGGTGGGACCGGCGCCGATGACGACGAAGTTGAGCGGAGGGTGCCAGCCCTGCTCGACCATCTGGCGCTCGGCCAACTCGAAGGCCAGAAGCACGCGGCGGCGAATCTCGACGGCATCTTCAACGGACTTGAGGCCCGGCGCAAGCGGCTCCCATTCGTCGTGGCCGAAGTAGGAGTGAGTGGCGCCTGTAGCCAGAACGAGGTAATCGTAGTCGAGGCTCGCACCGCTGGACGTGGAAACTCGCTGCGCCGCAGTGTCGATGCCGACGACTTCATCCATAAGCACCTGGGTGTTGCGCTGATGGCGCAGGATGGAACGGATGGGCTGAGCAATGTCGGCGGGCGAAAGCACAGCCAACGCGACCTGATAAAGGAGGGGTTGAAACGTGTAATGATTGCGGCGATCGACCACCGTGACGTCGACCGGCAAATGCGCGAGCCCTTTGGCGGCGTTAAGGCCGGCAAAGCCTGAGCCGACAATGACGACGCGGGGCCGGAGAGGCGGCGGCGCGGCTACGGCGGGGAAGGGTTCGACTTGATGCTGCTTGGTCGCTTCGCTCACGGAATGCCTTTCCGTTGCAGATTCGGTTGCTGTGCCTCCCTCTAAGGGATGCGCGAATGCACGTGAAAGTGGCAGTGAATGATTGCGGATTCGGACGGTACAACAACCTTCTGTTTGACGGTCACGTCCGGAAGGCCCGCAGGGATATTGGACCTGCTGTCGTACTGTAGCATCCAGCTATGATCGCGGGCGTCTCGTGGAAATGGTGGGTGGGTTTTCACGCCGTTGTGGCTGTGGTGCTGCTCGCGGACTCGTTCCTGCCTGGCCACCGGCGCGAGTCGCGCCACGCGCAAGCGTTCGTCTGGGCGGGAACAGCTGGGTTGGCGTTGGCGGCGGCCGGGTTCGCGTGCTGGATTGCGATGTCGATGGGCCGGCAAACTGCGCTCGAGTTCGTGGCCGGATACACGATCGAGACTTCGCTAAGCATCGACAATCTGTTTGTCTTCCTGGTGCTCTTTGAAGGGTTCCGGATCAGCACGCAACGCCAGCACACGGCGTTGCAGTGGGGCGTGTGGGGCGCGTTTGTGCTGCGCGCGGCGTTCATTGCGGTGGGCGTCACGCTGCTGCAGCGGTTCGCGTGGGTCACGTGGGGCTTCGGATTGGTTTTGTTGTATGCGGCGTGGCGGCTGGTGCGCGGCGGCTCGCCTCGCGCGGCGATTCCCGAATGGATCGTGCGGCTGCAGCCGGCGAAGGGATCGCTCGTGCCCGTGATCGTTGCCGTCGAGGTCACCGATCTGCTGTTTGCCACCGATTCCATTCCCGCAGTGCTGTCGGTTACGCACAACCCCTTCGTTGCGTACACGTCGAATGTGGCGGCGATCCTGGGACTGCGCTCGATCTACTTCGGGCTGGCAGCGATGCTCGAGCGCTTCAAGTTCCTGCACTACGGGCTCGGCGCGTTGCTGGCCTTTGCGGCGCTGAAGATGCTTGCGGCGCGATGGATCGATGTGCCGGTGACGCTTTCATTGGCGGTGATCGGAGCGATTCTGGCGGTGTGCGCGGCAGCGTCGTGGAGGGCAGGGCTGAAGCAGCAGGGATCCGGGAAACAAGGGACCGAGGGAGCGAGTTAGCAGGTTAGCGAGTTCGCGAGTTGCCGAATTCCGGGCCGTTTCTCATTTGATCACTACCCCCCCCCCCCTCCCTTTTTGGGTTAAGCGGTTTGTTTTCAGCCATTTGCACTTCGATCACTGACTGTAAGCCATTGATTCCAAAGGGGTTAAATCGCAAAATCCTCATCAATCATGGGTTACGGCACCTTTTTCCGAGCATTGCACTGTTTCTGGTGCAATGGACTGAAAAGAACTTCTCCCAGCAGAGGGATGGGCGGCTCGAGGGTTGCCGAAGTCCCCGTCCATCACCCCAGCGACGAAGACCTGTCGCTGGGGACCCCGAAGCCGGCACCCCTCCAGAGCCGTCCGCCACTCTCAGAAGGAGAAACTGCCCAATTAAGAACAAGTCTAGCGAAACGGGAGAAATAACCGGCAAACTTGGGGAAGGAAATTTTGTATTGGTATCAGATTTAGAATGAGCGAGTTAGAAAGGTGACGGGTCAGCGAGCCGGCCTTGCGGGGCTTGACAGCAAGGTGTCGGCACCCGGTTTCCGGGATGTGCTACGTGCTCAAAAGAGCCGGAAGTCGACTTCGATGGTGACCATGGATGGAACCGGTGTCTTGCCGTCCTTCATCGCGGGCTTGAATTTGTACTGACGAACTGCTTCGAGCGCCTTTTGGTCCAATCCCATGCCAAGGGCGCGCGCCACACGAACATTCTGCGGGTTGCCCTGCGCATCGACGATCAGAGAAATCAGACAGATGCCCTGGTACTTCGCTCGCCGCGCCTCATCCGTGAACTGTGCCATGACCCGATGCTTGAGAACAGGGGCGCTGATTCGGCCGCCGATTTTGTAAGTCCAGGAAGGGCTGTCAGAGCTTGGCGCGGCTTGGGTCGGGGCTGTTGGGTCTGAAGGCGGAGTCGGCTGCTGGGCGGGTTGCTGGGCGGCGGCGAAGGGGACGGACAGGAGGGCAATGAGAGCGATGGCAAATTCACGGCGCATAGGCGTGCTCCTGGGATGGCGAAAAAAGTCTAGCACCGAATTCGCGAGTCACGATGTGCGGGCCGGGAGGCCCGCGCGATAGCCGGCCAGGAGTTCGGCGCTACGGGTGGCGATCGTGCTATCCCCGGTCCCCGAATGCGAGGGACCGGGGCACCCAACGCCATCGGCAAACTAGAATGAGATCACTGTGCAGACGATACGGGTAGAGACGCCTTCGGCGAAGTACGACGTGTTTGCGGGGAGCGGGTTGCTTGCGGAGCTGGCGCCGCGGATTGAACGCGCGGTGGGGCGGCTGCCGCGGCGAGTGTTTGTGGTGACGTCGCCGGAGGTCTGGGCACTGTGGGGCAAGAAGTTTTTGCGGTCGTTTGAAGAGGCGCCGGTGACACTGTTTCTGCCTCCCGGCGAGCAACACAAGACCATGAAGAGCGTCGAGCGCCTGTTGCGCGAGATGGTGCGGGCGGGCGGCGACCGCGGATCGCTGCTGATTGCGTTTGGCGGCGGGATTGTGGGCGACGTCGGCGGCTTTGTGGCCGCTACATTTATGCGCGGGATTCCTTATGTTCAAGTTCCGACGACTTTCTTGGCGCAGGTGGACTCGAGCGTGGGCGGCAAGGTGGGCGTGAACCTGCCCGAGGGCAAGAATCTTGTTGGGAATTTCCTGCAGCCGCGGGCGGTGTTTGCCGATATCGGCGTGCTGGGGACGCTGCCCGACCGCGAGCTGCGTGCGGGACTGATGGAAAGCGTGAAGGCGGGGTTCATTCGCGACCGGGCGCTCGTGCGGTTTATGGAAGAGCACGCGGAGGAGATTCTGGCGCGTGAGCCAAAGGCCTTGGAACGAGTGATTGCGTCGTCGATCCGGATGAAGGCAGAGGTGGTGCGGAAGGACGAGCGCGAGAGCGGTTTGCGCATGATTCTGAACCTGGGGCACACGGTGGGCCACGCGCTGGAGCAGGCGACACGGTACAAGACGATGCTGCACGGCGAGGCCGTGGCGTGGGGCATGGTGGCGTCGCTGGCCGTGGCGCGAAGGCGGGGAACAATTACCGGCGGACAGATGGAGCGGATGGAAAAGCTGATTTATCGCTATGGGCCGCTGCCGAAGTTAAAGGTCACTGCGGCGAGAGTGATGACGGCGACGGGGCGCGACAAGAAGAATGTGGGCGGGGTGAGACGATTCGTGCTGCCAGTGGGGATTGGCGATGCGGGCGTAGTGGAGGATGTAACGGCGGCAGAGCTGGAGGCGGGGGTGAAGTATATGCTCGTGCGGGGAAGAACAGGGAGTAGCCAATAGGGAGTAGGGAGTAGAAATCGAGGGAGCGAGTTAGCGAGTTGGCTAAAGACGCGTGGAGTAAGAGTCGTGCAATCCCACTCCTGACATCCGCCGCGACGGACGCCAAGGATGGGGCACCCCAGTTTGGTTGCAAGTTTGTAACGGAAGCGAGTTAGCATCCATCTAAAGGTTGTAAGCGCCGAAACGTAAGGGTAGTGCGCGGCTTCCCCGGCCTCGGATCGAAAATTCCCCAATTTGAATGAATTCAAGTTCTGATTCCCTGAAACCCGCACAAAGCGAGCGAGAATGAGCGATCAGCGTATGTTCCGGTGGCTTGAGCAGCAGGGCGAGGCCTTTGGTGGGCCGGGCCTGGCGCCGCGCTGGACTTCGAGCGTGAAGGACGCGGTGGTGACGGCGTATTCGGGATCGAGCCGGATCTGGTTCACATGCTCTCACGGCGTTCTGAACGAAGTCTATTTCCCGACGATCGATCACCCGCAGATGCGGGATATGGAGTTTCTGCTGACCGACGGGGAGACGTTTGTGCACGAAGAGAAACGCGACATGAAGGTGTCCTTCTGGTACATCGATCCTGACGCGCTGGGGGTGCGGTATGTAAACCGCGATCCTGAGGGGCGGTACAGCCTTACCAAGGAGATGATCTGCGACCCGCACCACGGCGTGGTTCTGCAAAGGATACGACTGGAGGCACGCGAGGACCTGATGCCGCGGCTGAAGTTATATGCGCTGCTGGCTCCGCATCTGGATGGCGGCGGGGCGGGGAACTCGGCGCGGGCAATGGATCTGGCCGGGCACAATGTTCTGGTCGCGTGGAAGAACCAGTGGTCGCTGGCGATGACGGCTAGCTGCGGGTTCACGCGGATGAGCTGCGGGTTTGTGGGCGCGAGCGACGGCTGGCAAGACCTGATGCAGAACCTGAAAATGAATTGGGAATTCGGGTCGGCGATGAACGGGAACGTGGCGGTGATGGGCGAGGTCGACCTGGAGTTCACCGATCACTCGGGGAGGGGGATGGTCGGAGGCGGGGGCGCGGTAGCGACAGACAGCGACGGAAAGGCGATACGGGAGTTCACGCTGGCAATCGGGATTGGCGAAGGACACCATACGGCGTTGCAGAAGACGATGGGTGCGCTGTCGGTGCCGTTCGAGGAGCAGAAGAAGCGATTCATCGAGCAGTGGGAGCGGGCGGCGCATCCCGACGAACTGGCGGCGAAGGCGCAGGATGGGGGAAAACTGATGCGGGCCAGCCACGCGGTTCTGCTGGCGCATGAGGATAAGGCGTTCTCGGGAGCGTTTGTGGCGTCGGCGTCGATTCCGTGGGGACAGACGAAGGGCGACGACGATCTGGGCGGGTATCACCTGGTGTGGACGCGCGACATGGTGCAGACGGCGACGGCTCTGCTGGCATGCGGACGGGCGGAGACAGCGCGGCGGGCGCTGGTTTACCTGGCGTGCACGCAACAGGTGGACGGAGGATTTGCGCAGAATTTCTGGATCGATGGAAGGCCGTACTGGAGCGGAAAACAGCTCGATGAGGTTGCGTTTCCCATCATCCTGGCGTGGCGGCTGTGGAAGGCCGGTGGACTGGGTGAGTTGCACATGTTTCCGTTCGTGGAACGGGCAGCGGGATGCCTGGTGCGGCAAGCGCCGATCACGCACCAGGAGCGTTGGGAGGAGAATGCGGGGTATTCGCCGTCGACGCTAGCGGCGGTGATTGGCGGGTTGATTTGCGCGGCGGAGATGGCCCGGGCGTATGAGGCCGCGGAGTTGGCTGAATTTCTGGAGGAGTTTGCCGACTGGATTGAAGGGCATCTCGAAGACTGGACGGTGACGAACAATGGCGTGCTCGATCCGGAGGTGAAGCGGCACTACATGCGGATCAGGCCGCCGGAGTGCGGCGAGGCGTACGCGCACGAAGGCTGCGGGAAGGAAGTGATTCACCTTTCGAACCGGCCGCCTGGAACGCAAACGGAGTTTGAGGCGCGCGAGATTATCGATGCGGGGTTCCTGGAGCTGGTGCGGTACGGCGTGCGGCGGGCGGACGATCCGCTGATTGTGGATTCGCTCAAGGTAGTGGACGCGGTGCTGAAGCGCGAACTGCCGCAAGGGCCGGGATGGTTGCGCTACAACTTTGACGGCTATGGACAACGACCAGATGGGGGGCCGTATGAGGGATGGGGCCAGGGGCGCGTGTGGCCGCTGCTCACTGGCGAGCGCGCGCATTGGGAGCTGGCGGCGGGGAAAGACATCGGTGCGCTGATCAACACCTACGAGGATTTCGCGAGCTGCGGGCAGTTACTGCCCGAGCAAGTGTGGGATGAAGCGGACCGGCCAGAGAAGAGCTTGAAAATGGGACAACCGGCGGGGTCGGCGGTGCCGCTGGTATGGGCGCACGCGGAGTATTTGAAGCTGTTGCGCTCGGCCGTGGACGGCAAGGTGTTCGACAGAATCGATCCGGTGTATGAGCGGTATTGCAACCCGGAGGGGCGGAAGCAAGGCCGGCGGGGCGTGGAGATCTATAGCCGAACGCGGCCAATTCAGCGGATGGATGCGGGAAGGACATTGCGGATTCTGGACGTGGGGCTGTTTGAGGTGACGTGGACCGACGATGGATGGAAGACGGTGAAGAAGACCGTCAGCCGGGGGTTGGGCTGCGCGGGGTTCACCGCCGACGTGACGCCAGCAGCCGGCAGCAGTGAGCTGGAATGGACGATGCACTGGACAGAGTCGGACACCTGGCTTGGATACAATGTGAAGGTCAAGTTGGACGCGCCTTCAAAGTGATTCAGCAAGTGCGTTGGGCACTTCAGGGAAAGGAATTCCAGGGACAATTATGGCTTCCAGTGTAGCGTCAGTCTCACTCGACCAGCTTTCGATCGATACATTGCGTTTGCTCGCCCTTGACGAGGTGGAAAAGGCCAAGAGCGGCCATCCGGGTGCGCCGCTGGGATGCGCGCCGATCTCGTATCTGTTGTTTCACAAAATTATGAAGCACAATCCGGCGCATTCAAAGTGGGCCGACAGGGACCGGTTCGTGCTGTCGAACGGGCATGCGTCGGCGCTGCTTTACGGAACGCTGTTTCTGACCGGCTACAAGCTGACGCTGGACGATTTGAAGAGCTTTCGGCAGTGGGGATCGATCACGCCGGGCCATCCGGAATACGGGTTGACCGACGGCGTGGAGGCGACGACCGGGCCGCTTGGACAGGGTTTCGGAATGGCTGTGGGCATGGCCATGGCGGAGAGGCATCTGGCAGCGACATACAACCGCTCGGGATTCAATGTGGTGGACCATCACACGTATGCGCTGTGCGGCGACGGCGATCTGATGGAGGGCCTTTCGCACGAGGCGGCCTCGCTGGCCGGGACGCTGGGACTGGGCAAGTTGATTGTGCTGTATGACGACAACCTGATCTCGCTGGATGGACCGACGAATTGGAGCTTCACTGAGAATGTGTACAAGCGCTTTGAGGCTTACAACTGGCATGTGCAGCGCGTGTTGGACGGCAACGATCTGGAGGGGATTGAAGCGGCCATTGCTGCGGCAAAGGCCGAGACAGCCAGGCCGTCGCTGATCGCGGTGCGGACGGTGATCGGCTACGGCAGCCCTAGAGCGGGGACGAACAAGGTACACGGCGAGGCGATGGGCCCGGCGGATGCAGCGGCGACAAAGAAGTTTTTCGGGTTCCCGGAGGACCAAAGCTTCTACGTGCCTGAGGACGCGCTGGCCAACTGGCGCGAAGCGGGAAAGCGCGGCGCGGACCAGGAGGCGGAGTGGAACAAGCTCTTTGCCGGCTATAAGGCGGAGTTCCCCGAACTGGCGGCGGAGTTTGAGCGCACGCAGGCAGGCAAGCTGAAGGCCGGATGGGAGAAGTCGATTCCCAGCTTCGCGGTGGACAAGCCGGTGGCCACGCGCAATGCGGGCCAGCAAGTGATGAACGCGATCTTTGACGTTGTACCGGAGCTGTTTGGCGGGGCAGCGGATCTGACGGCGTCGACGAAGACGATTTTCAAGAATAGCCCGCACTTTGCCGAAGATCCCGCTGGACGTAATGTGTTTTTTGGCGTGCGCGAGCTGGCGATGTGCGCGGCGGTAAACGGAATGGCGGTTCATGGCGGGTTGCGGCCATTCGGGTCGACATTTTTTGTTTTTTCGGACTACGCCAAACCGGCGTTGCGGATTGCCGCCATCATGGAGGCTCCGTCGCTCTTCGTGTTTACACACGACTCGGTCGGCGTGGGCGAGGATGGTCCGACGCACGAGCCCATCGAGCATCTGATGGCGCTGCGCGCGGTGCCGCACATGACGGACTTCCGCCCGGCTGATGCGAACGAGACAGCGGCGGTGTGGCGGCTGGCTCTGGAGCGCAAGGGACCGAGCTTCTTTGCGCTGACGCGACAGGATGTGCCCGTGATCGACGCAGCCACGCACGATGTGCTGGGGGGCGTGAGCAAGGGAGCGTATGTGCTCGAAGACGTGGCCAACCCGCAGGTAACGATCATCGGGACCGGTTCCGAGGTTCAACTGGCGCTGGGCGCGGCCAAGCTGCTTGCGGCGGAGGGAATCAGGGCGCGCGTGGTCAGCTTTCCCAGCTGGAGAATCTTCGAGGAGCAATCGGCTGCGTACAAAGCCAGCGTTCTTCCGGCGGGCGTACCCAAACTTGCAGTTGAGGCGGGTGCGACGCTGGGTTGGTGGAAGTATGTGGGAAGCGACGGCGACGTTGTTGGACTGGACCGCTTTGGCGCTTCAGCGCCGGGGCCGGTGGTGATGAAGGAATTTGGGTTCACGGCGGAGAACGTGGCCTCGCGAGCGAAGAAATTGGTGAAGTAGCGGGCCGTCGGCGTTAGCGGACCTCGAGCGTCCCAGCTCCGCCGGCTTTGGCTTCAAACTAACTCCGCTCGCACGCGAGAAAGGATTGTTGTGAAGCTCGTCATCAGTTCGGATCATGCGGGATTTGCTTTGAAGGAAGAAGTGCGCGCGAACTTGGCGGCGGCAGGGCACGAGGTCATCGACCTGGGTGCATTCAAATGCGAGCCCGAGGACGATTATCCCGACTTTGCGGAGAAGGTGGGCGAGGCGATCAAGGCGGGCGTTGCGCCGCGCGGAGTTTTGATTTGCGGGTCTGGCGTGGGGGTTTGCGTCGCGGCGAACAAGATTCCCGGGATCCGCGCAGGGATTTGCCACGACACTTATTCGGCGCATCAGGGCGTGGAGCACGACGACATGAATGTGCTGGTGCTGGGCGCGCGGATCATCGGCTCGG
Source organism: uncultured Occallatibacter sp. (assembly GCA_964468605.1). Taxonomy (GTDB): domain Bacteria; phylum Acidobacteriota; class Terriglobia; order Terriglobales; family Acidobacteriaceae; genus Telmatobacter. The sequence continues at coordinate 7,578 of CAYYKV010000011.1, read as the reverse complement.
CACTGGCGTTCGAGCTGGCGCACGCGTTTGTCGGCGCAAAGTTCCAGGCGCAGGAGCCGCGCTTTGAACGGCGGTTCAGGAAGGTGCTGGCTATCGAGGCGAAATACGCGCGGTAGCTAACGGGCTGGCTGATGTACTGGTCGCCTGACCTTCCCTTTTCCAAAAAAGAACGCGCGCAGCGCGGGAAAGAGTCGCCGATGCTCCCCTTCGACGTGATCCTGTTCGATGTGGGCGGGGTGCTGCTGACGAACGGATGGGATCACGCCGAACGCGCGGCCGCTGTGGCGCACTTCGGCCTGGACGCGGCGGCCTTCGAGGCCAGGCATGTTGCCGCTTACGATGCGTGGGAGCGGAGTGCAATCACCGGCAAGGTCTATCTGAACGAGACTGTTTTTTATGAGCCGCGCGAGTTTTCTCGAGGCGATTTTTTCTCCTTCATTCTGGCTCAGTCAAAGCTTCTGCCCGACGGGGCGCTTGAGATCCTGAAGGAGCTTTCCGCATCAAACGACTATTTGCTGGGCGCGCTGAACAATGAAGCGCGGGAAACCAACGATTATCGGTTTGGGAAATTTGAGCTGCGCCGATATTTCAAAGTGGCGCTGAGCTCGTGTTACGTGGGCCTGCGCAAGCCGGAGGCGGCGATGTACCGGCGGGCGCTGGACATTCTGGGTTGCGCACCGGAGCGAATGCTGTTTATTGACGACCGGCAGGAGAATGTGGACGGTGCGGCAGCAGCGCGGATCAAGACGATCCGGTTTACGGGCGCGGAAGCGCTGAAAGGCGAGCTCGAGAAGCTGGGAGTTTTTTAGGCAAGTTCGCCTGTGCTGCGCGCACATTAGCAAGTTAGCTAGTCGGCCAGTCAGCAAGCCAGCGGTATGTACGATCCCACCCTAAAGCTCTGCACGATGCTTCGAGCTTTAGGATGGCGCCCGCATTTATGAATCGATCGGCGAGTGAGCGAGACAGCGGGTCAGCGAGCCTCGTAACCCTTTCGGTGGATTCGTGTCTAATCCCAGCAGGGAGTTCAAAAATCACGTGCGTCGATTGATTTTCTTCCCGCTTGCGGGAGTGCTTTTCCTGGTTTTGGTCCTGGATGTTGCTGCGGTTGACGCCAGGGCGCAGTCCGGCAACTTCGAGATCGCGCAGAACGGTCAAGCGGTGGGCTCGGCCAGTTTCCAGTTCGCGGCGACGAAGGATGGGTACGATTCGACCTCGCTGGTGAAGGTGGCGATGCAGGGGCTTGACTACGCGCTCTCAAAGGACGAGAAGCTTAGCCAGGCGAATCAACTGGAACACGTGCTGTTGAGCGCTACGGTGAACGGTGAGGCAGTAAACGTGGTGGCGGCGCCCGATTCGGCGCAGATTCTGCTGAATATCTCAGCGAACGGCAAGAGTTCGACGACGCGGCTGGAGGCGCACCACGGCGCAGTTTTTCTGGCCGATTTCGATCCGGGCGCGCTGGAGACTCTGCTGGCGCTTGCGGTAACACAGAACAATCGCGATCTTTGGGCGATTCTGCCGAAGAGCACAGGTTCGATTGAACCGGTGCAATTGGCCACTTATCCAGATCAGGAGGGTACGCTCGATGGAAAGCCCATCGCCGTGCACCATCTGGTGGCGACCATCGCCGGCTCCAACACGGAGCTGTTTTCAGGGCCGGAAAACCAATTGCTGCAGGCGGAGCTGCCGCAGGATGGGTTTGCGTTGGTCAGGAAGGGCTTTCTGCTGAAGCCCCCCGCCAAACCGATTGTGCCGCCAAGTGGCGTAGAGGCTGCGCCGGCCAGCTAAGGCAGCTCGCGCACACCGGGAAAACGCGAAAGAGCACCGGTCGCGTCTAATTATCAGACAAATCCGAATCCGCGAAGGCACTCGGATAAGGCTGCGGATCGACGTACACTGGAGAAGCTCTCGATTGTCCGCACTCTCCCCTATGTACCGCACCGCATTCGCGGCGGCCGCGCTGGTCTTGTTCGCAACGGCCGGCGTGCAGAGCGCCCAGGCAACGCAATCGGCAAAGACGCAGCGGAGACCTACCGCGGCAGCGAATTCGCGCGCGGTTTATCGCTATGCGCACGCGCATAGTGCCCGTCAGACCTCGCCTGTCCATCCCATGACTCATTCCGGCGGCCGGGCGAATTTGAGCGCAGCGGCTGGCAAGCGCACTCCTGATGAGGTGGGGCGTTCAGCAGGGCTCGCTATTCGGCGACAACTTGCTCGCGAGCAAATGGGACTTAGCGCCACATCGGTTCGGGCACGGCGTGCACGCTACGCCCGGCGACCGAGGCTGGAACGAGCCGGACTGCGGCAGCCGATGCGCGACAGGGCCTACGATTCCGCGGAGATGGAATCCGCACGAACCGGCCCTCACCCCGATGTTGAAGACGATCAACCCATTGAAGCTCGACCGGATTCGGCCGCATTTGAGGCGCAACGACCGGGGGCAAGCAGCGCGGACGTGAAGTCGCCGGCAGGCGATCGGCAGGCACCTGTCGAATCAGCGCGAGAGATAAGAAACGATAAGGCGGCGCAAGACGATGACGAAGCCACAGCGAAAAGTGCGAGCCAAAGCGACGAAACGGTGGATTCAGCGAACGAGAAGTCGGAGAACGAAGAGGCGGCCCTTGTCATTCCGCGGGGCGGGATGCCGGTGCCGTTGAGAGGGTCGCTTGCATCGCTCCAGCGGCAAAACGATCGGCTGGATGCGGAGGGGCTGGAGCGGATTGAGAACGAGGCCGACTTGGAGGCACGCATTGCCGACAAGCTGCTGGTACCGATCCCGGCGTCGAGCGCACTCACCGTGAATGCGGAGCTTGAGGAGAATCATCGCTATTGCCGTCCGTGGACGGCGAAGTTCCTGGCCGATCTGGCGCGGGCGCATGAGGCGGCATTCCACAGCCCGCTGGAAGTGAGCTCGGCAGTGAGAACAGTGGAGTATCAGAAGCGGTTGATGGAGACGAATGGGAACGCCGCGCCGGCGGAAGGCGACCTTGTGAGTCCACATCTGACTGGCGCGACGATCGATATCGCGAAGAGCGGCCTGAGCCGGAACGAGATTGCGTGGATGCGGCGCCGGTTGGCCGGACTGCAAGCGGCAGGGAAGATCGATGTGGAAGAGGAGTTCAAGCAGGCTTGTTTTCACATCACGGTCTACAAGAGCTATGCGCCAGAGCGGAAGGCGGGCGGGGCGACGCCATCGAAGCCGGCCGCGCACAGCACGACACCGCGGCGGACGGCCGATCCTGCTGGAGAGCCTGCGGCGCAAGGAACGTAGCGGACGGCATCCTGCGGCGATCAGGCCCACAAGAAAAATTCATTCGATTCTTTACGCTTGTCGAGAGTACAATCTCGGGCAAATGCAGATTGCTCCTCGAAGGCAAGATGGAATCCTCGCGACCGATGGTGTGAGTGCGGGGGCTGCAGCCGGGAGCATTGGGGTTGTCCTGAGCCAGGGAGCAGTTGTGCGAAAATCACGAATTTGCATTCGAAAGGCGAAATCATGAGCGACATGGGAGTTCAACCTGTGGCCGACGGAACGCCGGAAGGCGCGGGATTAACGCAGTGGCAGCGCGTCGCGGACACGTTCGCCGCGCCGTCGAAGACCTTTGAAGATATCAAGCGCGGGAACAGGAGCTGGTGGCTGCCGCTGATCATCGGCGCGTTTTTCACGTACATCTTTTTCTTCGCCATGGTGCAGAGAATCGGGATGCAGCAGGTAGTGGACAATCAGGTCCGGATGGATCCGAAGGCGCAGGAACGGATGGCGAACGCTACTCCAGAACAGCGCGCGATGGGCGCCAAGATCGGGATCTATGCCACGGAGGGAGCATTTATCGGCGGGCCTGTCATCGCCATGGGAGTTGTCGCTGTCTTTTCGCTTGTGCTGATGGCAACCATCAATTTTGGGTTTGGCGGCAGGGCAAAGTTCGGAAGCATCTTTGCGGTTTTTTATTACGCATGGCTGCCGGAGATTTTCAGGGCGATTCTGGGGACAATTGTGATTTATTCGGGGATGGCGCCGGAGTCGTTCAACATCAAAAACTTTGCACCGACGAACCTGGGCGCATTCCTCGACCCGGTAGAGACGAACAAAGCGCTGTACACGCTGGCGACCTGGGTGGATGCTGTGACTATCTGGAGACTGGTACTGCTTGGCATGGGAATTGCCATTGTTGCCGGGACGAAGCGCAGCTCGGGCTACATTGCGGTGTTTGGATGGTGGGTGCTAATGCTGCTGATCGCCGTGGGCTGGGCAGCGGTGATGGAATGAATCCGGCTTCGTTTTGAGGACCAAGCGGCGCGGATTCGAGTGAGAAGCCGCGCTGCTACAATCGAATTGGCTGCAATCCGGCGACAAATTGACGCGCGATGAGTGAGTTGGAGGATGCTCAAAGTGTGCATTCGTGAGCCGGGCAGTGCACGAGCCGCCGAATCAATGACCCTCCGCCTTTTCAATACCCTAACGGGACAACTGGATCCGCTGCAGCCTGCCGATGGCAAGGCGTTACGTATGTACGCGTGCGGGCCGACGGTCTACGACTACGGGCACATCGGGAACTTCCGCACATTTCTGCAGATCGATGTTCTTCGCCGTTTCCTGCGGCTCAGCGGAACGCCCGTCCGCCACGTGATGAACATTACGGACGTGGACGACAAGATCATCCGCAACTCGATCGAGGCGGGAATTCCGATCGGCGAGTACACGGCGGGTTATGTCAAAGCATTCTTCGAAGATATGGAAGCGCTGAGGATCCAGCGGCCGGAGCAGATTGCGCGTGCGACAGAACACATACCGCAGATGGTTGCGCTGATAGAGAAGCTGGCCGCGGCGGGAGCAGCATACAAAACCGAGGACGGATCCTGGTACTTCAGGCTGGCAGCGTTTCCTGAGTACGGCAAGTTGAGCAAGAAAGATTTGAGCGGCATGGAAGACGGCGCGCGGGTGGACGTGGACGAATACGAGAAGGATTCGGCGCGCGACTTTGCGCTGTGGAAGGCCGCCAAGCCGGGCGAGACCTTTTGGGAGACGCTGATCGGGGGCGGACGGCCGGGGTGGCACATCGAGTGCTCTGCGATGGCGATGGAGTACCTTGGCGAGAGCCTGGACCTGCATGCGGGCGGCGAAGACCTGATGTTCCCGCATCACGAAAACGAGATTGCTCAGAGCGAGACGGCGACGCACAAAGTCTTCGCGCGGCACTGGATGCATGTGCGGTTTCTGCTGGTGGATGGCCGGAAGATGTCGAAGAGCGAGGGGAATTTCTATACTCCGCGCGACCTTCTGCTGAAGGGCTATAAGGCATCGGCGATCCGGCTGGCATTGATTGCGGTCCCATACCGCAGACAGTTCAACTTCACTTTCGACAGCCTTGCCGACGCAACCAACGCCATCGACCGGCTGCGGACGTTTAAGGCGCGACTGACTGCGGGTAGCTTTGCTGTTGGGGAGAACTCCGCCCTACAAGAGGCCGCGAAGAAGGCGGGGAGCGATTTCGGGGATGCGCTCTCGGATGATTTGAACACCGCGGATGCGCTGGCGCCCATCTTCGAGCTGGTACGCGCGGGAAACACGGCCATCGACCAAGGTCAGTTTTTTACGGCTGACCGCGATGCGATCCTGCGGGTGCTCAATGACTTCGACACGGTGTTCGATGTGATGGAGGATCGCGACGCTGAGGCGACGATGCGCGCGCTCGCGTGGGCAAAGGAGACCGGCAGAATGTCGGACGTCGCTCCTGAGTTGCTGGCCGCGCAATCGCTGACCGATGAGGCGATCGAGGGGCTGGTGGCGGAGCGTACCGCGGCCAAAAAAGGACGCAATTTTGCACGGGCGGACGAGATTCGCAACGAGCTGGCGGAGAAGGGCGTGGTCATCGAGGACTCGAAGGATGGCGTGCGCTGGAAGCGGAGATAAGGCAGCCTTTAGCTAATAGCCATTAGCTCTTAGCTCGGTCTAGTAGGTGAATGAGCGTTCTGCCGATCCCGAATCGTCGATCTGGCGTTTTACAGTGATGTCAAGCACCCCGCTTCACAACGAATGCAGCCCACCCCCTGCGCGGGATCGTATGATGGGTGCAGGTTTCGAAGCTTCAGGCTTCCCCGAAAGCCCCCAATCCAAGAATGAGAAGGCACAACCCTATGGATGCGAGCGATGTGCATGAGTTCAAGGAGAATGTGCAGCACGCAGCAAACGAAGAGCCGCTGCGGCCTGTCGCCTTTACCATGAGCGTGCTGGCCGTGCTGTTGGCGGTGACCACGGTACTGGGCGGGCGCACGCATGAGGACGCGGTGCTGAACCAGAACAAGGCGACCGACCAATGGAATGAATACCAGGCACAAAAGATTCGTGACTACGCAACACAATTGGAAACGGATCTGCTGAGCGTGGTTGCGCTCGACAACAAAGATGCAACCGCCAAGTTGGTCAAGGGCTATGCCGACCACGAGAAGAAGTGGGCGACTGAGCTGAGCCAGGATCAGGCGGCTGCCCTGGCGCTACAGACGAGCGTGGAAAAGGGGGAAGCGAAGGCAGATCGCTTCGATTTAGGAGAGGTGTTGCTGGAGATTGGCCTGGTGATCGTGTCGATCACCCTTCTAACACGGAGTCGCGTCTACTGGCACCTGGGGCTCGCAGTTTCGATTCTGGGAGTGGCAGCGGCAGCCTCAGCTTTCTTCCTCAAGTAGGGACGGTTTGCCTGAGGATCCATTTGGTGCGGGCTAGCCAGTTATCGATTGACCGGCAAACAGAGGCAACCGGATGCGAACCTTCCTTGTAGCTGCACTTGTTGCTCTTGCTTGGGCGACGATTTTTGCGCAAGGGCCGGAGTCCGCGGCGAAACTCGCGAACCCCGCCTCGCCAATTGCACCCTCGGCCACGCAGGCTGCCGCGCCCACCCCTCCATTGACTCCCACGTTGCCGCCTCAAGTGCAAAGGGATGATGTCGGTTTTAGCTACAGCCTGCCGGCGAATTGGGAGTTTGTGGCCCCGCCTCCGGCTCCAAAGGTCGTAACACCTTACCCGACACTCGCCGCTCCCAGGAAAGGAGACGCGTGCGTGGACGTGGCGTTGACCGCCAAGCACGGCGCTCCCGCGTCGGTGGTCGTGGTGCTGGCGCTGCCTTTTGCGTGCTATGGGCAAACTCTGAGGGCGAGCGATTTGGCGAGCTTTGGCGCGGGCGCTGCGGGGGGAATGAAGCAGGCCTTCGAGATTACCGGGCCGGTGGAGGCGAATTACTCGCTGGGCAGCCACACCATGTGGATTGAGCGCGCCAAGGGAACCCCCAAACACCGTCCCGAAAACCCATTCACCTTTGAGATTGCGTGCACAGTGCTCAAGAAGGGCGCTGCGTGCTGGATGGCGATGGCCGCGGACGCAGCGGCATTGGAGGCATTCGAGCTGGGCACGGTATCGCTCGAAGGTGAAGCTCCGGCGGCGCTGGTTCCAGCGACCGCTTTTCTTCCTGACAAGCCTTTGTAGCGACGGGGCGAGGTAACAGAACTAATCGATTGTGATGCGTTCAGGAGGGGTGGCGGGCGTGGCTGTGCGCCTGGCTTCGAACTGCGAGGTCGTGAGAAGGAACA
>CAYYKV010000010.1:0-37620 GCA_964468605.1 uncultured Occallatibacter sp. | reverse complement strand
TAGACAAGCGCTATCTTGCCGCAGCAAACCGAATGCGCGCCGCCGCACGTGCCAAGGTGGACAATTATGGCCTTGTCCAAGGGGTCTGCGGCTCGCCGCACTTCGATCATCCTGGAACTGCCGCTGAAGGTCAGGCATTCTTCCTGCTAATGGAAGCGGCGTACCGGGATTCCACCAATTAGTCAGTATGGAGTGACCGCCCCCTGCGCGATACGTAGTTTAGTCTGTGAGATCTGAAGGAAGCACAGACCAGAGCTATTTTGCACTAGAGATCCCAACACGATGTCTACTCTTTATCTGTGACTATCGAGGTGGCTGGCTCGCTCCCGCCACACGTCGAAATTCCGCTTTCGGTGTCACGTATAAGTCCGAGTGAGATGTCGTGCCGGCCTCCTTCATAGGGCGTCTCGAGCCAAGCATCCAGTATGTCCAATGCCTCGAATGCTCCTGTGATCTTGCCGCCGAGACAAAGAATGTTTGAATCGTTATGCGCTCGAGTCATCTTGCCCATGTATGTGCTGGTACAGAGAGAAGCCCGAATACCTTTGTACTTGTTAGCGATAATGCTCATCCCGATTCCTGTCGAACAAATCAGAATTCCACGACTTGCCTCCCCACGAAGAACGGCCTCCACGACTTGGGCCGCGTAGTGAGGGTAGCGCACAATTTCTGTCGAGTGACAGCCTATATCGTGAACGGCAATACCTTTCTTGGTGAGATGTTCGACAATCAGCATTTTCAACTCATAACCACCGTGATCATTACCAATCCAGATAGCAAGGTCGCCCATCTTGAATACCATCCTTTCACATGGTGCTGAATTGAAAGCTCAACCAATTACCGGCCGCGCCCTCGAAGTGCATCTCCCAAGTATTATTTTACCGGTGTACCCGCATCTAATGCCTTCGTTAAGCTCGCCCTGCATTCCAACCTTTGCAATTACGTTGCCATAAATAATAGAGGACTGCCAAATAGTTCGTCAATACAATGTCATCTATGTAATTGATTACAAGGGATTACTTAATGTGGTATGACCTCTGATGTCTTACCACTTAACGCTTGACAGTCAAAGCCGCCGCCTCGACAATATTAAAGGGAATATATTCAACTGCCCCTGGCTGCATGCTGATCTCTACGAGTTCTACGTTTCACGTTTGCAGGCAACGGCTACGGGTCAAACGGTCGAGCATTGAAAACAATTGAGGACTAGATTCCAGCGCACAATCAATGATCGGAGATTGGCAATGAAGGTTGGCCTAGTCGTATCTACAGCGGATGCACTACCGAGTGCTTTTGTTACGCTCCGCGACGACCTCGGTAACTGCATCGATAGCTGCGCTGAAATGGGATATGACGGTGTGGAACTCGCGTTGCGTCATGCGTCACAAGTTGAGGTGTCCTGCATAAAGCAGCGACTTGCAGTGACCGGACTCCAGGTGCCGTGCATCTCCACCGGCCAGGTATTCGCAGCGGACCATTTGTATTTTACCCACCCGGATGTTACAGTTCGCGATCTCGCTGTCAAACGAATCATCGACATGATTCGTCTCGCGGCTGAGTTCAGCGCCAAGGTCAATACAGGCCGCGTTCGCGGTGTGATCCATGCGGGGGGCAGTCCAACGATAGCCCGGCAGCACTACATTGATTGCATCCACCGCTGTGCCGATATAGCAGAGCCGCTCGGCGTTGAGTTGATGGTTGAACCTGTGAATCGCTACGAAGTAAATTTCATCAACAGCTGCACGGATGGTCTCGATATTGTTCGTGAAACAGGGCGGCGATGCGTGAAAATGATGCCCGACACCTTCCATATGAATATTGAAGACGCTTCGTTCCGGGATGCATTGCTCGCGGCCCGCGACTTTATTGGTTATGTCCACGTTGCCGATTCGAATCGTCTCGCGCCAGGATGGGGGCACATACCGTTCGATGAGATATTCGAGACCCTTCATGAGATCGGTTACGACGCTTGGATCACAGCGGAAATCCTGCCTGAGCCGGACCCCGACTCGGCTGCGCGACAGGCTGTACGATTCCTGCGCGCCCAGCTTCGGAATGAATCTTAAACTCAACCCGGCATTGGATATGAGCTATTGCCGGCTGAGAGCCGCACCTGTTGCAAATCGAAGGATAGGGCACAGTAGCGTACCACAGTATTTATTCAGAGCTATTGAATGATGATGAAGCGCATTCCAAACCTGCGTTGGTGGATTGCAGGGCTGCTCACAGCCGCAAGTGCGCTTGCCTACGTTGACCGTCAGACGTTGCCCATCGTGATTGGGGAGATTCAGAAGACGATTCCAATTACCGACCAGCAGTATGGCCGCCTTCAGTTCATGTTTCTTCTGGCGTATGGAATCATGTCCGCTGTTGCTGGCAAGATCACTGATAAGCTAGGTGCGCGATGGGGGTATGTCGTCTTCATCGTATGGTGGTCGACGGCCAACCTGATGCAGGGAACAGTATCCAGCATATATGGCCTGGGAGTGGGGTTACTTTTGCTGGGTATCGGCGAGGGTGGCTGCTTTCCCGCTGCTGCAAAGGCAATCTCAGAGTGGTTCCCTACAAAAGAGAGATCGCTGGCATTTGGAATCTTCAACGCCGGATCGGGCTTCGGCGCAACGATTGCCCCGCCCTTTATTGCGATGATCGTACTTGGATTGAACTGGCGATGGGTATTTTTCATCACAGGGTCCATTGGATTCGTCTGGGCGTTGGTCTGGCTGCGGCTGTACTACCCACCGGATCGTCATAAACGAATTACGGCCGCCGAAAAAATCTACTTGAAGAATGTTCTTTCTCCTCAATCGATCGCTGCGAAACGCTTTCCGTGGCTCGATCTTTTTCATCTTCGGCAAGTCTGGGGTCTCGTGGCGGCTAAGTTTTTATCAGACTCGGCATGGTTTTTTCTTATCGCCTGGCTGCCCAAGTACTTTCTTGACGTGCGTCATTTGAATATCAAGGGCGTCGGATATTACGCGTGGATCCCTTATGCCTGGGCCGCTTCAGGAAGTCTGCTGGGCGGATGGTTTTCAAGTTACCTGATACGACACAAGCTGTCTCTGGATAGTTCGCGAAAGATATGCTTAGGCATTAGCGCCGCGTGCCTGCCCGTTTCCCTCCTGATCACCGTATCTCCACTGGCGATCACTATTGTCTTCTTCAGCCTGGCGATGCTAGGGCATCAGTTCTGGTCCACGATCATCCAGACACTTACAGCGGACATGTTTCCTTCAGCGATCGTCGGCTCAGTTGCCGGATTACTTGGTGCGGTTGGTGCGTTCGGCGGAATGTTGTTCAACCTAACCGTGGGTTCGCTCCTTGCGGCATACCACAGTTATGCCCTTGTATTTACCATCGCGGGACTGTTGCATCCGCTATCGTTCGCCATCATTCTGCTTGTAGTGCGCAGAATCGAACCGGTTATCTTAATCAACACTCACGATAGGGAGGGCGCACCTGCTTAATCCAATGGCCATCGGGAAAATTGTAAAACTGGAAATTCGAAACGAGGATACCATGAGCGGAAACGCAGACGATTCAACAGGCAGGTTGTATCCATATGGCGTCCGGCACACAGAGGCAATGATTGCGGATCTTTCCCGCCGTGCTTTTGAATTTCGTGCCCAAGTACTTCGCGTGGTTTACGAGCGGAAGACCGGGCACCTTGGTGGGGCCTTTTCGATCGCGGAGATACTCACGGCTTTGTACTTCCACCAGTTGCGATTGGATCCTGGAAACCCGGGTTGGAACGATCGAGACCGGCTCGTCTTTTCAAAAGGTCACGCCTGCGCCATGCTCTACACCGTTTTGGCCCACCGCGGCTACTTCCCGGTGGATGAATTGGGCACGTTTCGCGCATTGAACAGCCGTCTTCAAGGACACCCGGAACCGCGAAACACTCCGGGGGTAGATGTGGCGGCAGGCCCACTTGGCCATGGAGTGGCAATCGGCGCCGGCATGGCCCTGGCCGCCCGATTGGCCGGATCGCGCCTTAAAGTCTACGTGATTCTTGGCGACGGAGAATTAAATTCTGGCGTGATCTGGGAAGGAATGCTCCTGGGAGCTAAATACGGATTAGACAACCTGAAAGTAATTGTCGATTACAACGGAGTTCAACAAACCGGAACCACGCATCATGTTATGCCCACCGAACCAATCGCCGATAAATGGGCTTCATTCAACTGGCATGTACTGGAGATTCACGGCCACAATATGTCCGCGATTCTTGATGCGCTTGACAGCGCAGATGAAATTCACGGGCGGCCAGTGGTCATCATTGCTCGCACTACGAAAGGCAAGGGCGTGAGCTTTATGGAGAACGCTCCGCAGTGGCACGGCGGAGTGCCGAATCAAGAGCAGTTTGAAAAAGCATTGGCCGAGCTGGAGGAAGGAGCTGAACAATGGCAAGCATGATTCGAAACCCTCTTGGCCAGCCCATTTTGATGAGAAAGGTTTATGGCGAAGCGTTGGTGGAAATGGGCCAGGCACGGAACGACGTAGTGGTGTTGAGCGCCGACGTCAGCAATTCGGACTTCAGCTATATGTTTGAGCAGAGTTTCCCTGACCGCTTCTTCAACGTCGGGATCTCCGAGCCTGCGCTTGTCGATGCCGCCGTCGGCATGGCAAACAGCGGATTTATTCCCATCGCGAACACATTCGCGTTCTTATTCGCGACGCGGGCTTTGGAGATGGTGCGCACTCATCTGTGTTATGGCAAGGCCAACGTAAAACTTGCTGGAGCATACGCCGGACTCTCAGACTCGTTCGACGGGCCAACGCATCACTCCATCACCGATCTTGCTATTCTGCGCAGTCTGCCGGGTATGACGATTGTCGTTCCCGCCGATCCGCTGGCCGTGGTCAGACTGTTGCCCCAGGTGGTTGCCTGGGACGGGCCAGTCTTTTTCAGGCTTTGCCGCAACGAAGTGCCGCAGATTTTTACCGATGATTACCAGCCGCAGATTGGTAAGGGCGTAGCGCTGATCGATGGCGTTAATGCGACCATCATTGCGTGCGGCGTGCTGGTAGCTCGATCTCTTCAAGCCGCCGATGCATTACGCCAGGAAGGAATTCAAGCACGTGTCGTTGAAATGCACACCATCAAACCGCTTGATGCCGACCTGGTTGTATCTTGTGCCCGCGAGACCGGCGCCATTGTCACTGTTGAAGAGCACACCATCATCGGTGGACTCGGCGGCGCTGTTGCAGAATGCCTGGCCGGCTCTTGCCCCACTCCCCTGGAGCGAGTCGGAATAGCCGATACCTTCACGGAAAGCGGTCCGTATTCCGATTTGCTGGACAAATACGGCATGAGCGTGGGAGCTATCGCTGATGCCGTTCGCCGCGTGCTAAAACGAAAATCTTCAACCAAAGTTTGCAATGCGCATTTAGAGGAAATACACAATGCCTAAATTTGCTGCCAATCTCTCCATGATGTTCAATGAGGTACCGTTCATCGAGCGCTTCTCTGCAGCTGCCGATGCAGGGTTTACTGGTGTCGAGTACCTGTTTCCGTATGAGTTTCCCGCCGAAGTTATCTCTGCAGAACTCAGGAAGCACAATCTGGTAAACGTAATGTTTAATTTACCTGCTGGGAATTGGGCCGCTGGTGAACGTGGAACCACTTGTCTGCCGGGCCGCGAAAAAGACTTCCGCGCCGGGCTGGTTACCTCAATCGACTATGCAAAGAAGCTTGGCACCAAACAAGTTCACGCCATGGCCGGCATTGTTCCGCAAGGCACCAGCCTTGCGGCTGCCCGTACGACTTACATTTCAAATCTCAAGTACGCATCAGCGGAGCTTGCCAGGCATGGCATGACTCTTCTGATAGAAGCCATTAACGCGCGCGATATGCCGGGCTTCTTTCTCAACACACAATCACAGTCCTACATGGTTCTGGAAGAGGTTGGTGCAGCGAACCTCAAAATGCAAATGGACCTCTATCACATGCAGATTATGGAGGGCGACCTAGTGGTCAAACTCAGCAAGTACGCTCCACACTGCGGACACGTTCAGGTTGCGGGAGTGCCAAAGCGTAACGAGCCGAACACCGGAGAGGTTTACTATCCGTACCTCTACGATCATCTAGACGAGATTGGCTATTGCGGCTGGATAGGATGCGAGTACCGCCCGGCCGGAAAGACGATAGACGGTTTGACCTGGTTTAACGAGATCTCAGGCCACAAGGCCACCAACTGTAAATGAAGGAATAAGGAGAATCACATGTCTGATATCGGATTTATTGGTTTGGGTATCATGGGCAATCCAATGTGCCGGAATCTGATGAAGGCTGGCCACAATGTTGCTGTCTTTGACATTATTCCTGCGCTCGTGGAGCGTGCATCCGAAAACGGCGCGTCTCCATGCAGTTCTGCTCGCACTGTCGCCGAGCGTTCCCAGATAGTGATCACAATGCTTCCCGACGGGCCTCAAGTGGAGGAGGCTGTACTCGGGCCAGGCGGGGTGCTGGAAGGCTCCCGGTCAGGCTTAATCATCATCGATATGAGTTCGGTCAGCCCATTGGTGTCGCAAAAGATTGGCAAGGCATGCGAGTCCAGAGGAGTTCGATTCCTGGATGCGCCGGTCAGCGGCGGAGAGCCGAAGGCGATTGACGGAACATTGGCCATCATGGTCGGTGGCGATAAGGCCTTATTCACTGAAATGGAGCCGGTGCTGCGGGCGATGGGTTCCAGCGTCACACTGACCGGTCCTGTCGGCGCGGGCAACATCACTAAGCTGGCCAACCAGATTATTGTGGCCTGCAACATCGCCGCCATGGGAGAGGCGCTGGTACTGGCCACTCGCGCCGGCCTAGATCCCAACATTGTCTTCAATGCCATTAAAGGCGGCCTGGCCGGCAGCACTGTACTGAATGCCAAAGCGCCCATGGTGATCGGCCGCAATTTCCAGCCCGGCTTCCGAATTCGCCTGCATCAAAAGGATCTTCGAAACGCGCTGTTGGTGGCCGAATCGATGAAAGTTGGTCTATCGCTTACCAGCACCGTGCAGCAGATGCTGATGGCGCTCATGAACCAGGGGAAAGGCGAATGGGATCATTCTGCCATCGTTACGTATATCGAATCAATTGCAGGGATTGAAGTCAAGTCGCCACCAGTAGCTTAGCGAGAAATACCGTCAACTGGGTTTAGCACCCTAACCGGATGGCTTAGACGGTTGGGAATTCGGCAATCCGCAGCCTGGAGCAACCGTAAGGAATAAGCTCGACCAAGGTCTCCGGAGAATCTGTTTTCACCGGGCTAACAGGAACCGACGCTGCATTGGCCCCGTTCATTCCCCACTGGGGAAGATGCCTGGCCTTGACCTTGAGCACGATGGGAACATCCTCCTGCCGCGGGGTAAACTCGCTCGCGCCGGCCGTCTTTACGGGTTCTCCCTTTTGGGCAAACGGCATGGAACTGATTTTATTCACGACCATGGAGCACTGCGGATTGTTCCGATCGATCGCCAACGCGTAATTCCAATCGGTCGTGGGGGCGATACGCCAGTTGACGCATCCAGGCGGAGCGGGAACCATCACATGCTTATCCCCCAGTGCAAGCGCCGGAATTTTCTGAAACGACTCGCCAATTCGCAGAACAAAATACAGAGGCCCCCAGGCTATCGCCACAGCATTGTTTCTCCGGGTCTCGGCGCGGACTTTGAAATTGAAGTCCAGGGTCACCACATCGCCGTCATTCCACACGCGATCCACTTTGAATAGGCTCCCGCTTTGCGGATTGCTCGAATTCGGATCTGCGGAGACAGATAACTTTGCCTGATTGGCCCAGGTGGGAATCCTGAAATACAACGGAAACGAGGCGGGCAGCTTGGTGTGAATCGTAATGCGCACGCGATCGGAGAACGGATAGTCAGTTTCCTCGGTGATTTCGATCTTTGAACCGTGTCCGACCTTAGCGTTGAAACGGCAGGGACCATATAGTGCCGCCACCAGGCCGTTATCCGCAGTAGCCATCCACATGGATTCGACGTAGCGGGGCCAGGGCGAGTGCATATTGGCCAGACAGCAGGGGAAATTGGGTGTAAATCCATAGATGTTTGACGTATCGCCATCCTCATGCCACGGACGCCTGGCGTCGGAGACAAGCACCTGATTTGCCTGTTGGAGGTATTGATGCGCCCACATATCCGCAGTGCAAGTGCCGGGAAAGGCATTGAACATCAATTGTTCAATGCGTTCGGCAAAAGACAAATTCCCCACAGCCTCAAAGTTCTTCTCCAGCGAAAAAAGCAGTTCTTCCACGTCGCACAATTCAGTGCCCTGGGTCGGATCGGTGTTGGCCAGCCACTCGTCGCCGCTCCACCGTGCTCCCACCTGACCGTAACCTTTGTCCAGATTGGTTAATCCCTGAATCACACTGTCCTTGTCGGTTTCATCCTTCGACATCAGATAATATTGCACCGGGTATTGGATTGCCTGGGTGACATCAACACCCTGGCGGGTCCATAGCGATGGATCTTCGTCTGAGTTCTTCTCCGTGGTTAAGTCGGGAAAACGAACGAAATATTTGGGGTCTTCCGGGAAGTGCACGAAATAGTGCTCCCAATCTTCAATGCAACGCTTCGTGCATCGCTCCAGGAGTGCGGGAATATCATTGTCTCCCGTGCGGTTGTAATACCACCATCCAAAGCTCAGCAGCATGCCAAACCTGGCCGGCTCAACCACCGCGTCGTCTTTGGAGTCATGCACAGAGTCGGCGTAGTCCAGGATCGTCCGTGCCAGTCTGATTGCACGAGTATCGCCGGTAAGCTCATAGTATTCGGGCAGGAACCTTCCCAGGTGGCACCAGGCACACAAACTTGGCGTAATGGCCGCAGGGTCCTTCACCATCAATATGTATTGCATGTAAGGGTCGGCGAGAGCCTTGAGGTGATTGTCGTGAAGCACACCTGCCAGAGCAGTCAATCCCTCAAGCCAACGAGGAACAAAACGGGCAATACAACAATCGCCCGTTACATTCTTTCCGGCTTCTCCTATCCACGCGGAGTTCTCAATCACTCCCCAAACCTCGTTCAGGTGGCTCGTCAATCCGCTTGCCTGCACCCTCAATTGATCCCGAAGCCAACCCGACGGCCGGCCGGCGCCCAATGGTAATTTGACATATTTCGTCTGCAACAGTGGACTGCGATTGTTCGGATAATTCCCCATCGCCGGCCAGGAAGTTGATGCCTCCTGGCCGAAGGCCTCTAGCGGAGTGCCTGCGAGCAGCCCAAGTTCAAATGCCGCGAAAACCGATGCGCCCAGACCGGCGCCGGTTGCCATCAACTCGCAGAAATCACGTCGACGCATTGCTCTTCCTCTCGATGAGCTTGAATCGGCTTTGACCGGGCTCTGTAAGTTGCAGGCTATAGGGAATGAGTTGGAATCCACGGGTACTCTTCCCAATAGGCCGCTTATCGTGAATATTGCCACCGGCACACGAATTCTTTGCAAGTTCGCACGAATCATAGGGAACGGACTGGAGAATTGTCAACATAATTTATGTAAAGGCATAAACATACTTGACACACCCACCCTAGATATACATACTAGAGAAATGAAGCATCCCAAGACCCTGACCGAAGCAATCCGTTTCTATGCTGATCCTGCCAACTGCATCACTGCTGTGAAAGAAATGCGCTGGCTAGACGGCAACCCTGTATGCCCTCATTGCGGCGCGCGTCGGCATTATTGGCTGGCTAAAGTCGCGCGCTGGAAATGTGCCGCCTGCCGCAAGCAGTTCACCGCGAAGACCGGGACCGTGTTCGAGGATTCGCCGATCCCGCTCGACAAGTGGCTCACTGCGATCTGGCTGGTCGCGAATTGCAAGAACGGCGTTTCCAGCTACGAGATTTCGCGTTCGGTCGGCGTGACACAGAAATCGGCTTGGTTTATGTTGCAAAGAATTCGTTACGCGCTTGCAGACGATTCGTCTGACTCGTTAGAGCAGGGAGGGAGCGAGGGTGGAGAGGGTGGGCTAGGAGGCAGGTTGGGAGGTGGCCCGGTCGGTGGTCCCGTCGAGGTTGACGAGTGTTTCGTTGGTGGCAAACCAAAGAACATGCACGCGCGGAGGAGAAGGGGGCTGGAGTTGGCATTCCGCGGGAGGGATAACAAGACTCCGGTTATCGGAATGCTAGACAGGGAGAGCCGGAAGGTCCGTGCTAAGGTCTTGCCGAGCGTCAAGCGGGATGTGTTGATGGGAGAGATTCTGAAGGGGATTGAGAAGGGTTCGACCGTGTATACCGATGGCGCGACCGGGTATGACTCGCTGGCCAGGGAGGATTACGTGCATGAGACCGTAACCCATATTCAGGAGTACGTGAGGGGACAGGTTCATACTAACGGGATTGAGAATTTCTGGAGTCTGTTGAAGAGGGGACTGAATGGGACCTATGTGGCCGTCGAGCCGTTCCACCTCCACCGCTACGTGGGGGAGCAAGTGTTTAGATATAACAACGCGCGACTAGGGACAATCCGCTGACCGATTACGACCGTTTCATGCTGGCTTTATCGCAGATTTCAGGGAAGAGACTGACCTATCGAGAACTGACCGGCAAGGAGGGAGAAACGACGGGTGGGGACAGCGCGGTTTGCTAAGGCCGGTTTTTGGATGCGGAGACAACGGAGGGGGAAACGATAGGCCGGTGACGGTGTTCCGGCTGGCGGTTCTCCCGCGTCCAGTCTTTCGTGGCGCGGTCGTCGTCCATGCGCCGTTTGATCTCCGCGTGCGGAACCGTCACAATCCGGCGCAAGAGGTTCGTGAAGTTCTGGTATTCCGGGCTGTCGGGCTCGTGGCTCATGGCGTTATGATAGCGCAATTCATTAACAGGCGGAGAAACTATGACACCCATTCAACAGTCTCATGTTCTTGTCTGTCCGCATTGCAAACATAAAACTGCTCTCCCGCCAAGAAACCGTGAAGGCAAATCTCCAAGTCAATATTACTGGCCCACGGGAAGCGACACCTTAAATCTTCTATGCAACGTTTGTAGGAAATGGTCCGTTCATTCTCAACAAAAGGTCCATCCGTCTCTCGTTGAATCAGAGGGTCTAGGAGCACCCCCCAGTGTGTTTGTGAAGATAACATTCTTATGCGGCCAAGACAACTGCGGCCTTCCATTTTCACTGCACATCCGAACCGAAGCACAGACCACAGAAGACGAGTTAACCGCTTGGGGACAATCTGCCATATCAACGGCGGTCTGTAGTGCAAGCCATTCACTAGGCCAGAATTTAACAGTGCTTTCGATTGTGAAGATTCAGTAAAGGAGTAAACTGAAGTCTCTCGCATTTTCACGCGCTCCGTATGAAACGTTGGGGATACAGAATCGGCTCTTTGTTGGCCGGATCGCTCGCATTTTGGGCGCTTGATATTCATGTTGGTTTTCTGCGCCTAATGGCTGGTGCTTTGTTGATCTGCGCTTCCCTTGGATTGTGGGAGGCTGCCGGCAAGCGTTCATAGCTCTTTTACTCGCTGAAAGATTCATTGAAGACAATCACCCCGTTGCTCTTGGCGTTATAATGCTTCGCTTAACGGTTGTAAAAGAAACTTGCTGATCTCGTCTTCACATCGCCCATCGGCGAGATGATTAAGGGTATTTCCGTCAAGAAAATGACTCTTGAACCATCGTGAAGATGAACCGCTCTCGTTCGGCTTTGGAGCAACAATCGCCATATACACCGGGCTACATTGAGCATTGGGGTTATGCTTGCGGCGCTCCATTTCAGCCCAAATGTGATAGGCGATTAAGTCTGAAGCTTGAAGCGGAAAAAGAATCTTGGCATCAGAGAACGATATCCCCGATATGTGTTTCCTTCCAAATTCATCGAAGCGACGGTATCGAATAAAATCTTTAACGTAATCGATCATACTTTCTTCGTCTTGATCGCAGATAATGAATCCTGTTGCTTCGGGATCGCGGTTTAGCAAGGGGACAGTCCTCACGTGCTCTACCGCTTTGCGAACTTCGCTAATGAACATATAGGTAACGGTGCGAAAGAGTAGGAAATGCCCCCTACCCAACTTTTTCACAACATGAGATGAGAGTGTTTTATAGTGCTCCACGTCAAGCGCAGAGCCTATTGCAACACTTACGTATTCGCGGATAATGGCAACGAATTCTAAGAGGATTTTGTCACGCTCCTCTACATCCCAGCGAGTTCTAATCTCGGATTGGTGAAGAAAATCAAGGCCATGCTTTCTCAGACACTTTTCCCAAGCTGCGCAAAAACTGGTCCAGTGTTCGACTTGACTCACGATTCCGCAATAAGCAATGAAATCGCTTTGCACCTCTTTGCCGCTCTCATCGAAATACCCATGAATCACGTAATAGGCCATCGGAACACTCCTTGAACTTGGGCGCAAGGTGTCTATCATCTGCAAGCAGAGAGAAAGACGATCCCCGCGTGTGTATTCCATTTAGCCACGTCCAGTGGGTTAGCGCAGTATATTTATGCCGCTCCCACTACCAGAGTGTCACTGTCCGTGGGTTAGCTATGTATATTTATGCCTATGTAAGTATATGACTATAAAGGACATAATGCTGGTCTGACCTCTTACCACATATCATGTACTCGTTCTTCGCAGCCATTTTGATTTGAACCATCTACATTGTCTTATGGGTCAGACCTCCTACCATATTGAAGTTGACTTCACGTGGAATAAATCTATGATTAGAAGATGATCCGGAGCAGCGAATGACAAAATCGCCAATCAGGAAACCATCCAGAGTTCGTTTCGGAATTGTTGGCAACAAGAGTGCCTTGGTTGACAGGGTTGTCCATTCAATACAGGAACAAATCCTTTCCGAACGTCTAGCCGTCGGGACAAAACTTCCGCCGGAGCGGGAATTAGCCGAGCGCCTGGGCGTCAGCCGCACCGTCCTGCGAGAAGCCGTCCGCGCTCTTGCCTCCAGTGGATTGCTTGAAACCTGCCACGGGGTCGGCACTACTGTTCGCGCCTTGAGTCGCGAAGAGGTAGTAAAGCCACTGAATCTATTTCTCCGCAGTTGGGGACGGGATGTCAGCCTCGGTCACCTGCATCAGGTTCGCTCTCTTCTTGAAGTGGAGAACGTCGGATTGGCAGCGGAACAGGCTTCAAAAGAAGATATCCAGGATCTTCGCCGCATCGTTAAAGAGATGGAAGCGGCGAAAGATGTTCCGGAACTTTTCGCAGCCAAAGATTCCGAATTCCACCGGCGTCTTGCACAAACCACGCACAATCCGTTGCTTATCTTGTTGCTGGACTCTATTCAGGATCTGATGGTCGAGGTTCGTGAATTTGTTGCCAGGGACAGAGGTCTTTTCGAGCAGGTAATGCCGGCGCACACCGAGATGTTGAAATATGTGGCGATGCGGGATGCGAGGAAGGCCAGGCGCGCGATGCGTGCGCATCTACTTACAGCGCTGGACGTTCAAAAGCGGGCAGGCCTGCCTGCATCAATCAGTGCGGGAACTCGGAAGAAACGATCTCCCCTCTCTGACCGCGGTACTAGCAGGAGAATTTCAGAAGCCTAAAAGAGGGATTTGATGGAGCGGCATACGCCCGGTGTGGAAAGAGCAGAGATTGTTCGCGATTCTACCCCTCGATTGGGCGGAAGCTATCAGGTGAGTGCAAATAAATGAGGTATTGGGTTCTGTGTGGAAGACCAATACTTATTGCTGCTTGGCAAGTGTTTGAGGAGGGCGAGTGGAGTTATATTCAATCGGAGTAGACTTGGGCGGAACTAATCTGCGAGTTGCTACTTATACGCCAGATGGCGGCTTGCAAAATCGCCGTTCGGTTCGCACAAGACTTTCGGATGGCCCCGCCGCGGTGGCTGAAGATATATGCTCCCTCATTCTGGACGCCAAGGCGTCGGAAGATCCCACAGCCTCATGTCTAGGCGTTTGCGTTGCTGCGCCAGGGCCTTTAGAGCTTCCATTAGGCCGATTTCATCAACCGCCAAATCTGCCGGGGTGGGATGGCTTCGAGCTCCTGCAAGCGCTGGAGAGCCTCTTGGATATTCCTGTTTTCCTTGACAACGACGCAAATGTTGCGGCGTTGGCTGAGTGCCATCTGGGAAGCGGAAAGGCGTTGGCGCTGGACAATCTCAATATGCTGACTCTGGGGACGGGCGTGGGCCATGGCATCATCTCCGGTGGTCGCATCGTGCATGGAGCCAACGGCTTGGCTGGAGAGGCCGGCCATGTATCCGTGCAGCCGGACGGTGAGCTTTGTAATTGCGGCAACCATGGGTGCCTTGAAGTTTATGCTTCCGCCAGAGCAATTCGACGAGAAGCTATACGGCTTGCCGAGCAAGGGGCGCAGGGATTAGCACGGCTCCTCAAGGAAAAGCCTGAAGCTACGGCGAGCGATTTCTATTCTCTGGCTGTAGCAGGCGATGCTGAGGCCCAATCGATTTTCGATCGAGCCGGCCGTGCATTAGGAATATGTATCGCCTCACTGATCAACAACTTCAATCCCTCTCTCGTGGTGATTGCAGGCGGAGTATCGGATGCATGGCCGCTGCTTTCCCCAAAGATCTTTGAGGAACTGCAACACCGCAGCTATATTTACCGGCTTACTCAGCCTGGATCCCGATTCCAGCAGCACACAATCGTGCAAAAGGCCACCCTCGGCGCCGATGCAGGACTAACCGGAGCGGCGCTTTATCCGTTTCTATATGGAAAACGATCTTAGCGCCGATGCCGCGCAAAAGATTGCTTTAACAAGAAGCATGATTTGAGTTGTGGGATACCATCCAGAAAGGGAAGACCATTTTGATTGAGAACGCGTACTTGCATGACATACTGGATCAACCGAGAGCCATACGAGACACGATTACTAACCTTTCTCATTCGCAAAAGCTAAACGACTTTATCAGTGCTATCACTCCGAGTGGCTACCAGAGAATAGTGCTCACGGGAATGGGCGGATCCTTCCACATTTTGAATCCGCTCTATCAAAGACTAATCGACCTGGGCTATCCGGCTCTGATGACGGAAGCATCGGAACTGGTCTACTTCCTGCCCCGGCTTCTGAATCGCAGCACGCTACTCATTGTTGTCTCCCAGTCCGGCCGCAGTGCCGAGATCATCCGGCTGTTGGGTAAGGATGGCGAGCGTCCCACGATTATTGGCATCACCAATGACGCCTCTTCGCCTCTGGCATTGGAGTCGGATGTTGTAGCGCTGATTAAGGCCGGACCGGAGGCTTCGGTGAGTTGCAAGACCACCACTGCCTCTTTAGCGGCCTTGGCGTGGACTGGCGACATCATCAGCGGGAAGGATCCAGGTTCCGCTCAAGCCCGGCTCGAATTGGCCGCCCCGGCTGTCGAGCGATATCTCGTGCACTGGAGAGATCATGTTGACACTCTTCGCGCGGAGTTGCAGGGTACCCGTCATGTATTTGTAACAGGCCGAGGCCCCTCTCTCGCGGCTGTCGGACTTGGAGGCATGCTCATGAAGGAGGCCGCGCACATCCACTCGGAGGGAATGAGTAGCGCTGCCTTGCGGCATGGCCCATTCGAAATGATGAGCGAAGATTGCTTCGTGCTGGTTTTCGCCGGCAATTCAGTCGTGGAACCATTGAACAGAGCGCTGGTGGAAGACGTCCGCGAAACCGGCGCGAAGGCGGCGCTGGCCGGACCCGACGCAAACTTAGATGTGTTTCGCTTGCCCGCGGTCAGCAGAGAAATTCGTCCGATTGTCGAGATGCTTCCTCTTCACATGATCTCACTTGCTCTTGCCGAAATAGCTGGGCGTGAAGCAGGAAAGTTCGAGCAAATTGAAAAAGTGACGACGACAGAATGATTACCAGATTGTTGATTTGTGATGATAACTGGCAGAACTGAAATTATTCGCGGGCGCGATGATGAGTCTCACCCGCGAATTTAGCTGAAAGCTTCAGGCTGTGGCTGAAAACAAGGTCATTTCGCAGCCTGGGGTACGTCCACAATGGCAGCCACCACCGCTGGAAGCAATGTACCTTCTCCCCAGTTTTGAGGCGCATATCCCAACCTCGTAACGACAAGGTCCAGGGAAGGCACGATATAAAGCCGGCTGGCAGTAAATCCCATGAAGGCGAATGCATCCCTCGGAACTGTCGGCCAGAGCACACCGTCTGTATTCACCCAGAAAGTGTATCCGTAACTTGGATTCAATTTCTGTGAACTCTTTGTAGCCTCTTTAATCCACCACTCAGGAACGATCTGCTTATCATTCCATTTCCCGTTATGCGCCAGTAAGTAGCCCAACCGCGCAAAGTCACGGGCGGAGAAACGCAGGCCGCTGTGTGGATTTGTATGTGGCCCTATGTTGCCCGCAACTCCGCCTTGCCAGTCCCAGCCTTCATTCTGAATGCCAATGGGATCGAAGACTCGCTCCTTCATGAAATCCGCAATCTCACGCCCGGTCGCGTGATAGAAGAAGAGTGATAAATGAGCAAAGCCGGTGTCAGAGTATTCCCAGGCCGTCCCCGGCTCGCCGGTCAATTTATCGGCCCATTTCCCAAAGCGGTTCGGTTCCTTCCCCATGGCAATCTCGAAATCGCCTCCTCCGGGCGCGGCGCTAAGTCCGACTACGCCATGGTCCTCGCCGGGGATACCGGAGGTCATCGAGAGTATATGCCGCAGTTTGATCTTCTTCTTCTCCGGATCGGTAAGTGGAAAGCCTTCCGGAACATAGTCGTAAATAGGGGTATCGAGATTGATCTGCGCATCATGCGGGAGCTTGTGGTGAAGACTATCATCCATAAGCAGGCCAAAGGCGATTCCAGTCGACGACTTAGTGCAGGACCAACCGTCAAACGTGGTTGTCGGCATTGTAGGAGTGCCGTACCACTCGGCAACGAGATAGCCTTTGCGAATAATCACTATTTGCCATGGTCCCTGGAAAAACTGCAGTTGCCTTTCCTTGATTAGGTCCAACTTTGCAGGGTCCATGCCCGCCAGGGTACGCACCTCTTCGGGAGTCCTGCACCATCTCCATCCGCCAGTTGACTCGGGGGGAGGGGTATAAGTCTCTGCCGCATACAGATTGACACTGACAATGAATGCCAGGAATGCCAATATTGTTTTCATCTCACTCTCCTATGTTCACTTTCCTTGTGGATCGATGCATCAGAATCGTTATGCGTGCTCTGCAATGGATTAACAGATTTCGCGATAAGTATCAACGCGATTGTTGGCGACCAATGCTAGGGGTTGGTCTTAGGACTGTCCGTCACGCAACGAAACCCGAGCGTACCAGCGCGATCGATGCTCGGCGCCATCAACAAGAGTTTTCCGTGCTGATTGTTCTGATACGCCTGCGGGAAATACCATTGAGAACCCTGGGGCTGGTAATAACTACCCCCGCGCAAAATTGCGCTCCTTGTGTGCTCGTCGACGTATTCATCCGTCCATTGCCAGACATTTCCAACTAGGTCCATCACTCCAAAGTAACTAACACCCGCGGGGTGAGCGTACACATCGTCTGGGCCATGCATGGTTCGATCCTGGTCCGGCAAAGGCACCGCATCGGGTCTCCAAATATCTCCCCAGGGGTATTTTCTCTGCTCGGGTCCTTCCGCAACATATTGCCATTCCCATTCGTGGGGAAGACGCTTTCCGGCCCATGTAGCGTAGGCGCGGGCATCTTCAAGGGAAACCCAGGTGACGGGTTTCTCTTCCCATCCTGGAGGGTACATCCCTCCCTGCCAGTCTTTCAGAAAATTGAGATCATCTTTCGGATGGTAGTGCGTTGCATCGAGGAAGACCTTGAATTCCTCGTTGGTGACGGGATATTTATCGATGTCGAAAGCATCGATGTGCATGAAGTGCTCATGCATACGCCGAGGCGAATCTTCCCACGGATATTGAACGTCAACGCCCTCGGCGTTCGAGCCTTCAATTTCAATTCCCCCGACGACAAAGTCGAAATCCTTGTCTGGTATATGAATCATCTCAGGCAAAGGAGAGGATTGCAGCTTGGTTGGTTTGATATCGACGATACGCTGAGTTAGAGTGGTTCGATCTTTTGAGTAACTCGCCAGTGGTTTGGCAGTCATATTCTTCATCTTCGACATTAATTCCATCACGGAGGAATCCGGCTCGCCCACAACTTGAAGCACGGCGCCAAAACCATGAGCCTCGATTGGAAACGAAAGAGCCGCCCAATTGGTTCGACTGCCATCCCGTGTCATGCTCGGAACAAGTTCGACACCATGGTAAAGGTCGAAATAACGGGCTCCGTCAAACGCTTGAGCCGATAATTGAGTGCCGTTGATGCCATATTCGTTTCGGTTGACGATAGTCCACAGTGTGGCTTTGCCAAGAGGCCACTTGCTGGAGAAAACACCAAAGGAATCTGTTGGGTAAAATGGTTCCCATCCTGAGCTGCTGAGATAGGGAGCCAATGCCCGCTCGAGTGTAGCCATGCGTCTTGAAGCCTCCTCATCGCGAGGGGAAATACCATTCCAGATTCCAAAGATATTCTCCCAACTCTCCCATCCGACACCATTAAAGAATGCAAACTGCAGATCATCGGTCTTGTCGCGATTCCAGCGATCAGAGATGTTCACCATGTGCCGGGTCTCCAGCCATTTGAAGCGGTCCACGGCCGGCACAAGCTGAAACCTGTATTGGCCCCAGGTCATTAGGTTCCAGGCAACCGCTTCGTCGTGCGGTATAACTTCGGGTTGGAACGCTAGTGGATGTCCAATTTTCTCGGCCGCCTGGAAAAAAGCCAAGGCGACGCCGTCCATGGTATCTCCGTTGATTCCGTCCGCATCAATTTGAGCCATCAAGTGAGCGATCGCATCGGGCCACGGTTCTTTCGGATCCCGCGTTCCCTGGTCCCACATCATCATGGGAAAAAGGACGCGAACGCCGCGCCGGTGGAAATCAGCAACCATCTGTTTCACGCCAGCTATGCCTCCCGGCATCGAACTGACCATATCAAGCTGATTTCGGTTATCGATACCCATGTTGGGATACGTCGGCCAAATTAGAACTGCGTCTATTCCTCCGTACCTGGAATGCAGATCGTCTAGATAGCGATCGACCGTGTACTTTCTTGTAATCGGGTCATAGAAGTAGCGATCCTGAACCATCATTTGCGGCTGAATAAAGCTACTTCGAGTCCATTGTAGGGAAGGAATCTGATAGCGAGAGCCGTCGTATCCAATCCGGATTCTGCGTTCTGCCCGCCAGTGAGTTATATCGCTCAACCATGCTTCATGAGTTTCACAAGAGCGATCACCATCGCCGGGCCTCCAGGGGTCTTTTGGCGCATAGCAAGGAGGTGCAGGAATCATCTGCTGTGAATCCGGATAATCCGGAATGTATTTGGAGTCCTGGGCTGCCGCGGAGCTCACAAAAGGCGTAAACGCGAGAAAGACAATGATTAGCCAAGACTGGGTTCTATTTCGATTGTGCATTTCTTTTCCTCTGATGACCTTAGGTTGATCTCTTGTTGATTCATACAGCAAATATTAGGTGGCGCGATCGCGAAGGCTACTGCGAACCTCCGGCACAGCCGATTGCCAAGCGGGTAACATTCCATCCGGCGATATCGACGCGAACTGGTTCTGGATGGGGTGCGCGGTAGGTTGCGGTCAGTTCCTGAGTCTCACCCGGCAGGAGCGTAATATAGTTGTCGCTCCACAAAACCGGAAGAATCTCTTTGCCGCTGCTGCAAGTGCTCAGATTGAGTCGGATGAAGAACGCCAGAGTTGCATCGTTATTCTGCAACGCAATGTGCGTAACTACGTCCCCGTGATCCTGAGTTGTCTGCGTCGTGGCTTTTACCGTTGTCTTCGGCAATTGACCGAGTGGTCGGAAATCCGCAAACGTATCTGCGAACCCATCTTCCAGGTTAATGACTCCATGCGTGATTGTTTCCGGCTTACTGGTCAGCCAATAGAAGTTGGAACCAACCAGTTTTCCGGAAGCATCGGCGAGAGTCAGCTTGAGAAAATAAACCGGCGTTAAATCTGGGATCTCAGGCAAGGTGAACACTTTGTTCGTTGAGTCTGCGGCAGTATCGAGCTTCTCCTGGTGGGAAAAGCGCTCCTTCATGTTCAAGTCGTAAATCTTGGCGGTGAGTCGCAACTTCTTTGCATCCTTGTATTGGCTGCTCACGACCCAAACGGCGCGATCGTCGTATCCGTAGATTGGGTGCAGGGCCTCAAGCGCGTTCTTTGCGCCGAAGTACCCGCCTGCCACCCGCAGTTCATAGTCGTAGAGATTCCAAATCAACGAAGGCCAGCCATTGTTCAACATCCACGCGATTACACCAGTCGCGGTATATTTGTTGCGGCTATGAGCCTCGTACATAGCACGAATCGCTTCGTACCTCATCATCTGCGACTTCATCAAGTAGTCATTGAGGCTCGTGGCATCACCATAACGCTTGTTCAGACATTTCGTGAATATGGAAATATTCTTGAAATCGTGAAGGCCTGCATGGAAGTTCCACCAATCGTCGATCGGCCACAGGTGTTCCCTAGGAAGTATTTGTTCCAGTGTTTCAATGGGCGGAATTGCCGGTCCGGGTCCGGTTTCAGTGTTGAAGCCGAATGCCCCTCCGCGATCACCTTTGTCGTCCTTCTCTCCGGTCCAGAATTCAGGAACCACGTACTCGTAGGGCCCTGTCATCTTTACTCCGGCTTTTCCCGTGATGGATGTAGACTGCTCCGAAGCGGATGAGATCACCGGGTTAGGCCAGTGATATTCCCGTTCAATGGCCAGGTACATCTTCTCGATATCCGGCGGGGGAGGATTATCGCTCCCATTGAGCCATACGAGGATACTGGGATGGGACCGCAGCCGCAGGATTTGAGAACGCACTGACTGTTCAGCGACGTCAACCTGTTCTTTCTGCCACTTCGGCCATGTTTCCCACAACGAGCAGGAGATTCCGGGCATAATCAAAATTCCTTTTTGGTCGGCGAGATCGAAGAAATCCTCCGCTTCGAACATTCCTTCGAGACGAATCGTGTTCAGGCCCATACCCAGCACGTATCGAAACTCGTCGTCTATCCGCTCCCTGCTCTTTTGCATCATCAGATCCATGGCCCAGCCGCCACCAAGAATCAGCAATTTCTTGCCATTGATGAAAAAGACCCGATGGTCATTCGCATCCAGTTGCGACGTGATCTCACGAATGCCAAAGTGCATGTCGGCGCTGTCGGAAATGCTTCCGTTGATGACGAATTGCAGTTGCATCGTATATAGGTTGGGCGTTCCCATTTGCGCCGGCCACCAGATGCGCGGATTCTGAATGTTCAGTTGAGGGAACGCGCCTGGGTCGAGAACGACCTCCCTGGTTTCCCGCGGCTTGAGTTCCACGTCCAGTGAAAAATGAATATCCTCGATGCGGCCTTGAAGCGATCCTGTTTGCTGTTCGTCTGTACTATTCACCAATCGAGCCAAGACTGTGAGATGGGCTTTGGTTGTATCCGGCAGATCAAGATGAGAATTGACAGCGGGGTAGCGCAGGGTCACGGGACCGCTGGCCGAAAGCGAAACTTCACGGAATAGCCCCATATAGCGGTCAGGAAAACCCGGATTCCAATCCACATAGGAGAGCGCCAGGTCAGTCGTTTGCGTGGGGGGGTAGACCTTGACTGCAATCGCGTTTTGGGAGCCGGGGCGCACCAGATTCGTGACGTTGAATTCGTAAATTCTCCAGGTACCTACGACTGTCCCCGCATCGGCTAATTGCTGTCCATTGATCCAGATATCCGCCCGATAGTTGATCCCTCCGAAGTGCAGCCAGACGGCTTTTCCCTTGTAACTCTCCGGGACAGTAAACGCCGCGCGATACCACCACGGAACGGCAAATTGACTATCCATATCTAGGGCAAATTCGGCAGCGATTACGTCACTATTGAATTTTTTGCCGATCAGGTTGCGCAGATTGACCCCGTAGTACGGGTCGGGAATTGTTTTGTCTTTCGCCAGCGACGTAATAATCGTGCCAGGCACTACAGCAGTGTGCCAATTCTTGACCTGGTAGGCAGGAGACGAAAGCGTTTCTCCCGATTCAGTAACATGGGCCGAAGACTGCAGGCTCCAACCTTCAATCCTGATCGAACTCCCGGTTTCAGGCGCCGGGCTTTGAGACAGTGCAACAAAATTCGGTCCGAAAGACGCCGCGAGGCAGATGCCCACGACTAAATGAAAAAGCTGATGATTCACAATTCCCTCCAACAAGCTTTACTCTCACGCTACGCGGTGCCATCCAAACAACGGTGCCAGTTGGATGTCGTGAGATTAATTTGCGCACTCCGACGTGGCCGGCGCGATCGGCCTCTCCTCCCGGAGCAGACTTTTGGCCGGCTCGATATACCTCCAGCAACCCAGTGCAACCAGGTTCAAGAGTGCTGCAAGGTAGAAATAAACTTTTATGTTTCCAGTCCAGCCTATGAGGAAGGGAAACAGCAACGAACTTGCGAATGAACCCATTGCCCCCAGGGTATTCATGGCTGCCGACAACGTCCCTGAATACTTGCCTCCCACGTCACAGCAGACGGTCCAACTGGAGCTCACGGTGAGATCCACCCCGATCGTCGTCAAAGCAAAACAGGCGATGAACCCTCCCGGTGTGCGCATGAATGGCGCCGCAATTAAGGTCGCGGCGGACAGCCCGAATCCAAGCATGGCCGGCAGTGCGCGCGATAACTTCCACTTGCCCGCCTTATAGATCGAATCGACTGCTGTGCCGCCGACCCACATTGCAAGCGCACCGCAGTAGAGAGGAATGCTCGAGTAAGCGCCCGCCTCGCCAGTCGTGACCGCGTAGCGGGTTTTCAAAAATGGCAACAGCCAGCTCAAGCAAATGAAAAACGTAAACTGGGATGCGAAATATTGATAGAGGATGAGGTAAAAATTTCGCGATAAAAGAAAAGCCCTCCAGGGAATTGTCTTGATTGCCGATGCTTGGGTTTTCTCGACCCCCGCCATGACCACCTTCGACTCGTGCTTGTTCGACTTGCTTGCAGGCCCGTCGCGAAACCACCAGAACCAGATCGCCGACCAGATCGCGCCGATGATTCCAAGCCATAGAAAACTCGCTCGCCATCCAAGCCATGCCACGCAGAGGGGCGTGATCGCCAATCCAAAAGCCGCGCCTAGCCTTGAACCCATATTCAGAAGCCCAAGAGCCAGCCCGCGCTCCCCAGGGAACGTCCAATTGTGTAGGGCGCGCGTAGCCTGTGGATAGACGCCCGCCTCGGCCAGTCCAAACAGAAACCGGATGCTGAGCAGAGCTGGAATCCCGGAGGCCAGCCCGGTGCATAAAGTGAATAACGACCAGAAAAATACGCTGAGTGCGAGAGACTTCCTGGGACCCCATCGATCCGCCAGCAAGCCGCTGGGGATCATGAAGACGGCATAGCCAAGGGCGAAGGCTCCGAAGACCAGACCAAAGGTCAGGTCGTTGATTCCCAGGTCATGGGCCATCTCAACTTTGGCACCAGATATGCCGACGCGAGCCAGAATCGTCAGGAAAGAAACAGCCACCACCGCACTTATAACCGCCCAACGCTGGCGGCTGGTAGCCACGGCCGTGGAATTATGTGCGACCGGAGAGAGGGTAATCACGGCGAGATTTTGGCTGGCAGCCGGTTTCATGCTAAGTGGCCCAGGTAGATCTTGGTATAGCTTCAATCAGTGAAAACTGCGCGCCCATCACCTTCGGCGGAATGTTGCATTCGTGGTGGGCCATGGTATCAGCTGACTCCTCTCGCCGCTGACGCCACCGAGATCTCTTTTGCGCTATCAGATCCACAGGAAGATCGAACGATGAGTTGCGTTTCCAGTACCACCTGCCGGCGCGGCATGGAGGGTTCGCGAAAACGCGCGAGCAGCAATTCGGCGGCAGCCCGTCCTGCTTCAAATGCCGGTTGCGCGACGGTTGTAAGTGGAGGACGCAGGGACATCGCCCAGGGCATTTCATCGAAACCCACAATCGCCATCTGGCCCGGGATGGCGAGATGGCGCTCATGTATAGCTTGCAGGGCGCCCAGCGTCAGCAGGTTGCTTCCAGCAAATACCGCCGTGGGGGGATTGACCGATTCAAGCAACTGCAGCATGGCGGAATATCCTGCCGATTGCTTGAATGGGCAATGGACAACGAGGCTCTCGTCCACGGCCATGCCTGACTCTTGGAGTGCGTCTTCGTAGCCCGCCTGGCGATCGAACGCGGTCGTGAATTCCAGAGGGCCGTTGATGATGGCGATGCGCTTATGGCCCAGTTGGATCAAATGCGCGGTGGCAGCATGGGCGCCGTCCCGATTCGCGACCGTAACCTGATCGAAGTTTGAACGTGGACGACTGCGCGAGACCGCGACCATCGCCATGCCGGATTTCTCCAGTTCCGTATAAAGGCTGGACGGGGCGCGGCTGGCCGCGAAGATCAGGCCGCGCACGCCCTCGGCGCGAAACACCTCCAGACGGCGCGTCTCCTGATCGGGGTCCTCGTTGTAACTGGCCAGCAGCAGCGAGTAATCGGTCTTTCCCAGAGCGTCCTCAATCCCGCAAACCAGGCTGGTGAAGAAGGGATTCTCGATATCCGGAATGAGGACTCCGACCGCGCGGCTCGAACGTACGCGCAGGTCACGCGCGGCGCGGTTGGGGCGATAGGAGAGCGACCGCGCTGCCTCGAGAATTCGCGAGCGGAGCGGTTCACTTACGCCCGCCGACCCTGAAAGAGCCCGCGACACTGTGGCGGTGGAAACGCCGGCGCGCAGAGCGACTTCCTTGACGGTGGGAACTAAAGGCGTTGATTTGGCTGAACGTTCTGTTTTACGCATGGGTTAGCAATCCATTTACCTGTGAATGCAGCAAGATGAAACTGCTCGACCTGCTTCATGCCCCGCCAGCCGAAGGCATGGGGTCTTGCAAAAGCGGAACCCTCTTACCGCGGCCAATGGGCAATCGTAATCAGTCAGAATATGACCCTCGCAAAGGTTGGCGTCAAGAGCGTTTGATGATTGCTCAAAAGGAATCCATGGTTTGTCCACGGCGTGGATGAATACTGCAGCAGCGACGAAAAAGCATGGTGACAAGCAGGGCCGTGGAATTCTCCTGCGCACCTCCAGAGTGGATAAAAAATGAAATCCATTACATTGTTAATGTTGATACTCCTCATCCGGGAGGCTGTCAAGGGGAATTTTACCTTGGAAAGATATCTTTAGAGGACTCCGGCGTCTCCCATCGCTAAAGGTAGATCGAAGGCCCGGACAGTGGGCAGGATTTGCTGCTGCCTGTTACCTTTCAGAATTATCGCGAATGTCCGCTCTGATAGCGGATTATATTCGCCTGGAATCTCACCTCAATTTGGCCTTACTGGATCGAATTTCACCCGATTTCCCCTCCTGCCGACTCCCGCCTGTCGAATCTGTCACTGCTCGGAACCCTCGCCTGGAGTAGCACTCTAACTCTTCAGACCGTTCGCCGGTTCAGAATCCACTTGACAGGTTTTCTCCCTCAATCTAGAATTATTTGGAAAACGATTACGTAAGACCTGAGGATAGATGGCCACGTGATGCGTCCGCCCCCCTGGCTACTCGTCCTGAGGATCGGCTACATACTGGTAAGGCATGCTTCGGCTTGAAAACAAAGTCGCACTCGTGACAGGCGCCGGTCGCGGCATCGGCCGCTCGATTGCTATCCGCTTTGCACTCGAGGGCGCTTCCGTGATTGTTGCCGACCTGGATGCGAAGAACGCAGAGGCTGCAGCAGCCGAGATTGTTGCCTCGGGAGGCAAAGCTCGAGGCAGGCGAGTTGATGTTGGCAATCAGGCGCAGGTGGTGGAACTGGTTGATTCAACGGCTCGGAATTGGAATAGATTCGACCTGCTCGTGAATGCCGCCGGGATCGGATTGACCAGGCTGTTTCTGAACACCACCCTGGAACAATGGGAGAACGTGCTGCGGGTCAACCTGACCGGCTGCTTCCTTTGCTCACAGGCCGCCGCCCGTATCATGTCGGCCCAGAAGCATGGGAAGATCATCAACATCGCTTCACTATCGGGTCAGCGCGGAGGAACGGGCCGAGCCGCTTATGGCGTTTCGAAAGCCGGCGTCACCATGCTGACGAAAGTGATGGCCGTCGAACTGGCGCGGTACGGAATCACAGTAAACGAAATCGCACCGGGCCCCGTGAACACTGAGATGACGGCGGTAACGCACGACGAAAAAACCCGCGATGCTTACTACCGCCTGATTCCCATGGGCCGCTATGCGGAGCGGGATGAGATTGCCGATGCTGCAGTTTTTCTCGCGTCGCAGGAAGCTGATTTTATCAACGGCCAGACGCTCAATGTCGACGGCGGGTTTGCGGCGGCGGGATTAATCTTCGACCTGAAAGAGTAAGCGACTTCAATCAATACAAACCTCCCGGGTTTCGCCTTCGTGCAGGTGGACAGTCGCAAACGAATTAGCCATCAGAGGCTGAGGAAAGCCGTTGCGCGGAATCCTCAGCCTCTGAATTGCGGCTCTTAAACCATCACCGAGGCGGCTCGCGGCGAAATGCCGCTGAGTTCTGCGACGCGAACTTCAGCGTGGGCGGCTGCGCCCAGCAGCGCGGCACGGCTTTCGAGAACAATGCGCACCGGCATGTTGACAAGCAACTGGCTGAGACGGCCCTTGTCGGTGAAGGCTTTCATGAAAGTCCCGTCCTTGAGCTTCTCCAGGATGCGAGGGGCTATGCCGCCGCCCACGTAGAGGCCCCCGACTGACATAACTTTCAGCGCCAGGTTGCCGGCTTCGGCGCCGTAGGCAGAGACGAACATATCCATCGCCTTCTCGCAGATCTCGCTTTTGGCCGCCAACGCCAGTTCGGCGATAACGGCATTGGGATCCTCTGCGGCCATGCGCGCGGCCAGCCACGCCGGCTCCTCCATGCCGCGGCCCTGGTGCAGAAACTCGTATATGTTCGTGAGTCCCGGGCCGGTGACCACGCGATCATAACTGACGCGTCCATCGTACTTCTGATTCAGGTAACGCATCAGGTCGCGATCGTCTTCGTTACGCGGCGCGTAGTCTACATGTCCGCCTTCGGATGGATAAGGAATGTGGCTGTTGCCGTTCCACACCAGGTAGCCCTCGCCCAGGCCGGTTCCAGCAGCGATCAGCGCGCGGTTGCCCACCTGGCTGGCATCGCCTTCACTCAAGGTGTAGATCTGGTCGGATGAGAGCTCGGCAAGTCCGTAGCCATTAGCCTCCAGGTCATTGATCAGGAAGATATGCTCGATCTTCAGCCCGGCGGAGAGTTCACGACTGTCCAGCGTCCACGGCAGATTGGTGAGCCGCAGGCGCCCATTGCGCACCGGTCCCGGCACGCCGAAACAGGCCGCGGTCACCTTGGCAATGCCCAAAAACTCTTTTACGATCTCTTCCAGTCCCGGGTATTGCCTGGCCGGATACTGCTTATCGCAAGTGTGTTTGAGTTTGCCATCAATAAAGTCATATAGCGCGAGATGAACTTTAGTGCCACCCACGTCGCCTGCCAGTATCATCGTTCCTTCTGTCATCGTTCCCTCTCAAGGCTCCGCAACCATTTCCACCTGCCGGTGCTAACGCGCGGCTGCGTTCAAAGTTGGTTGGTAAGAAAAAGCAAGTATAGCGCTTGACAGGCGCTTTAGTCGGCAGGGAGCGCGCCTGGACTCGCGCAGCCAATAGGTCGGAACTTTCTTCAGCATCGTTACCTCTTTCGACCCAGTGCTGTTCCACTTGCTTCTTGCGCAGTACCCTCTTCCCTTCACCTGCACGGCCATCCTATTGCTCCTTTTCATTCACCGGCCGGTGAGGACTTTCTTCTTCAATTAGCCACCCATCGAAAGACTCACTGTTTCAAAACGCGGCAACGGCTCTGAAACTATAGTAATCGTTTTCAATGATAATAAAGAGGTTTGCAGCAAAAAATGCGAAGATGCCCTGAGCAGAGGGCATATGGAAGCGTCTCTCATCTGTGACGGCCCACGTCAGATCCTCGACAATGTGCTCTGATAAGCATCATTTCAGGCCAAATTGACCGTTTTCTCTCATCTTTGGGCTTTTGTGATTTTTCCTTGATTATTCGCTTGACAAGAATGCCTTCAGTATGATCCACTACGGCCATTAAGTAATCGATTACATTCGTCGTGCAGACTTTTCTTCAATACCCTGCGCGCGCTTACCCACGGAAAGCCCCAAATCCGGGCTGCTGCCCGGCGATGTTGCACGAAAGGAGTTTCATTTGAAAGTCGTTAAGGCTTGGGAAGAGAAAGGGGTCGAGATTCCTGATCCCTACCGGCGTCAGATTAAAGTGATCTTCGCTCCAGACAAGGAAGGGGTTGAGGAACTCACGTTCAGCCATGCCATCCTTCCGCCAAACGGTCGCACCGATTTCCATAGCCACGACCGGCCGGAATTGATCTATGTCGTTTCGGGTAGAGGAATCTGCGTGAACGAGACCGAACATACGCCGATACAAGAGGATGTCGCACTTTGGGTCCCGGCGGACGAGAAGCACCAGATTATCAACTCCGGTGACGTTCCGCTGAAACTGGCCACCGTCTTTGTCCCTGCATTTACGGCCAGCGATAACTACAGGCGTTGCTTGGATGCAGCGAGAGGTTAAGCGATAACATGCGCCTTGGCATCAGTTCATGGACGTATCCCTGGGCAATCGGGATGGCCGGATTTCCGCAGCCGTCCCGGCCCATGCGTCTTGCTGACCTGCTGGAGAGAGCCTCGGCGCTCAAAGTTGGTGTTGTGCAAATTGCCGACAACTTGCCGCTCCATACACTTGAAACGGCCGAACTCCGCGACGCTTGCGATCAAGCCGCCAGCCTGGGTCTTGCCATCGAAATCGGAACACGCGGTGTCGATCCGGCTCACCTGCTTCGCTACCTGAGTTTGGCTGTTCAGTTTGACGCGGTCCTGCTTCGAACTCTTACGGAGAGCGCTGAATCGCAACCCTCCCTTGAACAGGCAGAGAAATGGATTCGCGAAGTACTGCCGGCGCTTGAGGATATGGAAATCACGCTTGGACTGGAGAACTATGAAACGTATTCCTGCCACGATCTTGCCGCTCTTGTGCGCAGGCTCGAAAGCGGTCGCGTGGGCGTCTGCCTGGACACCGTGAACT
This sequence comes from uncultured Occallatibacter sp., assembly GCA_964468605.1. Lineage (GTDB taxonomy): Bacteria > Acidobacteriota > Terriglobia > Terriglobales > Acidobacteriaceae > Telmatobacter. The sequence continues at coordinate 8,520 of CAYYKV010000010.1, read as the reverse complement.
CACTTGGGGCGCTGGAGACGCCGGATCGTGTCGTCGAAACACTGGCTCCTCTGACCGTGAACCTTCATATAAAGGACTTTATCATTGACCGCGTTCCGCAGAAGATGGGCTTCGTTGTCAGCGGAGCGCCCGCGGGAACTGGCAGGTTGGATATTCCATGGCTGCTGGGCCAAATGCCTTCCGAAAACAACATGACGGCCATTCTGGAACAGTGGCCGCCGCTGAAAGACTCCATTAAGGCCACGGTCGCGATGGAGCAGGAATGGGCTGAGCGAGGGGTTCAATACCTCCGCTCATGTGGCTGTACTTAGGGGATCGATTGAAATGTCACGTGCGTTCAACGAACGGGACAACAGGGGCCGAGTGAAAATGCCGGCAGCGGCCATCTTCCTCCGGCCCAACCCAATGCGATGCTTTGCCTGGGCAGCTAGACCTTTCGCAGGATGGGGACGAATCGGCTGCCAGGTTTTAGGTTTCCGCTCGACAGGGGAAGAAACTCGACAGGGAAAGAGAGAGTTCCCGGAGATTCTTCTCAAACATTTAACCCTTTCAAACCCACGAGTTTACTCGATACAGGAGGCTGTTCATGAAGTACCCCAATTCAACAAGTTCGATTCTAATGAAATGCATTTGCGTTTGCATCCTCGTCCTCTGTGCGAGCGTGGTGATATTCGCGCAGGCAGGCCGCGGAAGCATCAGCGGCCTCGTGACTGATCCAGGCGGGGCCATCGTTCCCGGAGCCACGGTAACTCTGCTCGACCGGGCAAACGGGGTCGAGCAGCACTCCGCAACGAACGCGGAGGGCTTGTATACCTTTATCTCGCTCAACCCAGGCGTATATAAAGTGACGGCCAGCCTGAAAGGCTTTGAGAGCGTCGCCCAGGACAACGTGAATGTGACCGTGGATCAAAAGAGCACGGTCAACATTGCCTTGCGCGTGGGCGTCGTAACCGATACGGTGACCGTGGCGGGCAACGTCGACCTGATGGAATCCAGCAACTCTACTGTCGGCCAGCTCATCTCCTCGGAGACCATCGACCGCGTCCCGAATCTATTCCGCGATGTGTACGAGCTCATTCAATTGAGCGGCGGCGTGACTCCGGTGAATGGATCGCCCAGCTCTTCCCAATCCCAGACTGTCCAGAACATCTCCAACGGTGACCCGAATCTGGATGTCTCGGCGTACACCATCAATGGCTCCGTTCAAGGCACCGTCTATTACATGTTCGACGGCAGCCCCCTCGGCGTCGCGACAGGGGCCTCCATCGCGCCCGCCTTCCATGTTACTCAGGATTCCATCGCCGAGTTCCGCATGGAGACCCAAAACACTCCGGCCTCGTATCAGAGCGGCGGCGCGGGAGTCATCAGCCTGGTGAGCAAGTCCGGCGGCAACCGGTACCATGGCGACGCTTTCGGCGTGTTTCGCCCCGAGGTCATGTCAGCAAATGAGTATTTCAACAAACAGAGCCAGTACTTTGCTGATCAGCCCAACTCTCCGCCCTCCTTCCACCGTTACCAGGAAGGCGGATCGGTCGGCGGACCCATCCTGCACAAGAAGCTCTTCATCTTTGGCGATTATGAGGCTACGCAGCAGGCCCAATTCGATGGTTCCAACATATACACCGTTCCTACCGCAGCGGAAGCTCAGGGCGATTTCACCGCCGACCCTGAAATCATGATCTTTGACCCGATCGCCACCAACCCTGACGGTTCAAGGAACCAGATTGTGGGTTCCAACAGCGGCCCGGGATGCGCTACTCCACATCCCAACTGCATTCCACAGGGTTATCTCAACCCCATCGCACAGATATTCTTGCAGCATCTGCCGCCGCCCAACCACCCCATTGAGGGCTCCCAGAACAATAACAACCTCTATGTACCGGGAGTGGATCCTACAAAGATGCAGAAGTTCAACGTTCGCACAGACTATTACCACGGCGAGAACCAGCACATCTTCGGCCGGTTCTCTTACGAGCGGATATTCCTCGCCGGTGTCAACGCCTTCAACAATGCGTGGGATGGCAACTATGCTCAGGCCGTCGACCACGGGTACAATGCTCTGCTGGCGGATGACTACACCATTAATCCCTCCACGGTGTTGCAACTCCGCTACTCCTTTACGCGCTCGCATGTGAATCAAGGGGGCGATCCTCGCCAGAGCCAGGAGGACAATCTGGCTACGCTTGGATTTGTCACTCCGACAACTGCGGATGAGAATTACAAGACCCTTCCTTACATGACTATGAACGACACGGGAACCATAGTCGGCGGCACAGCGCAGGAAAATACCGTTATTGCCGCCAATGAGAACAGCGACGCCAACGCAACCCTCACCAAGGTTTGGGGCAAGCACGAAATCAATCTCGGCGCGGAATATATGAAGCGGTTCCTGAATATAGTCCAGCCCCCGGCTCCCTCTGGTTCATACAACTTTGACATGTCCGCAACAACCGACAACACGACGAATCCGGGATCGTTCCCGGACGGCAGTCCTTACGGCAACGACCTCGCATCGTTCGAGATAGGCATGGGAACCGCGCCGGGCACTGAATCACAAAACTTCACCAAGGATCTCTTTTCGGCAATGGCCAGCCCGTATTACGGATCCTTCATCGAGGATACCTATCACGCCAGAAGCAATCTCACCATCACTGCTGGGCTTCGCTGGGACATCTTCGCGGGAGTAACGGAGCGCCATAACCGTGTGGAGTACTTTGATCCGACCGTGCAGTATACCGCTAGTGGAGTACCTCTAACCGGCGGCGAGGTCTACGCAACCAGCGGCAATCGCAATCCATATGCCGTCAACATGAAGGACTTTGGACCGCGCCTGGCGTTCTCCTGGCAGCCCTTGACTCACTGGGTAGTCCGTGGCGGCGCTGGCATGTACTTTGGCCCTACCTCCGAGGTCGTCAACAATGCCCATTTCAGCGACGGCTTCAGCTCAACAACCAATTGGAATGCTACCTGCTATAACATTGACGGCAATTCGACATTCACTGGTACCGGTGCCTGTGTCAATGCAGCGGCGGGAAGTCCCGCGCCAAGCACTACAGGTATCTATTCACTCACCGATCCATTCCCTACGGGTGTGGTTCCCATCTTTCAGACAGCGCCGTCAGGGTATGCGAACAACCTCGGCACAAATCTGAAAACAGTGCTGCACAAGAACCGCACGCAGGAAACATATAACTTCAACTTCGGCATTGAATACGAAGCTCCGCACGGATTTATTGTGAGCGTCGGCTACGTAGGCAGCAGAGGGCTGTTTAATGTGATGGGCCATGAGGATCTGAACCAGCTCGATCTGGGCACCATCGCGAAGTATACAGATACATTGTGCGTAAATACTTCGGACCCGAATTGTGTTATGGTGCCGAATGTGTGGGAGTCGCTCCTGCCGCCCACAAACGCCAATTATGGCGCGTCCATGGTTCCGCTTTGGGTATCGCTGCAACAGTTTCCGCAATTTGGCAACGGCAACTACAACCCGGGTAACGGCTATAATTCCGGCATCCAGGGGTATGGCTTGCCCTACGGCGATTCCGAATACAGTTCCCTGCAATCCAGGGTGCAGAAACGCTTGACCAGCCACTTTACCACGCTGGCTTCTTTCACCTGGGCCAAGCTGATCACGGATAACGACCTTCCGACCTTAGGGTTCATTGGCTCTCACGCCGGCCGCGTTCAGGACTGGAAAAACCTGAAGTATGAACATGCGGTCAGCGCTCAAGATGTTAAGTACCAATTCACGTGGCAGGCATCCTATGATTTGCCCGTCGGCAAGGGCCGAAAGGTAAACCTGAATGGGTTTGCGAATCAAGCCCTGGGCGGTTGGACGATCAACGGAGTTTTCTACCTGAGCGATGGCGTTCCCATCGCGGGGCCGATTGTAGGGGCAAATCTCTCCTACTTCGATCAGCGCGCCGACATGACCTGCGATCCCAGCAAGGGTGCGCCTCATACGCAACAGGTATGGTTCAATCCAACCTGTTTCGCCAACCCAGCCAGCCCGTATATACCTGGAACGGCGCCGTTGTATATGGACCACGTGCGCACCATGGGAGCCGATGACGTAGATGCCTCCTTCTACAAAACATTCTCGATGGGGAAAGACAGGAATCTCCGCTTCGAGATATCTTCCTATAACGTCACCAACAAGGCGCAGCTTGGATATCCGAACGTTCCGTCCTACACCAGCGGGTGGTCCAACAACGCTTTTGGCTATATTGGCTATACCGTCAACACGCCGCGCCAATTCCAGTTTGGATCGAGATTTACTTTCTGATTCAAGCTCAACCAGGCCAGCAGACTTTCGGGTTTGCTGGCCTGAACCTCTTATAAGATATTGCGTTGCTAAACTCCAATTACATTGCCAGGATGTCGTTCGTCTTCGCTCAACTGCACTTTGTCATGATTGCACCGGTCGAATCGGTTGGAGTTCACACGTAAACGAAAGGAGCCAAATGGAAGGCTGCTCGAGACGAAGTTTTCTCCGGGGTTCGGGGATGACGGCCGCCTTCTGTGCTGTCAGGTCACTCGCCGGCCTTGCCATGTCATCAAAGTCTCCATTCAAAATAGCTGTCATCAACGATGAGATCTCGCAGGACTTTGACCACGCCTGTTACGTCGTATCGCATGATTTCGGCCTGAGCTGGATCGAGCTCCGCTCCATATGGGACAAAAACACCATAGAACTAAGCGATGCCCAAATCGGCGAAGCACAGAAGCTTCTCGCTAAGTACAACCTGCGGGTGACCGACATCGCCAGTCCCCTCTTCAAGACTGATTGGCCTGGTGCGCCAATTTCGCCTTATAGTTCCAGCGGCGATACACACGGAGCTGTCGATGCCTCGTTCAAGCAACAGGACGAGATCCTCGAGCGCGCCATCACTCGGGCAAAACAGTTCAAGACGGATAAGGTCCGCTGCTTCGACTTCTGGCGACTGGATGAAATCTCCCTCTATCGCGCGGCCATCGATGAAAAGCTGCGTTCCGCAGCCGAAGTAGCCGGCGGCCAGGGTATTCTGCTGCTGCTCGAGAATGAGCATGAGTGCAACACCGCCACTGGCCGCGAAGCTGCGCGAACATTGAACGCAGTCCAATCGCCGCACTTTGCGCTCAACTGGGATCCCACTAATGCCCTGATGCGGGGCGAGCTTGATGCCTTCCCCGCCGCCTGGGATCTTCTGCCGAAAAACCGCATTCACCACTGCCACGTTAAAAACGCCGCAATAAATGCCGATGGCAAGGCGGAGTTATCACCGGTCGACAAAGGTATCATCGACTGGAAGGCACAATTCCGCGCGCTCAAGAACGCCGGATTTTATGACGCTGTCAGTCTTGAGACCCACTGGGAAGGCGGCGGATCGCCCGAGCAATCCAGCCGCATTTGTTGGGCCGGCATGAAACAGGCACTGAAGGATTCAAAGACCGATTAGTTATGCGTAAGTGAAAAGAAAAAGATGATGGAAGACGAAGGAAAAGAGTCGATCGACCGCAGGTCGTTTATTAAACAGGCTACTGTGGCTTCTGCGGCAATTGGAATCAGTGCGCGTTCTTACGCGCGCATTCTTGGAGCGAATGATCGTATTCGCATTGGTCAACTTGGTTGTGGTGCGCGGAGCCAGGGCCATGTGCGCATGGTGGAGCTTGCTTCAAAGCTAACTCCCGTGGAAGCGGTCGCGGTCTGCGATCTCTGGAGTTTGGCGCGGGAGCGACGTGCTGCCCAGGTGAAAGCCGCCTTCAATCTGGAGCCACAATCATATAAGTATTCCGCGGAGATGCTGGAACGCAAGGATATAGACGGAGTGATGATAGCTACGGGCGATTTCCAGCACGCGAAGCTATGCACTGAAGTAGTACGGGCTGGTAAGGACTGTTATGTTGAGAAGCCCTTTGCCAATGTGCTTTCTGAGGCCAAGGAGGCCCGCAACGCGGTAAAGGGATCCAAACAGGTGGTGCAGATGGGTACCCAATTCCGTAGCCAGCCATACCCACTAGCTGTTCGAGATATTATCCGGTCGGGATGCATTGGGAATATCGTACACATTGAGCAGGAATGGAATGTCAACGAGGAGCGCTGGCGGTTTGTGGACGCGGATACAGGCAACTCCGGCTTGATGGAACAGGATCGGAATTTGGAGTGGAAGGCATGGTTATACGGACGTAAATCACAGCTTCATGAAGAAGACACAGACTGGAAACACTGGTTGCTGGGCAAACCTTACCGGCCATTCGATCCTCACGTCTACTTGGAGTTTCGCCTTTATAAGGAATTCTCCTCCGGAATCTTCGATCAGTGGATGAGCCATGGCTGCGACCTGGTGCACCTCTGGACCGACGAAAGCTATCCGCAGAGCGTGATGGCTACGGGCGGTATCTTCGCTTGGAAGGACCAGCGAGAGAACCCAGATACGTGTGTTGCTGCTGTCGTTTATCCAAAAGGATTCCTGTATACCTATAAGACTACTTTTGGAAACAGTTATCGCAGTTTCACGCGCATTCAGGGAAGCGATGGCACCATCACCTGCGAAGGCTGCGAAGGCGGATTCTTATATACAGTGACCAGGGAGGGCGGGCGCGATGAATTCGACGAGGAAACGGAGCCTGACTACAGGACGATTCCCATTGCTGCGTCAGCACAGGAGGCTGAAAAGGTGGTGCGCGTTTCCGGTGCGCCGGACCCGAGTTCTCATGGTCCCGATGACGACGATGTACAGCACATGATGAACTGGCTGACGGCAATGCAGGCGCGTAAAGAGCCGAACGCCACCGTCGATCATGGTTTCTCCCACGCCATCGTGTGCATCATGGCCGCGCAGTCTTACTGGAGCGAAAAAAAGCTCCACTGGAATCCACAGACGGAGAATATTGTTACTTCTGCCAAGCCGGTGCTTTAGTTTGTTGGGGAGACGGCGCTTCGCTTCGGCTTGGGGAACCAAGAGCCGCATACAGTGTTTGCCGAGAAACATGGTATTCAGCTGCACGTCTAGCCTTCCTCTCTCCCGCACCGGCCCGCTTTCGAATCTTCGCGACCTGTACCGGCGTTAGAGATGGCTTAGCGAAATGGCCGACAAGACTGTCTTCATCGTTGGCGCCGGGTTCTCCGCCAATGCCGGTTTGCCCCTTCAAGCGGAGTTCACGGAACTGTTCTTGAAAGCGCGGACATTTAAACGCGGCAAGAGTAGGCAGTTAATGCCGCATCTAGGGCAGTTTGTTGAGAAGTCGTTTGGCTTCAACTCCACTCACGATCTGGCCTCCTATCCCCAATTGGAGGATATTTTTACACTCCTGGACCTTTCCGCGAACACAGGACACCATCTCGGAATCAGTTACTCGGCCAAACATCTCCGCATGCTTCGGCGGATGCTCCTGTCTCGCACAATTCGCATGTTGTACTCCGCTTATCTGGACGGTAAAAGTAGGGCTCGTCCAGAGCGTAAGCGCCTGATCGAGTTTGTGTCGAGGCTTTCAGCCGACCGCCATCAATTCGTTAGCCTGAATTGGGATGTGGTGTTGGAAGGATGCTTGGAAGAACTGGGAACCACGATCACGCCCTTCTACGGTCCGGAGATTTGTCCTGGCGTGATCGAAAACGACGAGCTTGATCTGCCCAAGCGCAAAGCCGCGGCGAAGCAAATGCTTGTGGCGAAGATGCATGGCTCAATCAACTGGCTCTATTGCGATTGCTGCCGCCGAACCTATTCCGTTCCTGTTAGCCAGGTATCGCGTCTCGGATCGCAGGTCCTAAAGAGCGACGAGGTGGAAGAGCTTTACGAAGACAAAGCACCCAACCGGCTGGCGTGTCCGTTCTGTACTGTCGACCTGGGTGTGAGCCTCGCGACCTTCAGCTTCCAAAAGGCGCTTCGAGCGCCAATGTTCGAAAGCTCATGGCTCGAAGCTGAGAAAGCATTGCGTCGTGCCCGGCGCTGGGTTTTCATTGGATATTCGCTCCCTCCAGCTGACTTCGAATTCGAGTATCTACTGAAGCGCGTGCAACTCGCGAGACAAGAATCGCCTGAGATAATCGTCGTAACGAAGGCAGACAATCCAGAGAATTCACCAGCCATCCTGAGCTACAGAAAGTTTTTCGGGGAGGAAGGCTTCTCCGTATTCTCGAAAGGATTCACCTCCGCCTCGATCGATAAGATTGTCGACCCAACCGTCTGACGAATACGCCTTGGAGAGCGTGTCTAGAGCCGGGCGAAAAGTTCCTCGAACTCGGGATGGTAGATGAGCGAGTTGGACTGGGAGGGTCCGGCGAGAAACCCAATCGGCGATGACCTCTTCCCTTTTGACCTCTTCTTTCTGCTTAAATTTAGGGTTCGATCAGGGTGCTGAAGCGTGTTTTGGGGTACTTTTGAGCGCTTTCTGAGCCATCAGTGTGCTTTAGAATCAATGAGTTACGGACTCGAATCTAATTGACACGGAAGAGGTCGCTGGTTCGAATCCAGTCGTGCCTACCATTTAATTCCAATAGTTTAGCAATTTTATTATCCTCCCTTGCACCATCCTCCG
>CAYYKV010000009.1:0-37954 GCA_964468605.1 uncultured Occallatibacter sp. | reverse complement strand
AACAGCGCCAGCACGCCGCGCTTGCCGTACTCGGCAAAGGTGTGCAGGTCGAAGGACTTGTCGTCCAGCGGAGCCAGATCGATCTTGAAGTCGCCGGTGTGAATGACGATCCCCACCGGCGTCTCAATGGCCAGTGCCACGCAGTCTACCAGCGAGTGCGTCACCCGGATGGGCTCAATGGTGAACGGTCCGATGGTGAACTTCCGCTTCGGCTCGATCTCGATCAGTTCGATATCGTCGAGGAGCTGGTGCTCTTCCAGCTTGTCTTCCACATAGGCCAGCGTGAATTCGGTGGCATAGACGGGAACTTTCAGCTCATTCAGGATCCAGGGCAGCCCGCCGATGTGATCCTCGTGCCCGTGGGTCAGCACGATGGCCCGCACATGCTTTTTGTTCTCAATCAGGTAGGTAATATCGGGCACAACGATATCGACGCCCAGGAGTTCCGTCTCGGGAAACATCAGGCCCGCGTCGATCACAATAATGTCGTCTTCCCAGCGCATTGCCAGGCAGTTCATGCCGAACTCGCCAAGCCCGCCCAGGGGAATGATCTGCAGCTTTTTTGTTTCCATCTGTCATCTATGATGCTACCACTGACGGCGTTGCGCGATTGGGACGCGGCCTCCGCGACGCATCTCGGCCCGCTGCTGACGGCTCTCACCCCGCTGGTGTAGATTGGGTGCGCTGCACTTTGAACGCTCAGGAGAGAAACTCATGGGTTCCACGAGGCGCAAGTTCATCCAAAGTTCTTTCGCCGGAGCGGTTGCCGCCGGATTCCCTGCCATCGTTCCCAACTCGGTCTTCGGCGCCACTGCGCCATCGAACCGGATCCATATTGGGGCGATTGGCGTGGGGCGCATCTCGCGTGTCCACGACATGCCTGGCGTGCTGCAGTTCACGGGCGTCCCAGGCCGCGACAACCGCATCGTGGCCGTTTGCGATCTGAGCGAGGAACGCGTCGAGCTGGGCAAGAAGTTTGTGAACGACGCCTATACGAAGAAGCTGGGCAAGCCTTACACCGGGACGAGAGGATACTCCGATTTCAGAGAACTCCTTGCGAACAAGGAGATCGATGCCGTGCTGATTTCAACGCCGGATCATCAGCATGCAAGGCTGGCAGTTGCCGCTGTGGCCGCGCGCAAGGATGTCTATCTCCAGAAGCCGGCTTCGCTGACCATCAGGGAAGGCCGCGTGATGGCCGATCACGTCAAAGCCAGCAGGCAGATTCTGCAAGTGGGATCGCAGCAGCGCTCTTGGAAGCAATTTGCGCGCGCCGTTGAGCTGGTGCGGAATGGCCGCATCGGCACGGTGCAGCGGGTCGAGATCGGCCTTCCCGGCGATCCTGCCGGCGGCAATCCGGAGGCCATGCCTGTTCCCGCAGGCTTCAACTATGATGAGTGGCTCGGCTCAACTCCTGAAGTGCCTTATACCGTCGATCGCGTCATGCCGCAAAAGGGCTTCGACCGTCCGGGATGGTTGCGCATGGAACAATTCGGAGCAGGAATGATCACCGGCTGGGGCGCGCATCATGTCGACACGGCGCACTGGGGAATGGATACCGAGCTTACCGGCCCGGTCGAAATCTGGGGCCGGGCAGAATTCCCGACCGAAGGCCTGTGGAATGTCCATGGACCGTTCAAAACGTACGGCCGCTATGCCAACGGAGTGGTCATGACGATCTCCGGCGAATTTGAAAACGGCATCAAGTGGTACGGAGACAAGGGCTGGATCTTCGTCTGCAGAGACACCGGGACGACACCGACGGCGTCTCTCACAGGTCCAGCGGCGCCGATTGTCCCGCTGCGCGCCAGCGATCCGAAGATTCTCGATTCGGTGATCGGTCCGGACGAGTACCACGTTTACACATCCGACGATCAGCATGGAAACTGGCTCGATTGCATTCAGTCAAGAAAAGCGCCGGTGGCGCCGGCAGAGATTGGCCATCGCGCCTGTACCACTTGCCTGCTTCATTGGATGGCCATGAAGGTGCAGCATCACATTTCCTGGGATCCGAAGACCGAGATGATCCAGGGGGATGACATTGCCGCGAGCCTGCTGTCCCGGCATCAGCGGCATCCTTACGAAATCGTTTAATGCGCGGCCATCAGTGAGAAATGCCCAACGCAGCGTGAAACCCTCAAGCGCGTTCTTGCCGGCCGCGACTACGATTAGCGTCGCCCAGTAAACCAGCCCTGCCCAACGGGTGGCCGGCCGAGTTTTGCTCATCGAGCAAAGTTGAACCGGTGAATTTGTTTCCGCTCGAGAGCTTCAACTCCGCACGATCCCACTACGGGAATTTCCCGTTATTAACCAAATCTCAAATCCCTTATCGCATTCGGAGCCCGTCCGATCGTCGAATCCCATCCATAATCCGATGAGCACTAAGAAACCTGGAACCAAGTAAACGCTCGCCTCAGCGATGCAAGCGAGCGCGTACCACGCTCGCCGATCCGCATCGCCAGGGGACGGCGAAGAAACAGGAAGCTAGCGCTTCGGGCATCGTGGAGAACACTCGAATGCAAGATCAGGACGTGATTCGTGAATTCCTCGTCGAGAGTCATGAAAACCTCTCGCGCCTCGATCAGGAACTTGTCGAACTTGAGAAGCGCCCGAAGGACGCGGAATTGCTGGCCAGTATCTTCCGCACCATCCACACCATCAAAGGCACCTGCGGCTTTCTCGCGTTTTCGACTCTGGAACGGATTACCCATCAAGCCGAAAGCCTTCTCAGCCAGTTGCGCGATGGCAAACGGAGACTGACGCCCTCGCTGATATCGCTCATCCTGGACACCGTCGACGCCACGCGCAAGGTGCTGTCTTCGATTGAAGCGAGCGGAGAAGAAGGTCCGGAGCGGTTTGAAGAGATTACCGAGCGTCTCCGCGTTGCGGCCCAATCGCCGCCGGATGCCGATCTTGAGCCCGGTGTCGGCTCGGCAACCGATTCCCTGGCCGACCATCACGACGAGAATGGCCCCCTCGAAATCCCCGAAGGACCGAAGTCCGAAGAGACCGGCCTGAAATCGTCGGCCGTGGCCGACGCAAATATCCGGGTGGGCGTGGGCCTTCTCGACAAATTGATGGACCTTGTAGGGGAACTCGTGCTCACCCGAAACCAGATCCTCCAGTTCAACACGGAGCGGGAGGATGCTGCTCTGAATGCGACGTCGCAGCGCCTGAATCTCATCACCACCGAGTTGCAGGAAGGGGTGATGAAAACACGCATGCAACCCATCGGCATGGTGTGGAACAAACTGCCGCGCGTCGTTCGCGACATGGCCGTGGCGATGGGCAAGCAAATCCGGCTGGAGATGGACGGCGCCGACACGGAGCTGGACCGGACCATCATCGAAGCAATCAAAGACCCGCTGGTACACCTGGTTCGCAATTCGTGCGACCACGGGATCGAGCCGGCCGAAGTGAGGATCAGCGCAGGCAAATTGCCTTACGGAAGACTGACTCTTCGCGCCTATCACGAAGGCGGGCAGGTCAACATCGAAATCGGCGATGACGGCGCCGGAATCGACGTCGCACAGGTAAAACAAAAGGCCGTGGAGAAAGGCCTGCTGCGGCCCGAGCAGGCAGAAAAGCTGAGCGACCGCGAGGCGGTGAACCTGATCTTCCAGCCCGGCTTTTCAACGGCGCAGAAAGTGACCAACGTCTCCGGCCGCGGCGTTGGAATGGACGTCGTGAAGTCCAACATCGAGAAGATCGGCGGAGTTGTCGATGTTTCGAATCGGCCCGGCGAAGGCTCAACCGTCAAGCTGAAGATCCCGCTCACGCTCGCGATTATTCCGGGCCTGGTCATCACCAGCGGGGGCGAGCGGTTTGTCATTCCTCAGGTCAGCCTGCTCGAGCTGATCCGCCTGGAGGGAGATTCCTCTGACAAGCACATCGAGCAGGTGCACGGAACGCCAGTCTATCGCCGGCGCGGCAGCCTGCTGCCGATCGCATACCTGAACCAGGTGCTGAAGCTGAAATCGGCCGAGCAGGCCGAGGCCGTCAGCATCGTCGTTCTGCAGGCTGAAGACCGCCAGTTTGGGCTGGTTGTCGACGGCATCAACGACACGCAGGAGATCGTGGTGAAGCCGCTAGGCAAGCAGTTGAAAGGGCTCACCGAGTATGCCGGCGCCACCATCATGGGCGACGGCCGCGTGGCCCTTATTCTCGACGTGCTCGGCATCGGCCAGCGCTCTGGAGTACTGGCAGAAAGCCGGGAGCAGGCGCGAGTCGCGGCGGAAAAGAAGGCGCTTGGGGGCATCGAGCAGCAACGGCTGCTGCTGTTCCGCGCCGGCTCGTTCGAGCGCCTGGCCGTACCGCTGTCTCTCGTCGCCAGGCTCGAAGAGTTTCCCCGCAGCTCGATCGAGTTCGCGGGCGCCTGCCCGGTGGTGCAGTACCGCAACCGCATTCTCCCGCTGGTGCCTCTCCGCGACGTATTGGAATCCGGCGCGCCGGATCAGGAGCAGTCAGCCGATCCGGTCCAGGTCATTGTCTTCAACGACGGCGACCGCAGTGTGGGCGTCGTGGTCGATCAGATCCTCGATGTTGTCGAAGAAACCGTCATGGTCCGCCAGAAGTCGACGCGCAAAGGCCTGCTTGGCTCCGCGGTGGTCGGAAAGCGCGTCACTGATCTTCTGGATCTCAATGAAGTCATTCACGCCGCCAACGAGAGCTGGTTCCAGGGCGCGGGGGGCGAAGGAAACGGCAAGTCCGTCCTCGTCGCGGAAGGCTCGGCGTTCTCGCGAGGTCTCGTTCGCAGCGGCCTTGACATGGCCGGCTATCGGGTCCGGGAGGCCGCGAACCTTGACGAGGCGATTCGCGGAATGGAGCAGCAGCCTGCCGACGTCGTCGTTGCGGCGATGGACCTTCCGCCCAGGGGCAGTTCCGCATTGCTGGCTGCCATGCGCACCAGACCGGAGTGGAAACAGATTCCGCTCCTCGGTTTGACTGACTCAGCAAGCCAGCTCAAGGCCTCTGACGCCAAGACGACGGACTTCGAGGATTACCAGGCGAAGTTCGACGGCAACGCCATTCTCGAGTCGGTGGCGCGGCTGGCTTCGTCGAAGGCTTCCTATGAAACCGCGCCCGTGTGCGCCGGAGAGGAGAAATAATCCATGGCGACCGATACCGCGATCTTGAAGCCCGAAGTGGCGCAGAACAGCGGCCAGCTCTCGACGTTTTTTGTGGCTGACCTGTTTTTCGGCGTGGATGTTCTCCGCGTGCAGGAGGTTCTGCGCTTCCAGCAGATGACCCACGTGCCTCAGGCCCCGGATGTCATCGAGGGATTGATCAACCTGCGCGGTCAGATTGTCACCGCTATCGATCTGCGGCGGCGGCTCAAATTGCCGCCGCGCACGGGAGATCAAACGCCAACCAACATGGTGATCCGGACTGACGACGGCGCGGTCAGTTTGCTGGTAGATGAAATTGGAGACGTGCTGGACGTGGATGCCGCCACATACGAGCGGCCGCCGGAGAATCTCGAACCCGCGGCGGGAGAGATCATTCATGGCGTCTACAAGCTGAAAGACCGGCTGCTGCTCGTTCTTGATACGGAGCGAACGGTGGACATTGCCATCGGAAGAGTTTCGGTATGCAACTGAACCACTGACAGCCGTAGGGTGGGCAACCGAATAAGCGTTAGTGCCCAAGGATGTTGAGAGGGAATCGGAGTGGCCTTCACGTTCTTCTTTCGCGACCAACAAGTGCTGGAGAAGGCCGTAGAACATTGTCTTCCCGGCATTGCGGGCCGAAACCATCCCCGCATCTGGGACGCCGGCGCGGCCATGGGGCAGGAGCCTTACACGTTGTCCATCCTGTTTGCCGAGCGGATGGGACACTTCGCCTTCAACAATCTTCGCATCGATGCCACGGACGTCGAAAGCACTGGCCAATTCGCCAAAGTGATTGCGGAGGGCGTGTATCCAAAGGACGAGTTATCGCGGCTGCCCGAGGGCATCTTCGAAAAGTACTTCGAAGCCAATGGCAAACCGGAAAACTTTCGCGTGGTCGACAAGGTCCGCCAGCGGGTCATCTTTCAATGCCACGATCTGCTCTCTTTCAAAGAAATCGGCCACGACTATTCGCTGGTTGTGTGCAAGAACGTGCTGCTCCACTTTCGTCCGCCTGAAAGGGTCGACGTGCTGAAAATGTTCCATCGGGCGCTCGCGCCAGGCGGATTCTTCGTGACCGAGCAGACGCAGGAGATGCCGCTGGAACTGGCGCCGCTGTTTGAGCGGGTGATACCCGACGGGCAACTCTTCCGCAAAGTGGAGGCTGGCCGATGCGGATCGTGACACTGAAGAACAGCGGCCGGATGTATACCTCCCTCGCCTACCTGGTGCTCGGCGACTCGAGCCAGTTGGAGGACGTAAACACGCTCGTCGACGTGGGCGCGGATCCGGCCATCCTTGCCAGTATCGAACGGGCTCCCACGGGCGTCGGCAAGTGGGCCGTGGAACAGGTGGTCCTGACGCACAGCCATTCCGATCACTGTGCGCTCTTGCCCGAGGTTCGAGCGGGGTATCACCCAAGGGTGCTGGCATTTTCGTCGGGCCTCGCCGGCGTCGATGCAACCGTGCACGATGGGGACACCATCCGCATGGGCGACCGGGTCTTCGAGGTAATTCATGTCCCCGGTCACAGCAGCGATTCTATCTGCCTCTACAACCGGGACGAAGGCGTGTTGTTCGCCGGTGATTCGCCGCTGCTGATTACCTCGCCCGATGGAAGTTATGAGGCTGGATTTCAGGCTGCACTCAAGAAGCTCTGCGCCTTGGATGTCCGGCGCATCTATTTTGGGCACGGCCCTCCGCTCACCGAGCGCTGCAATCAGAGGCTGCGCGAGTCCGAACGGCTCGCCGCCTTGTGCGCGCCGTCGGACAAGGGAAGGCCAGAACCGCAAACGAGTCAACTGCCGGTGGCGGCGAAATAACCAAACAGGAACGCAAAGGAGCAAGGACCATGGAAAGACAGTCGAGTTTTAGCCGGGGAGTTCGCCCCGGCAGCAGTTCATTTGCCGGCGCCGCTGTGTTGGAGCGCCGAGAGCAGGAACGACCCACGACCAAAACGGGAAACGGCGCTCACCGGGGCGATGGCGCGCATGCCGCCGTTGACCAGGAGCTTTTTGCCGACTACGCCGGGCAGGTTGCCGCCATCCGCAAATCGCAGGCGGTCATCGAATTTGCCATGGACGGGACGATCCTCGATGCCAACGACAACTTCCTCAAGGCTCTTGGTTACAGGCTGGAGGAGATCCAAGGCCAGCACCACAGCATGTTTGTTGAGCCGGCGTACAAGCAGAGCAACGAATACCACGAGTTCTGGGCTGCGTTGAATCGCGGCGAATACCAGGCGGCTGAGTACAAGCGCATCGGCAAGGGCGGCAAGGAGGTTTGGATTCAGGCATCCTACAACCCGATTCTCGATCCCAATGGCAAGCCCTTCAAGGTGGTCAAGTTCGCGACCGACATGACTGAGCAAAAGCTGCGCAACGCGGACTATATAGGCCAGATCGCGGCCGTCAACAAATCGCAGGCCGTGATCGAGTTCAAGATGGACGGCACGGTTCTGACCGCCAACGACAATTTCCTTCGCGCGCTTGATTACACGCTCGATGAAATCAAAGGCCGTCACCACAGCATGTTTGTGGACGAGGCCTATCGGCAGAGCTACGAATACAAAGAGTTCTGGGCTGCGTTGAACCGTGGCGAGTACCAGGCGGCGGAGTATAAGCGCCTGGGCAAGGGGGGCAAAGAGGTCTGGATCCAAGCTTCCTACAACCCGATCATGGATCTCAACGGCAAGCCCTTCAAAGTGGTGAAGTACGCCACCGATATTACGCCGCAGAAGCAGGCGCTGAACGCCATGCTCGCCGACGCCGCCTTGTTGACCAAAGCGGCCATCGAAGGCAAGCTCGCTACACGCGCCGACGCCAGCAAGCATCACGGCGAATTCCGCAAAGTCGTCGAGGGCGTCAATGCCACGCTCGACGCAGTCATTGGCCCGCTGAATGTCTCCGCCGAGTACGTGGACCGCATCTCCAAGGGCGACATCCCGCCGAAGATCACCGACACCTACAACGGCGACTTCAACGAGATCAAGAACAACCTGAACAACTGCATCGATAACATCAAGGCTCTCGTCACCGAGACCGGCGGGCTGATCAAGGCTTCGGCGGACGGCCAACTGAGCACGCGCGCCGACGCGAGCAAGCACCAGGGCGACTACCGGAAGATCGTCGAAGGCGTCAACCAGATGCTCGATGAAATCCTGCTGCCCATCGGCGAAGGCAACCGCGTGCTCTCGCTGATTCGCGGCGGCAACCTGCGCGAGAAGGTCGAGATTGTCTGCAAGGGCGATCACGCCAAAATGAAGGATTCCATCAACGGCGTGCATGCCTGGCTCACCGAATTGATCGCCTTCGTGACCAAGGTCGCAAACGGCGATATGTCGGCGGCAATGGCGAAAGCCTCCGATCTGGACCAGATTCATGAGTGGCTGGTCCTGCTCAAGACCAACATCAGCAAGCTGATTGAGGACACCGACGAGTTGGCGAAAGCGGCAGCCGAAGGCAAGCTGGGCAAGCGCGCCGACGCCGGCAAGCACAAGGGCGACTACCGCAAGATCGTCGAGGGGATCAACAAGACCCTCGAGATGGTTGTCGAACCGCTGAAGGTCACAGCGCAGAACGCCTCGACGCTGGCGTCCTCGTCGGAAGAGCTGACGGCAGTCAGCCAGCAAATGGCGGGCAATGCAGAAGAGACGGCAACGCAGGCCAACGTGGTGTCGGCGGCCAGCGAAGAGGTCTCCAAAAACGTTGCCTCGGTTGCGTCGGCCTCCGAGGAGATGCAAGCCTCCATCCGCGAGATCGCCAAAAACGCAAACGAATCGGCGCGAGTGGCTAAGAATGCCGTCAACGTGGCGCACTCCACGAACGAAACCGTGAAGAAACTG
This sequence comes from uncultured Occallatibacter sp., assembly GCA_964468605.1. Lineage (GTDB taxonomy): Bacteria > Acidobacteriota > Terriglobia > Terriglobales > Acidobacteriaceae > Telmatobacter. The sequence continues at coordinate 29,002 of CAYYKV010000009.1, read as the reverse complement.
GGCGAGTCAAGCCAGGAGATTGGCAACGTGATCAAGGTGATTACCTCGATCGCGCAGCAAACCAATCTGCTGGCTCTGAACGCCACCATCGAGGCCGCCCGCGCTGGTGAAGCGGGCAAGGGTTTCGCGGTGGTGGCCAACGAGGTGAAGGAACTTGCCAAGCAGACCGCCAAGGCCACTGAAGACATCGGTCAGAAGATCGAGGCGATTCAGGGCGACACAAAGGGAGCAGTCACTGCGATCGAGGAGATCAGCAACATCATCAACCAGGTGAACGACATCTCCAACAGCATCGCCTCCGCGGTGGAAGAACAAACGGTGACGACCAACGAAATCGGCCATAGCGTCACGGAAGCAGCCAAGGGAGTCGGAGACATCGCCAAGAACATTGGCGGCGTCGCTCTCGCGGCCAAGAACACGACGCAGGGCGCGAACGATACGCAGAAGGCGTCGGCTGAGTTGAGCCATATGGCTGCCCAGCTGCAGAAGGTCGTCTCGAGATTCACGTTCTGATCGTGGCGGCTGTCGTGAGCGCGGCCTGTCGAGTGCCCACCATTCGGCAGGCCGCATTCATTCGGCTTTAGCGGCGATTGTGGGAGGAAAGATGGCTACGGCTTTGGTGGTCGATGATTCAAGGGCCATTCGCATGATTCTGTCCAGGACATTGCGGGAGCTCGGATTCGAGGTTCGCGAGGCGGCAGACGGAAAGGAAGCTTTGCAAGTGATTCAAGCCGACCAATCAGCGGTAACGCTGATCCTGGTCGATTGGAATATGCCCGAGATGAACGGGTTGGAGTTGCTGAAGCTGCTGCGCCAAAAGCCGGAGTTTTCTTCGCTCGTGGTCGTCATGGTCACAGCCGAAACGGAAATGGACCGTATCGCGGAAGCCCTTGAGGCCGGCGCCAACGAATACGTGATGAAGCCGTTCACCAAAGACATTATCGTGGGAAAACTCCAGATGGCCGGAATCCAGATTTGCGGGGCATGAAATGGCCGCACTGAACAGGCGGACTCTCCAGGCAGGGGAGCGGATTCGCGTGTTGGTGGTGGACGACTCCGTGGTCATCCGCCGCCTGGTGACCCACGCTCTGGAACGGGATCCGGAACTCGAGGTCGTAGGCGCAGCGGCCAACGGATCGATCGCGCTGCGAATGATCCCGCAGCTCAATCCCGACGTGCTCACGTTGGACATCGAGATGCCCGAGATGGATGGTCTGGAAACGCTCCGCCGCCTGCGGCGTGAATACCCCAGAGTTCGCGTGATCATGTTCAGCACTCTTACCGAGCGCGGTGCGGAGGTGACGCTCGAAGCCTTAACCCTGGGCGCCGACGACTACGTAACCAAGGCCTCGAACGATGGTTCGCTCGATCAATCCATGATGCGCCTGCGCGAGGAACTGATCCCGAAGGTCAAGCAGTTTTTCCTGTTGCCGGCAAAGTCGGACGCTGCACTGCGGCCGCAGGCGTCGCAGATTCTCGCGACATCGTCGCGGGAACGCACCCCATCCTTTACGATGAGCAGCGAGCAGGCCCCCAAAGTTGTTGTCATCGGTGTCTCCACCGGAGGGCCGTCCGCTCTTGGCGCGATTCTGCCGCATCTGCCGGCTGAATTCCCCTTGCCGATTCTGTTAGTGCAGCACATGCCGCCGCTCTTCACGCGTTTTCTCGCCGAGCGTCTTCACGCTTCGTGCCCGCTTTCGGTCGAAGAGGCAGGCCAGGGCGATCCGGTGATTGCCGGCAAAATACTGATCGCCCCCGGAGACTTTCATCTCAAGGTGGCTGCGCGCAGCGGTAAAGTGCATGTCCAATTGGACCAGTCGCCGCCTCAGAACTTCTGCCGTCCCGCCGTTGACGCGCTTTTCTCTTCGATCGCCGAAGTGTATGGCGGCGCAGTCATCGCCGCCATTTTGACTGGCATGGGACATGATGGCTTGCGCGGGATCGAGATCCTCAAAGCACAAGGAGCAAGCATCCTCGCACAGGATGAAGCATCGAGCGTCGTTTGGGGGATGCCAGGCGCCGTGGTCACAGCCGGCCTCGCCGACAGCGTTCTTCCGCTCGACCAAATCGTGCCGGAGATTTTGCGCAGGACTCAGCGATTCTAAGAGGGAATGAATGTCCGGCAACGCCTCAATTGCGCAAATCCTTCCGGAGAATTACCGGTTTCTTCAGCAGCATGTCTACTCACAGGCGGGCATTGTGCTCGAAGAAGACAAAGACTACCTCTTCGAAACTCGCCTTGCGCCCATCGTAAGGCAGCTCGGCCTCGGCACCATTAACGAATTGTGCGAATTCATGCAGTTAAACCGCAGGATCGATGTCGGCCATCAGGTCGTAGAGGCCATGACGACCAATGAGACCTATTTCTTCCGCGATCCTGCCCAATATGACGCCATTCGGAAAGTCCTGCTGCCGCGCTTGATGGAAGAGCGGCGAGATACGAGAAAGCTGCGCTTCTGGTCCGCGGCGGCATCCACCGGGCAGGAAGCCTATAGCCTCGCCATGCTCCTCATTGAGGCGGGCCTGAGCGGCTGGGACATTCAAATTCTGGGCACAGACTTTTCCTCGAAGGTCTTGGATCGTGCCCGGTCCGGTAACTACCAGCAGATTGAGGTGAACAGGGGCCTGCCGGCTGCTCTCCTGGTCAAGTATTTTCGCCGTCGCGACACGGAATGGCAGTTGAGCGATGCGGTGCGCAAGATGGTCCACTTTGAAACGATTGACCTGCGCGCGAGCCTCCGCGCCCTCGGGCCATTCGATCTTGTTTTCTGCCGCAACGTCATGATCTACTTCGATGCCGAAACCAAGAAGAAGATCATGAGGGAACTCCACGGCACCCTCTTTCGCGGCGGCTGGCTACTGCTGGGAGGCGTCGAAACGGCATTCGGCTTCGAGGATTCGTTTGATAGACAATCCATGGGCAACGCAACAGCCTACGTCGCCCGCTAAACCAACGCTTATTCGGCCCGGAATCCGGCAATGATCCTTAGCGACAACGGGCAGAGATGGCGAGATGCACCGGTTCCACAATTGCCATGCCCATATCCGCGAATGCCAATTGGCTTTCTCACTGCTTGTTGAGGTCGTAGTTCATGTAGACGACGTGGGTCTGGAGATACTCATCGAGACCGTGCTTGCCGTCGGCGCCACCGATGCCGGACTTGCGCCATCCCGCGTGGAAGCCTTGCATGGCCTCAAAGTTCTCGCGATTCACATACGTTTCACCGAATTTCAACTCATTCGAGACCCGCATGGCCACATCCAGGCTGCGGGTATAAATGGAGGAAGTCAATCCGTACTCGCAGTCGTTGGCATAGCCGATGGCTTCGTCGAGGGTCGTGAAAGTCGCGATGGGCAGAACCGGTCCGAAAATCTCCGTCTGCATGATGCTGGTTTCCTGCCGACAGTGTGTCAGCACCGTGGGCTCGTAGTAATAGCCAGTCCGGCTCTCGTTGTTTCCGCCGCATTTGAGCTCGGCTCCGTCCTTGAGCGCTCGCTCGACGGCCGCATGCACCAGCTCACGCTGCCGCTTGCTCACCAGCGGCCCCATCTCCGTGTTCCCTGCAAGGGGGTCGCCGGTGACCGTCTGGCGCATAGCCGCAGTGATCTTTTCGATGAACTCTTCGGCGATCGACTCGTGGACATAGACGCGCTCGGCACAGTTGCAGACCTGCCCGGTGTTGATGATGCGCGAAGCCCGTATGGCGCGAACTGCGAAGTCGATGTCCGCATCGCCCATCACGATGGCCGGGGCCTTGCCGCCCAGTTCGAGCGAGACTTTAGTGACGTTATCGGCCGCCGCGTGCATCACGGCGACCCCACCTTCCACACTGCCTGTCAGGCTGACCATACCCACCTTCGGGTGTCCAGCCAGGGCCTTGCCTACGACCGAGCCGGAGCCGGAGACGAGATTGAAGATGCCTTTGGGCAACGACGACTGGGCCACCAACTGGGCAAATTCAAAGGCGTTGTTGGGGGTTTCACTGCTGGGCTTGATGACGATCGTATTGCCAGTGACCAGAGCGGGCGCCATCTTGCGCACGATGAGGAAGAATGGGAAGTTCCACGGTAGAATGCCGGCGACGACTCCGATGGGCATCTTGTAGAGTAGGATGTTTTCCCCGGGGCGATCGCTCTGGATGATTTCGCCTTCGTAGCGGCGGGCAAACTCAGCCATGTAATCCAGGTAGTCCGCCGAGAAGTCCACCTCAACCAGGGCGAGGGAAAGGATCTTGCCTTGCTCTTCCGTGATAACGCGGGCCAGTGATTCGCGGTTGGCTCGAATGAGCGTGGCGATCTCCCGAAGGTAGCCTGCCCGCCGGATTGCCGGCAGTGCGGCCCAGCTCTTTTGTGCCTTTTCAGCGGCAAGCACGGCCCGGTTCACGTCTTCGACCGTGCAGGCCGGGAATTCGGAGATGACCTGTTCGGTCGCTGGATTTAAGACTTCGAGCGTTTTTTCGGATTCCACAAACTCGCCGTCGATCAGCATCCGATAGCGTTTGAGCGTTGCCTGCGTCGTACCCATGAGAGAATGTCCTTTCTGCTTGTCCGCCCCGAGGGCTGATCCCGAGTGCGTGCCAAATCCACGACCATGATAGTTCTTTCGATTCGCAGGGTGAAGAGGGAAAAATGTGTGGCTAAGGCTCGCTTTCAAGGTGTCTCGAATCTACTGGAGCGAGCACCCCTTTTGATCTCGTGGCGAACCGGAAACATCATCCATCGCGTGCGGCGGATCAGCCTGGCACCGGGTCTCTCAGCCCTGTGGCGACTTCAGTGTCACGCCTGGAATTGAATGCCGAGCTCGCGAGTGACGATGGGCTCGACTGATTCCTGGAGAGTTGATGCATCGTATCCGAGGATGGACTCGAGCAGCATGCCGTAGTACAAAGCTGTAAATCCCCAGAAACGAGTCTGGCCGAGGCCCTCGCCGGTTTCAGCGTTGTAATATTCTCGAAGCGCGGCGTTCTTGAGCAGTGCCATGTCAAAGAGGCGAGTGGCGAGTTCGCGCGCCTCGGCGTGATACCCGTAACGGCGCAGCCCCTGGAAGATCATGTAGTTCGTGGGCGCCCAGGTTGAGCCGCGCCAGTTGCATTCATTGTGCGAGCCCTGATAGTAGTCGGGCTCGGTCTTTGCGTAGCTGGCCACTGGATAAACAAGCCAGAACTCATCGGGATTGAGCAGATGTTCGTGGATGGTGCGCTTCGCTCGCTCCGGCGTTGCTGCGCCGGCGAAAAGCGGCATAAAGTTTGTGGCCGATTTCACGTAGACGCGCTTGCCCGTCTTCTCATTGCGGTCGAAGTACATGCCCTGCTTCTCATCCCAGAAAGCAAAATTCATGATCCCGATCAACTGGTCGGCATGACGGTCGAATTCAGCGCTGTCGGCTTTGAGGTTGAGGTGCGTGGCGATCACAGACATGGCGCGCAACTCGCGAACAAGATATGAGGCCAGATCCACGCCTTCGATCTCAAATGCGCCAAGCGCGCCTGCGCGGGACCACTGGTTGTCGGTTCCCGCAGCATCGGCGGAATTCCAGACGGGCAGACCGTTGTGATCCCAGTCATACGAAAACCATTTGTCGATGTACTTGACCAGACGGTCGTAATAGTTTCCGCGCAACCACCCATAGTCATCGTGATTCTGTTTGCAGCCCAGTACGGCGAGCTGGGCGAGGAATGGCTTGAACTGCTGACGGTCGCGCTGCTTGATCAGGCTGCGATTCACGTATCCATCTGGCTGTTCCCGGTTGAGGAATTCCTTTAGGTTCGTGAAGCAATAGGGCCAGACGCCGTAGTAGGAAAGATAGAGGTTCTCGAAGTAAAGATCCCAGTCATAAAACTCGTTGTATGGGTAGCCGGTGAGAAAGGTGCCTTCGACACCGGGGATGTTGCGTAGGCCATGCGCCTGGATGTCGGCATTCACCGCGCGGAGGCGGTGGTTCAGCTCTGTCCAGCTTGTGGCGCCGATATCGCCGTAGAGGGTCTTTGCCGCAGCTGTGGCGGGTGGTGAGACTGGCGCATCGCTGGAAGGCGCTGCGGCAGCCGCGACTGCCTGTGCCAGGCCGCAATGGTTGATCGATAAGTACCCAAGCAGAGAAGCGGAGCCAAATAGCATTTTTCGCCGGGCGATGCCCATGGTGTGTTTCCTCAATGCGGATGCCTGGTCCAATCTTAAGCGCCTCTCTTGCCCCGGCGAGAATCTCTCTGCACATTTGCAGGCGCGGCTGTCGTTTGACCCGATGTGGTTCCCGCGGACATGGCTGTCTCCGCTTCGGCGGCGGCCGCGTGCTCGATAAGTAGATTGGCCAGATAACGCGCGTGACGCGGTGAGAACACGAGTCGACCGACACCGCTTGCGTCAGGCTTCAGGTCTGGATGAATGATCACGACTTCTCGGGTATCGTCGGTCCTCGATACTTCCAATATCCCGGCAACCTTATCCATTCTCAGACAACTCCTTTCCTAATGGAGCAAGGCGTGGATTGTGCAGTTGAACGGCGTTTATCCAGCGTCGTGCGGTTTCTCTGACATTCACTGGATCACCCCGACTCGAGTATGCTCATATTCCCTTGTCGCGATGTCCGTCCCAGTGACGCCCGGAATTGAACTCAATCGAAGAAACTGCTCCCGAAGAGGTGTTGCAGGGAAATGCAACACCTCTCAGGGTTGAGCGCTTTTGTTCCACTAGAACGTGAAGTGTCCGGACAACTGCCAGTCGCGCGGCGCGGTACCAGGAGCCGAGACTTCTCCAAACGTCGTAGAGCCGGCTCCCCAGCCTGCACTGGGGCCTCCCCAGATCATCTTGTTCAGGAAGTTGGAGCAATCTCCCTGGATGACGAGGGCCATCCCCTCATGAATGATGGGGAAGCTGCGCCGAATGGATAGGTTGTCTGTTTGATTGCCCGGATTCCGAATGCCATATGCTGCGGTGCGGGGCGCATTGCCAATGAGATATTGGCTGGTGATGTACTTTCCGGTCGACGGGTTGATAGCCGTGGAAACGTTCGCCGGCGCCGAAAATGCGTTGACGTCGAGGTACTTGATGCTGCTCGCATTGCTGAACACGTAGCCGTTCGGTCCGCTGCCGAACTTGCCGTTAATGCGAATGTTGCTGACATAGTTGGGGTTGAGAGAAGGCATGCAGGTGTACGCGTTGAGTGTTGTGTATCCGTTTGCGCAATTACCGCCCGAGCTCCAGGTGACGCCGAAGGGTGCGCCCGAAGAATAGCTATAAACACCCGAAAGCGCCCAACCGCCGGCGATGTTCCGCACCAGCCAGGAGTCACTGCCGATCTTACCTTTGCCGAAGGGGAGCTGGTAAACGGCATAGGAATTGAAGATGTAGGGTGCGGAGGTCGTCGTCCAGGAACGATCGATGCGGTCCGCCTTCCAGGATTGCCAGTGGCCGTCGATGGCTGATGCCGGGATGTTCCAGCCGCTGCGGAAGTTACCATCGTCTCCGATGTTCTTGGAGAAAGTGAAGTTCGCGCTGAAGGTGAGGCCGAAGGCCGTGCGCTGGCTTATCGTGGCCTGAAGCGCTTCATAGGAGTAGTTCTCGACAAACGCGCCGCCCCATCCGTCCTGGAGACCGCTGTACTGCGGAAAGGCCGTGAGCATCTGCTGAATTGTTAAATTGGAATTGGCGGGAAATGCGTTGGCCGCATTCACAAAGTATGCAGGGGCTGTAAGGGTTGGAAAGTACTGGTTCAGGATGGCCACGTTCGCTGTAGTCGCAGGTGCAACCAACAACGATGTGACGCCCCCCGAGGCGCTGGTCCCGTTGACGGGGCCGAGGACAGCACGGTAAAGAGGATTCGGTTCATTGTTCCAGTATCCGCGCGCATTCTGGGCGCCGCTGTCCCAGGTGTGGTGCGCCTCGTCGCCTTCATAGTTGACTGCCAGCGTCATGTCCTTGGTAATCGTGCGCTCAAAGCCAAGGTTCCAGAAGTTGTACATCGGGGCGCGCCCACCGGCATAGGGATCGTCATATCCCATCTGGCCTGCGGTTACCACGGCGCCATTGCTGAGATAGTTGCCGGCATTCAGAACTGCGCTTGCGGAGCCGGGCGTGGGTGCGGTGGGGTAAGTAAATCCTGCACCAAATAACGCAGAATTGGAACTGTTCAGCCAGAACGACGGACCGGCGTTGGGGCCGGTAAGCGTGTCGCCTGGCGCCTGAGCGGTGGTGTTGAAGCCGAGGGCCTGGCCAGCTCCATTTGAGCCTCCGGGGCCACCGGCTGTGCGGCCGCCGCCTGTGCCACCGCCCTGTGAGTAGACGATGCCTGCTGCCAACCGAATCACCGTCTTGCTATCGAGGGAATAGTCGAGGCCCACTCGCGGCCCCCAGTTCTTCCAGTAGGTGTGTAAAGGCGTTTTGCAGCCACAGCTTACGGTTGAACCACCGTAACTTCCGTCAAACTCCAGTGCGCCCGGTGTTCCCGTGGCTGAGTTGACAGCCGTCGGATTCAGGAAAGTGAAGTGGTCGTACTTCTCGTGCAAAGGCGGCAAATAGTCCCAGCGCAACCCGTAGGTCACGGTCAACTTCTGAGTCATTTTGTAGGTGTCTTCAAAGTACGGCGCGATCGCCTTGATGCGGCTGTAGATGGTGGCCACATTCTGCAGAGGCAGCGATGTTCCCGTAGCCCCGCCACCGCCCGCGCCCACCGCGCCCAAAAGGAAGCTCGCATATCCATAGCCGGTATTGGTCTGATCGATGGTCGAGCCGCCGGCCACGTAGTTTGCTGTGGCGTACTGATCGAAACCTAATTGGAGAACGCCCGTGTAGGTAGCCGGGTTGGCGTTATTGAGGCCTTCAAACTGGTATTGCATTCCGAACGTCAACTGGTGCTTGCCTTTGAGCCAGAGCAGGTTGTCGACCAATGCATAGTTGTTGGGGATGGTGAGCTGGGTAGAGGCTGAGTTGGAGTCCGTGGTCCACGTGGCTGGCGCGACCTGCGTAGTTAGAGATTTCCCGATCCCGTTGACGGAGAAGCTTTGGCCGCTTCCGCCAAAGCTCACGCCGGGAAACTCCTGTCCCGCCTGACCCAGGGGCAGATTTGTGACGCCCATTGTTCCTATCTCGTACTTTGTCACGCCCTGAGTTGGATTGGTGATGGGCATGTAGAACCGTGTGTAACCGATCTTGAACTGATTGGTCATGTGGGGACTGAATGTGTGCACTTCCTCGACGTTGTATTGCTTGGGGACGATGGTTGCATAGTCGCCGACAGCATAGGGAAGCGGAAGATACGGGGTGCCGAAGTTATTGAGATACACGAACTGCCCCATCGCTCCGACAGACGATATCCGGTCCTTCGCACTCAGGTCATAGTCAACGCGCCAGTCATAGAGATGGCTGTCGCGTCCGTTGATCTGCGTGCCCAGGTAGTTGTTGTTGATCACGTTGGGATTGACGTTCCCCGAGAGATTCGAGTTGGGCGAATTAGGAAAGTTCGGCATGAACGACTGCATCATATTCGTGATCGGAGAGATTCTTCCGGGAGGGATCACGTTGTTCTTGCCGTTATAGGAAAACGGGGTCCGTGTGCAGACGCCGGCGGTGCAGCTGTTGCTCGCCGGATCGAAGATGATGGGATCGTTGTTGGCGTCGGCCAGCGCGGAAAAGTCGCCCGATTCCATGGCAGCGGTGGGAATCGTGGTCTGCCCCGGAGGATCGTTCAAGCGGGAATGGTATTTGTCATAGGCGGCGAAGAAGAAGAGCTTGTTTCCCGTATGAGGAACCCGTCCGCCGGCGGATGCTGACAGCTCATTTGCATGTTCGACATTCTTCGGCGCCGGAACTGTGGCCCCGGCGGGGTTCTTTACGGTTGCTTCCTTCTGGGTAAACGTCCAGGCGTCGAGGATCGTGTTGCGAACGAAATCGGAAACCTGGCCGTGATACTGCTGGCCGCCGGACTTCATGGTGTAGTTCGATGCTCCGGCGCCCATATATTCGACCGGGGGCACGCCGGTGAGGACCTGAAACTGATCGACGGCTTCAAGGCTCACATTCAACGCCACCGTGCGGTTGTCGCCCTGCTGATTGATGGTTTCAGAAGGCACTCCATCCAGATAGAGATAGCCCTGATAGTTGGAAAGACCGGCAATGAGCGGGGTGCGCGAGCCGGGCTGGGCGCCGGGCACGAGTGATGCAAACGCAGTGGGATCGCGCTGCTGCGTCGTGGACATCAGAATCGGCAGGGCGGAGTATTCAGTGTTCTCAATGACCGCGCCCAGTGTGGGGTTTTCCGTGTCAAGCACCGGCGGAGCCGTTGTTACCGTAACAGTTTCTGATGCCTCGCCGACCGCCAGGACCGGATTGAAGACCAACTGCGCCAGGGCGTCGAGGACGAGATTCTCCTGCGTCAAAGTTTTGAACCCCTTGGCCGTTACGGTGACCGAGTACATTCCCACGGGTAGAGGAGAGATGGTGTAAAGACCGGCCGAAGATGTCGTGGTCTCGGTCGAAATCCTGGTTGCAGCGTTGGTAGCCGTCACATGGGCGGCGGCGACTACCGCCCCCGAACTGTCCGTCACCGTGCCGGCAAGAGAGCCTTCTCCGGCGGTCTGGGCCTGCAATGCATCGGGAAGGACGATCGCGAGAAGCACGAGGATCCCTGTGACAAGGAATCCCATAGACGCGGAGTGCCGCGAACGAGAAATCAATTGCATCATCTTTGACCTCCAAGGTTGAAGCTCTGACACAGCAAACGACAGGGAAGAGCAGGGATTTTGAGTAAAGTGCGAACTGTTTCCCTGCTGAATTAGTTTCGAATGGGATTGTCTGCTTGCATTTCTGCAATTGTCAAGAAAAAAGTGTAACGTTAAACAAAAATTTCAATCGATCAACCTTGGATTACATAAGTTATTTATTTATCAACCATTTAGATAGGAATCGCGATGAAAATCCGGGAAATTTGGCTGGCACTGGGCGGCGAGAAGAGGCAAACTCGTGGCAACAACTCAGGCTGACAGGAACTCGCTGGCGCTGTGTTGCGAGGACTGCCGCACGACCAGCGAAGGCTTGAGAGCAACGTGCCGCGGTCGCCGGGGTGTTTTGCTCTTTAGCAGGCTCAGCAATATCCTAGCGGCGCGAACACCAACGAGGCTGCTATGGTGGTCAACGCTGGTTAATGGTGCGCGCATCGTGGTATCGAAGTGGAGGTTATCGCATCCCACAAACGCGATATCCTCGGGAATCCGAAGGCCGGCATTCAAGACGACCTCTATCGCGGCAAACGCAATTGGATCGTTGTAGCAGAAGACGCCATCGGGCCTTTCCGCCTGGAGCAGACCGCGCATCGCGTTGTAACTCTGTTGCCAGTCCTTTCCATCCGCGGTCACGTAGGGACTCACCAAGCTGGGATCGAAGCTTATCCCGTGGCGCTCGAGCGCTTGCTTGTATCCTTCAAATCTTCCGATTCCGGTCGTAAACTCCAGGCCACGAATGTGCGCGATCCGCTTGCATCCCATTTCAATGAGATGTTCCGTTGCGATGCGCCCGACAGCGACGTCGTCGACGCCGACAAAGTTGGTCTTGAAGCCGGGGAAGAAGCGATCGATGAGAACAAATGGAACTCGCTGTTCCGCGAGTTGCTTGAACTTTTCATGAGATGTATTGCAGGATGCAATGATCAAACCATCAAGACGATGCGTAAGAAGCTGCTCAATCGCTGCCTCCTCGATGGCCGGATTCTCCAGAGACGAAGAGATCATCACGGCATATCCACCCTGCTGCAAGGTCGAGGAGAGCGCATCCAAAACCTCCGCGAAGAACGGATGAAGGAGCGTGGGCACAATGATTCCCACTTGCGAGCTTTGTCCCGTCACAAGGCTGCGCGCCGTCAGATTTGGCCTGTAACCGAGTTCCGCAGCCTTCTGCAAAACGCGCTCGCGCGTTGTTGGAGCCACGCCGGCCCGATCACGCATGACCTTTGACACGGTCATGACCGAGACACCCAACGCCTTCGCAATGTCCTTCATCGTGGCTGTCGACATATTTGGCCTGCCCCGGGGCTCAACTTGGCGGAAAAAAGGTCCGTCGAAGACAAGGAAGTCCAGCTCCCCCTGGAGGGTATGAACGGCCGGATTCGTAGAGCAGGTTACCATAGCATGCGGCTGAAGGTGAGCCATTTAAGATGCATGCCAGAGCCTATATTTCATTCGACACATCATTGCTCGAATGATTCACCTTAGATACCATGGCCGTGCATGATCTCTTTTCTGAGCAGCAAAACAGAAAAAGGGAAGAAACAGGAGGGAACCCCCATGCCGACATCTCCCATTTCCCGTCGAGAGTTTCTTTCAGCGGCCGCAGTTGCGACAGCCGGAATGTCGGCGCTTGCCGGAGCAGGTCATGCGGCAATCGCAACTGCTCCGGAGAGGCGCTACACACCGCCTCCTTCGCCGCGCGTCCGAATCAACTTCAATTTGAACTGGCGATTTATCCGTGAGGATGTGCCAGGGGCCGAAGCTCCTGACTTCAACGACGCTGAATGGGCAACTGTCAGTACTCCGCACAGCTTCAACGACGTCGACTCGTTCAGAAAGATCATCTCTCACAGCGGCGGCGACCTAGGAACCTACAAGGGGCTCTCGTGGTATCGCAAGCACTTCAAGCTCCCGTCGAGCCTTTCCGACCGTAAAGTCTTCCTCGAATTCGAAGGCATGCGGCAGGCCGGCGATATCTTCCTCAATGGGAAAGAAGTTGGCTTGTATGAAAACGGAATCACTGCCTACGGCATCGATATCAGCGACGCAGTGCGATTCGGGTCTCAGGAAAACGTACTCGCGGTGAAGGTGGACAACCGCACGAACTACAGCGAACGGAACACCGGAACCGCGTTTGAATGGAACGCGAACGACTTCAATCCCGACCATGGCGGGATCAACCGCCATGTCTGGCTTCACGTGACCGGTAAGATCCATCAGACGTTCCCGCTTTATTACGGCCTCGAGACGAGCGGCGTCTATGTGCATGCCGCCAACTTCGACATCCCGAATGGCACGGCCGACATCACTGTCGACTCCGAAGTGCGCAACGATTCTGGTGAGCGTACGACTGTCCGTCTCACGGTCGTGATCGTTGATCGCCGCGGGCAAGTCCGCGCACAATTCGATGGTGATCCAGTTGCCATGGCGGTCGGCGAAAAGACTGTTCTAACCGCAACAGGCATGCTCAGGAACGCGCGCTTCTGGAATATTGAAAATCCTTACCTTTACAACGTGTTTTCGATTCTCAGGGTGAACGGAAAGGTGGTCGATGTCGAGAGGACGATTACTGGATTTCGCAAAGCCGAGTTCAAGGGCGGTGCTGGCATTGGCGGCATCTATCTAAACGACAAATTTGTCTACCTTAAGGGCTTCGCGCAGCGCGCCAGCAACGAATGGGCGGGACTCGGCCAGGCATATCCTGACTGGCTACATGACTATAACGCCGGTCTCATCCGCGCCTGTCACGGCAATTATGTCCGCTGGATGCACATCTCACCGCAAAAAGTGGACGCTGACGCAATGGCCCGCTACGGCGTCATTCAGATTTGCCCTGCGGGAGACAAGGAGCGCGAGGTCACTGGGCGGCAGTGGGAACAACGGCTCGAAGTTATGCGCGATTCGATCATCTATTTCCGCAACAACCCCAGCATTCTTTTCTGGGAGGCGGGAAACACGATTGTTACGCCTGAACAAATGGAACAGATGGTCGCCCTGCGCAAGCAGTGGGATCCGTATGGCGATCGCGTAATGGGCTATCGCGACAACGACGATCTTGAAGCCAATGCCGCTTTAACGCCCATTTCGGAATACTTCGGAGTGATGATCGGCCAGGATCTCAAGACGGATGCATTGGCCGGACCCAACGACATGTTCCGCGGATACAGTGCTTACCGCCGCGATCGCGCTCCGCTCGTCGAGGCCGAGGATTTTCGCGATGAAGGCGCGCGGCGTTTCTGGGACGACGATTCCCCGCCCTACTACAAAGCGAAGAAGGGGCCGAATGACACGTGGAGGATCCGATCACGGTATCTCTACACATCAGAGAGCTTCGCGCTGGCCGGCATCGAACGTTATTGGGATTATTGGGAGAACCGAATCTCAAATCCCGATCCTGCTCACTCAAAATGGTCCGGTTACGCTTCAATCTATTTCTCTGACTCCGATGCGGATGGCCGCCAGGACTCGAGCGAGGTCTGCCGAGTGAGCGGCAAGGTCGATGCGGTGCGCCTGCCGAAGGAGATTTACTATGCCCATCGTGTGATGCAGAACGACAAACCTGACCTGCATATTCTCGGTCATTGGAGTTATCCGCTGGAGCAACCTGCGAGTCCAGAAGAACCTGCCGTTCCGGGCCGGCCCTCGGCTCCAGGCCGGCCCCCGATGCCAGACCTGCCCGCAATCCCCGCCCAACCCGCGCGGAAGACAGCGAAGACCGTCTACGTTGTCGCGAATACTGAGTCCGTGGAGTTGTTTCTCAACGGCACGTCATTGGGCGTGAATGCGAAGCCCGAAAGCGGATTCATCTTCTCGTTTCCCGATATAGCATTCGTACCGGGAACGCTGAAAGTGGTGGGTAAGAATCGAGACAGAGTAGTGGCAGCGTACGAACTCACGACAACAGGCCAACCCGCAGCCATCAAACTCACCTCGACGATCGGCCCGCAGGGTTTCCAGGCCGACGGACAGGACGTCGCATTCATTGATTTTGAAGTGGTGGATGCGAAGGGAAAGCGCTGCCCGACCGACGACGCAAGGGTCGACTTCACAATCTCGGGGCCAGGCATCTGGCGCGGCGGCTATAACAGCGGAAAGATCGATTCCACCAACAATCTGTTTTTGAATACCGAATGCGGCATCAACCGCGTTTTTGTGCGCTCGACTCTACAAGCCGGAACGATTACCGTCACCGCTAGCCGTCCAGGCTTGAAAACGGCGCATATTCAAATCGTCGCCAGGCCGGTGAATCTGACCGATGGTTTATCGACTCTGATTCCGCAACTGATCCCGGGGCCGGAAGAAGCTTGACTAAGGATGTGCGCCTTGCCTTGGAGTGTTTGAGTTGCCGGAGCCAACGGCGGTGCGAATGCGAGATCGCGGCTGCGCCGCCAGGCTCTCTTCGCCCTCCGGATAGCACGGCTTCACCGTGCACGGACGCTCATTCGTCTTGGTCGTTCCCAGGTAATTATGGTTGAAGTCTGCGTCTCCCGGTACAAGGTAGAAAGTTACGGTCTGCCCAAAGTAGGATTCATCGGTCGTGGGAAGGATACGCGCAGGGTCGATGCCATACCAGCGGACCAGGTACTCCTTCGCGTTCAGCGATCGGTAGGCAGACAAGTCCTCAAGGCGGATGTCATAACCAGTTGTATCTTCTGTCTCCCGCATCGTTCCGTTCTCGCTCGCTTCATGATCTTTTGCGGGATCCTTCACGCCCACCAGTACCAGTTTCACGGCCGGGTCGGATTTCATTCGTTTCACCGCAAGCTCCAGGCAAGAGAGCGCGCTTTCCTCCACGCGCGCTGGACGCTCTGTATCGCGATCGAATTGAATTACGCATAGCCTTTCGACTCCAACGGGCAGGGGCGTCACCTGCGCCTTTGCAACTGCAGTCGAGCTGAACAAAGCGCAGAGGAGAGCGCCCTCGTAAATTCGAAACGGCAGTTTGCGTATTTGCGCGCCCATCCTCGGTCCTTTCTTCTGGCGAACTACAGCAAGCCAATGGCTCGTCCTGCCACGCCCACTCCGAGCCACAGCAGCAGCGATACAACAGCCGCGATGCGCGGCCAAAACTTTGGAGTCCCACTTCTTGCGTGCAGAATGGCCTGTCGGTGCAATGTGAAATAGAAGATGACTGCCGAAGCGAGCAGCACCATCTTCCACCGAAAAGCCGGGCTGTAGTAGCATTTGCCTGCTTCCTCTGACAGCAATGCAATCCCCGACAGCACCATGATTGCAAGGCTGCCCAGCAGTAAGCGGTTTAATTCCCGGCTAATGGTAATGGCCGATTCGCCTTTCAAAATGACACCGAGAAGCCTGAGGTCGACAATCAGAACAGACCCTCCCAGAACAGCGAGGCCCAGCAGATGCACCATTTCGACCACGGCAAAGCCCCAACGTGAATTCTGCATCGCACGTCCCAGGGGAGAGTGCGCAAGTGCCATGAACCACGCATGCAAACTCATGAACAGACCAAATCCTTTCAAGACCGATCAGAAGTAGGCAATGGCGCGGCCTGCCACGATCACCCCGCTCCACAGCGCGAGCGAGGCAATGGCTGTGATGCGCGCCCGCCATGGGGACACGTGCTGACTCTCCCACTCATGGGCACGCCGGTAAATGGTGCTATGAAAGACGAGCGCATTGATCCCTGCCAGCGTGAGCAGAACCAGTTTCGCCCGGAAGCTGGGATTGGCGTACATCTTCTCCGCTTCCGCCCAGAAAAGCAGGAAGCCGCTCATCACGCTGACTGCGAAGCCTGACCATGTTAGCGGCAACACGTTGCGCGCCATACTGCTCACGGAGATCGTGCGCAGAACAAGCCCGAGCATGCGAAGGTCAAGGATGGCGATTGTACCGAACAGCAGCGTAATGCTGAGAACGTGCACCGACTCAATCACGGAAAAGGCGTTGTTCGATTCGCGCAGCATCGTTCCGAAGCCGGAATGATAGAGCGTCTCGCAAAAATGTTGAAGAATCGGCATAGGGGAGATTCCCATCTCAAGTCTGTCGGCGATCGCCGAATCTTCATCGTACTGAGTTGCCCGGCTCGCCTTACTTGTTTGTGCCTGTCGCTGGAAGACTACCCTGGTCGGTCCCATCGTCGCCCGGTCCTCCGTCGCCGGGGCTGCCGCCGTAGAGGCTGCGTCCGTCCGGCAGCGTAACGCGACGGCCATTGGCAGTATTGGAACCGTTCTTGGCGCGATATCCCTCGACAATCACCGTGTCGCCAACTTTCAAATCATTTCTCCCCCAGGCACGGCGGCTGAGTGCGCCGGGACTCGGGCCCTCAATCGCCCAGTTGGTTACATTGCCGTTCGCATCCACAACGTCAATGTAGAAGTAGGTGTGCGGATTGGTCCATTCGACGCGCGTGACCTTGCCCATCAGGCGCACCGGTTTGTTGATGTCGAATTCTGCCGCAAAGGAGTGATGCGCGTGCGCTGGAATAGCAACTGTTGAGATCGAAAAAGCAAGTGCAACTGCGAATCTGACTTTCATCGAGCGTTCTTCCTTCCACCATCTGCCTGATTCGGCATTTTCTCCGATTCAGATTTGCCGGTTATTCCCCATTTTTCGAACTGGTCCGCAAGATCCGACTGGATCGCCATCGCGGCGTGCATATCCGCCTCGCCTCCGTTGACGTCTCCCGATCTCTTTCTTGCCAGCCCGCGTCCGTAGAGCGAGGAAGCATCGTTCGGATTCGTAGCGAGAACTGAATCATAGTCCGCGATTGCCGCTCTCGGGTCGTTCAGCTTCAAATGCACCAGGCCGAGGTTGTTGAGTGTCGCCGCATCATTTGCACGCAATGCGAGCGACTGATTGCAATCCGCGAGGGCCGGCAAAAGCTGTCCCGCGATTGCGCGGGAGAAGCAGCGATTGGTGTAGGCTTCGGCATAGTCCGGCTTCAGGCGAATTGCCTGATCGAAATCTGCAATCGCAAGTTCCTCCTCGCTCTTGCTGTCATAGGCGATACCCCGCCCGTTATAGGCCTCGGCCAGATTCGGCCTGACGCGAAGCGCCTGTCCAAAGTCGGATATCGCTTCGTCAAACCGGCCTTTGTCAAGATATCGCACGCCGCGGTTGTAAAAGGTCCCCGCATCGTCAGGATCCAGGCGCAACGCCTGTGTGTAATCCGCAATTGCTTTGTCGTACTGGCGCTCATCTGTGTAAGCGTTGCCGCGGTTGCTGTAAGCCTCAGCATAGTCCGGTTTGATTTCAATCGCCTTATTGAAATCCGCGATCGCCTTCTCGTATTCGCCGATCGAGTCGAATGCACTTCCGCGGTTATTCAACGCGCCAGCGTTTTCCGGCTGCAACTGAATCGATCTTTCGAAATCTTCGATGGCTTTGTCGAATTGACCTATCTGAGCGTATGCCACGCCGCGATAGTTGTAGGCATTCGAATCATCTGGCCTCAAGCGAATCGCTTCGCTGTAATCACCCATGGCCCGATCGAACTGGCCTCTTGAAGCGTATGCGTTGGCGCGATTGCTGAAGGCGCCTTCGTAATCGGGCTTGAGCTGGATCGCTTGATTGAAATCTTCGATGGCCCGGTCCTGTTGGTCCTTCATGGCATATGCAATACCGCGGCTGTTGAATGCAACTGCCTGGTTCTCCGCATCATCTTTGCTTGATTCGATCAGCGCGGTGCAGGCTGCAATGCTG
The DNA here is from genome assembly GCA_964468605.1 of uncultured Occallatibacter sp. Classification (GTDB taxonomy): domain Bacteria; phylum Acidobacteriota; class Terriglobia; order Terriglobales; family Acidobacteriaceae; genus Telmatobacter. The sequence goes on along the minus strand of CAYYKV010000009.1, from coordinate 10,628 downwards.
ACGTCCGGATCCGAGCCCTCGCATCGAGCCCAGTTGTCTCCAGGGCCTTGCGCCGAACACCAGCCGGAAAACAGCAAAACGACACACCATGTCGCTGCGGGCGCGCCATGGCCGCTTACGGTGACTTTACGAAGATCGAAGAGCCGTTTCATCTTGCTAAGAAACACAGCCAGAACATCGCATTCGCGGGAGACAATTCCCGGGCGCAATTGATGCCCGGGTAGTTGGGGTGAGCTCAAATGCGATGGGCAATTTTACTTCAGGATTCATTCAACATACAATTCTCCATCTGAATAGCTGCCTTTGTGCGCATGGATGGCAGCCGTATCGGTGGAATCTGACTCCCGCCCTGAAACGCGGACAAAATGTGATCGAGATCGAAGTCACGGCCGCGCCTGCCGGAAGAGGTTCAGCACCTGCGCCGGCAAAGCTGGGCTCGCACGCGCTTCCTCAGACCTTCGCGAATGGTGAATCGCCACCTTCGGGCCTATTGGGCCCTGTCAATATCTTGTCGTCGGAGTAATGTCTTTTCGCAAAGTATTCCATCACCCGAGCCGGGAAATCCCACGCCGATGAGTGAAAGCTTCAGATCTGAGCGAGAAGGGGTTAAGGCGTTTGGCAGGATCAACCTTTCTCAGGGGATGTTCCTCGTGTCGATCCACCAATCCGGATCTTTACAAAGCGCACAATCCGGACCGGCAAACATCTTCGCTGCCTGTCTGTCGCCCTTCAGCTGCCAGTTGAGCCACGCGAGAACGGCGCTGGACCAGCGAAGATCGGGCATCGGATACGCGCCGGTGTGTCCGACCGTATTCAAGCTCGCTTTGAGCACGGGCAAAGTCGATGCGAGCGCCTTGTAGCACTGTTCGGCTCCGTTGAATCCCGAGTCCGCCGGACCACCAGTAAACATCGCGGCGGGAATGGCCAGATTCTCAGCTGTCCAACTACCATCGGCGCCCACCATTCCCGGCGAGGCCTCGGTAGGAAAACTGCTGTTGAGCGCGACAACTGTGGTAATCCGGGGATCCCTGGCTGCGCGAAATGCCTGCGGGCCGCCGCATGACTGCCCGATGGTTGCGACTTTCGATGTGTCTACCTTGCCGTACAGCACACTGTCTTTACGGCTGTTTTCAGAGATTGCCCAGTCCAAACCTCTGATCAAGACTGCGGGATCGCTAATAATGAGCGGATTTCCTTTGGCGTCTTTCTCATCCGCCACCGCGGCGATGCTACCGTGAATAACAAGAAAAGGAATATTGCTGCGGCCGACGGCGACGACGAGATAACCATGCGAAGCCAGCTCACCGAGGAACCGTGTGAACTCAACCGACGTGTTTCTGCATCCGCCATTCGCCCAAAGCAAGACTGGAAGCTTCGGTGTCTTTGAGAGATCTGCCGGTCTGTAAACAGTGTGCGAAGGCAGAGACGCCGGCTCCTCGCGCGTAGCCGGAAACGGTCCCGAGCCCGCATAGGGATGGAGATTCCAGTCAGCAAAACGCAGGACCTGTTCTCTCGAGCCATCGGCCGGCTGGACTGGGAGGGTGATGCTGATTCTGCCGGAGCGGCGATCAACAGTGATCTGCGATCCCGGTGGCGCTGTCCACACATTGCTTTGATCCGCGACAGTGCTCACGGCCTGTGATGGCTGCGAGCCGGCGGAGAGCGTCGTCTCTGCCTGAAGGCTGGCGGCTGCAGCAGGCGACATTAGAAGTGCAACGGCAATCAGAAAGCAAAACGCTCGGCCAAGAGCTTGAAAATGAGGCTGTGCCGATGAACAATCCAGCATGCAAATTTCTCCTTAGATCGAACACGAAAAATCCTAACCCGTCCAAGTTGCGCTAGGCTGTTGCATCATGCTGGGAGCCGCAGTGATGGCCCGTGATCTTGCTGAATAGAGAAGCTCGCGCCGGGACCAAATGAATCAAGTCAAACTGGGCTGATCGTCCGCGCGCTTCATCCACTTGTAGACGCGCGCCGAATTCTTCCAGAAATAGTTCTCTGCCGCTTCTCTCCGCTTGGTGGAGAAGAAACGCTTCACTAGCTCGATCTCTTCGGGGATAGTGGCAACGCCGTAGCTGTTCGGATAATCGGTTCCGAAGATCACACGATCTTCGCCGAATGCATCAAAGAGAAATTCGAGCCTGGCGCGCAGAGCTTCATAGTCCTTCACAATGACGCCGTCAGTCAAGCGTGGGTGATACACCTCCGTGAGCTTTACAAAGATGTTCGGTCGCGCCGCCATCTCTTTCACCACATCTTCGTAGGCCTGGCAATTGTCAGGCGTCGAATCAAACGAGGGAAGATGATCCATGATGATGCGGAGGTCGGGGATAGCGTCGGCCAGCAGTACGTTGGCCTGCATCAGATTTATGATGGGATTCGCCGTGTCCAGAGCCAAGTCAGCCTGAGCCAGCAGCTTCAGATTAGCTAGATGATCGGGTTTCAGAGTGACCTTGCTGCTGTCCGCGCTGTAGAAGTGGCTGGATCGGATCGCCCGATAAAGCGGGTCCTTGTGAAAGTGGGTAACATATTGGCCAAAATCCGGCCGCCCCGGATCCAGATTTCCCGAGACGCCGACCATGATCGGGTTGTCCCTGCACTGCTCCAAATACCAGAGGTTGTCGTCGATCCAGGGGCTCGATTCCACAACGATGGCGCCCACAATTCCGGCAGGCCTCGCCTGCGAACTATACAGCGATGGAAGCGATGTCTTGGAAATCGCCCGATAGGCGGGAGATCCCATGTATCCCGCACCGAGCGGACGGGTGCCGTCGAACAAGTGAATGTGCGCGTCGATGATTGGAATATTGTCGATGCTCGCCGATTGGGCGTGCGCGCCATCCCACCCTGCGACAGCGGCCGCCGCAGCGACGCCCGCCAGAAATCGCCGGCGGCTCAAAGGTTCATGCATGCCATCGAGTTTCCGGAATGCTGAAATAACGGGCCTCCAAGCACTCTGGGCAATCATAAAGCAGATGCCCGACGCTGTCGGTGGTCATTTTGCATGATCCGATCGAAGTGAGTTGAATCCGCGACCGCCGTGCCATTGAACCACGAAGCCGGATGGCTCTTGTTGGAGGGAATCCCGAGCGCGAGCAGCGGAGTTCTCAAGGGTAGCGGTTTTCCCGTTTTCATTCCGGTTACAAAATGGTGCAATCATTCTATAATTCGAGGTCATGTTTACACGCCGAGTATCAATTGCCATCCTCCTGGCGGTAATCACCGCCTATGCAAGCGCACAACCGTCATCCGACGGAATCCCACATCTGGAAAAAGCGGGCGGCTTCACCCATCTCGTAGTCGATGGGAAATGTTTTCTCATTTTCGGCGGTGAGCTCCGCAATTCGAGCACTTCCAGCCTCGAATACATGAAGCCGATCTGGCCCCGATTGGCCGCCGACAATATGAATACGTTGCTGGCGCCCTTGAGTTGGGATCTGCTTGAACCCCAGGAAGGTAGATTCGCTTTCTCGCTCGTTGATGGGATGATCGCTGCCGCCCGGGAAAACCACCTCCGCCTTGTCTTCCTCTGGTTTGGAAGCTGGAAAAATGGTGGGTCGGTTTACCCTCCCGCGTGGGTGCGGTCGGACCTGAAGCGGTTCCCTCGCGCGCAAGTCCAGCAGGGCGGCAATCTGGAGATTCTTTCCGCGTTCAGCGCTGCCAATCGCGACGCTGATGCCCACGCCTTCGCGGCCCTGATGAAGCACATTCGCGAGGTGGATGGCAACCAGCACACGGTGCTCATGATGCAAGTGGAAAATGAGTCCGGAGTGCTCGGTTCGTCGCGCGACTTCTCCCCGCAAGCTGAAGCCGCCTGGAAGAGCCCTGTGCCCGACGTGCTGCTTTCATTTCTCAAGAAAAATAAGGAGTCGCTGCAGCCGGAGTTGCTGGATGTGTGGAGGCAGGCGGGCTTCAGAGACAAGGGAACATGGGCCGAAGTCTTCGGCACTACGCAAAGAGCAGACGAGATCTTCGAGGCTTGGCAGTATTCCCAATACATTGACGCGGTTGCTGCGGCGGGCAAAGCGGAATATCCCATCCCGATGTACGTGAATGCCTGGCTTACGCAATACCCAGGTGAACCCGGGGGTGAGCACCCGAGTGGCGGCGCGGTCTCGCGCGTGCTGGATGTCTGGCTTGCTGGGATCTCTCACATTGATGTTCTTGCCCCCGACATCTATCTGCCGGATTTGAGAGGGGTCCTGGCCAGTTACGACCATCTGGGAAACCCGCTTTTCATTCCAGAGACCCGTGGCGGAGAGGCGGGCGGCGCGAACGCCCTATATGCCTTTGGTCAAGGCGTCTTCGGCTTCTCGCCGTTTGCTGTCGACAGCTCAAACGAAAATGAGCCTCTCGCTCTTGCCTACGGCACGCTGAATCAACTTGCCCCGTTACTCACGAGCGTCGACCGGTCACAGATGACGAGTGTGGTCCGTCAAGCTGGAGACACCGTGACTGCCGTCGAAATCGGCAGCTATCTTTTGCGAGTTCAGTATCAGCAAGGCCAGCAGACGGGATCGCCGCAGAAGGAGAATACGGGCGTGCCTTCCGGTGCTGCGATCATCATCAACACCGCTCCCGATGAATTCGTCATTGCCGGCGAGGGGCTGACTGTCACCTTCCTGCCTGACTCACCGGGACCTCAGCACGCTGAGTTGATGAACGTTGAGGAGGGTACTTTCGATCATGGCACATGGCTGCCGGGACGACGGCTGAATGGCGATGAAACGAACGGCGGCAACTACCTTATCTTCCCCGACTCCAGACCTAACATCCAGAAGGTTCGGCTCTACCGGCACGATTGAACGCGTACTTAAACAATTCCTCGTCTCGTTTTCGGTCCGTTGGAATCGGCGACACATCTGTCAATCAACCCTTGGCGAGTGAATTGGAACCGAGGAAATGGGCATGGAGTGCATGTGAGATCGAACCGCGGGCAACGAAGAATTCCGCCCATACGCTACCTCTTGGTCATGTGGCTGTTTGTCTTGAGCGTGGTGGCGTACCTGGACCGGACGAATATTTCGATCGCCGGCGTTCAAATCAGCCGCGAGTTTGCGGTTGATAATACGCATCTGGGTTGGATCTTCAGCGCCTTCCTCATTGGCTACGCTACCTTTCAAATTCCTGCGGGCCTGCTTGCCAGTCGACTCGGCCCCCGCCGCGTCTTGAGTTTTGGCATTGCGTGGTGCAGCGTTTTCGCAGCCTTGACTGCGCTTGTTCCTCCAAGCGGGCGCGGCGCGGTGCTCCTATTGGCGTTGGTCCGCTTTGGTCTTGGCGCAGGCGAGGCGGTCATGTACCCGGCCGCCAGTCAATTCGTCAAGCGCTGGTTTCCTGCAAATGAGCGCGGCAAGGCAAATGGACTGATCTTCGCCGGGGTCGGCATCGGTGCAGGTCTCACCCCTCCCCTGGTTACCGCGATCATCCTGCGCTATGGATGGCGCGCCGCGTTCTGGTTCAGTGCCGCGATCGACGCGGTTGCGAGCATGGTGTGGTACCTTGCCGCACGCGATACTCCTGAAGAGCACCCTTTTGTCGGGGAAGCAGAAAGGGCTCTCATCGAGGGACAACGGAATCAGCCCACCCTCTCCGCCCTGCCAGTTGACGACGCGCGCCTGACCAAACCAATAGTTCCCTGGGCGAGGATCTTCAGGAGCAAAGAAGTTCTTGCCCTGACCTCAAGCTATTTTGCTTTTGGTTATGTTGCCTGGATGTTCTTCGCGTGGTTTTACATCTATATGGCGCAGGTGCGAGGCCTCAACCTTAAAACAAGCGCGGCCTTCTCCATGTTTCCGTTTATCGCGATGACGATCGGATGCATCGTGGGTGGCGCCGTAAGCGATTGGATTGCGGCCCGCTTTGGCCTGCGTACGGGCCGATGCCTGTTGCCCGCACTCTCCTTCGCATGCACGGCGGTTCTCCTGGTGCTTGGATCGCGGGCTCACAGTGCGGCTGCAGCCGGGGTGATTCTCGCCTGTGGCGCGGGTGTGCTTTACATCTCCCAGAGCGCCTTCTGGGCTGTCACGGCCGATATCGCCGGAGAAAATGTCGGCGTGGTTTCCGGCATCATGAATATGGGTGGGCAGCTGGGCGGAGCTTGCACGGCGTCGATTACTCCGCTGATAGCCGCCTACCTTGGATGGGAGATGTCATTCGTCACCGCTGCTTTCGTCGCGGCACTCGGCGGAGCAGCATGGATGGTTATCAATCCCATGAAGGCCTGGCACGAAGCTGACGCTGATTCGCACGAATTGCGTTCTGCAAACAGCGGAATCTAATCCGGCAGAAACTAAAGGGTCTTGATAGCAAGCTTCGTTCTATGTCCTGTCCTGATGTTCCAGAGCGTCTGCCGGAAACGGCATTAGGGGCAAGGCGCACAGCGGGAAGCGCAATCGCAACATTGTAGGGTCTCCTGAATCTGGAATCGTTCAACGGTCGATTCGCGTGGTCATGTTATCCAATGCATCCATGTCAAGGGGATAGCCCAGACCCGGGGCAGTTGGCGCATGCACATAACCGTCGGCATCGATGCGGAATTTGTCCTTGTAGTACGGGCGATCGGCATACTCAGCCGGGAATGGCATTTCAAACCAATAGGAGTTTGGCAACGCCAACTCCACATGAAAGTGCAGCGCCATATCGCCGACGTTGCCCCAGTTATGTGGTGTGCACTCCATCCCATGGGCATCGGCCAGGAGACCAACGCGCATGGAGCCCGAGATTCCGCCGACGTTGTCGGCAATCAGCCGAACCACGTCCAGCGCATCGCGCTTGATGTACTCCCCGAAATCGGCGATCGAGTACAAGAACTCACCCACATGGATGGGAAGATTCAATGCCGCGCAAAGTTCGATCAGGCCCTCCTGATCGGTTGTCCGCACTGGATCCTCAAACCAGGCATAGTTGAGTTCATCGAGCAGGCGGCCAACCGCCATCGCCTCGAAGCGGTTGTATTGCTGCACCGGATCGTGCATCAGAACAAATTCGTCGCCCACCGCTTTGCGAATTGCGCGAATCTCCTCCATGTGCCCGATGTAGCTTGGAATCTCGGGCCCGGTGGCATGCTGGCCTCCGCCCGGATGGATTTTGTAGGCCTTGTACCCAAGCTCCTTTGCCTTCAAGACGTCAGGCACATAATCTTCCACCGTCGGCAGATGTTGCGAACTGGCATAGGCCATCATGCGCTCTTTGGTGGGCGCGCCTCCCGACAGGATCTTGTAAATGGGCCGGTTGACTGCTTTGCCGAGGATATCCCACATGCAAACGTCGGCAGCCGCGGTATAGTAGTTCGGCCACGAGCCTCCGCCGCGCGTAAACACTCCCGAACCTGCTGCCGCGCCGCCATGAGCGGGTCCCGTTTCCATGTGGGCGCCTCCTGCGCCCATTCCGCCTGGTCGGCGCGGAACCGGCCCATCAAACCCCGCGCGGGCTTTCATGCCGGTGGTCGAGGTCAGCGTTGGCAGAAGGTCGATAACGCTCTTGCCCACGAGCACCGGCTTCGCCCAATCGAGCCAACCGGGAGTGATGTCGCGATCGCCAATGGTGTAGTTGCCTTCGATGCCGCTGTTGGTGACGACTGAGATCAGTTCGCCGGTTTCCGAACTGTTGAGCTTATGGAGCTTGCTGATGTCAGTCACATAGACTTTCACTTCCTTGATGGTGAGGTCGGGAAGGTCGCCCGGTTTCACTTCCACTGATTGGGCTGCAGCGGCAATGGGATTGGCGAGTGCAGCGAAGCCGGCTGCCGCGAATCCGGTTGAGCCAGCCAGAAAATTGCGTCGCGACGATGTTGGATTCATGTTGATCTCCTGAGCATTACCTGGGTAGAGCAAACGAGAGAATATTGGATCCCGATGCGATGGCGATGTATTGCCGTCCGCCAATCGCATAGGTCATGGGTGAGGCCCGAATGGCATGGTTGGTTTCGAAGTGCCAGAGATACTTTCCATTGTGCGCGTCGACAGCAGCAAATCCTCCGCTGCTTTCGCCGAAGAACACCAGGCCGCCGGATGTGGTGAGAACACCGGAGTAATTCGATTGCAGCGGCCCGGGCAGAATAATCTGCCAAGCCACCCTACCGGTTTCAATGTCGAAAGCGCGGAGAATCTTCTGTGCCGGATCGGCGGGGTTGTTGTATCTTCGATAGCCTGCGTCCTCCGCTTTGATGTAGGTAGTGCAATCCTCCACCGTCATCACGTAATACAACTTTGTGGCAGGATTATAGGCTGTTGAGTACCAGTTGGTGGCGCCGCGCACCGCGGGACAGGTCACAGTTCCCAGCAAACTGGTTTCATTTGCCGGAAGCAATTGCGGAGTCCAGGTGCGCTCGTCGATTCCGCTTGCCCAATTCAGTTTTCTTACCATCCTTGTCGCCATCAAGGGCGTTCCAGTGGTGCGGTCGAGAACGTACAGAAAGCCATTACGATTGGCGTGCAAAAGCAGCTTGCGTTCCCGGCCATTCCACTTCGCATTCACCAGTACGATGGGCTCATTCGCGTCCCAGTCATGAAGATCGTGCGGAGTGAACTGGTAGTACCAGAGCATCTTGCCGGTATCTACATCGATGGCCAGATCGCTGTTTGTGAAAAGATTGGCGCCGATTCGCTCATCGCCGTCCGTATCCGGATGCGGATTACCGACCGCCCAGTAAAGAACATTCGCTTCGGCGTCCGCGCTGCCTGTAAGCCATGTGGCTCCTCCGCCCAGGCCGAGAGCCGAACCCTTCCACGTGTTGGCTGCGGGTCCGGTGTCTCCGGGCTGCGGAATCGTGTATAACTTCCACGCGAGTTCTCCGGTTGTTGCCTTGTACGCAGCAACAAATCCGCGAATCCCGTTGTCCCCGCCGCTCACGCCCGTGATCACCAGATCGCCCACAACCAGCGGCGCCGAGGTGCCGCCATAAAGACCCTTTGCACCCTCCGGAGTATCCACATCCCAAAGCAGAGCGCCGGTCAGCCGGTGCAATGCAATCAGGTGCGCATCGTCAGTGAGATAGAAGACGCGATCTCCAAGCACGGCCACGCCGCGATTCACACCGATCGCGGCATCGCTGGCGATGGTGCCCGCGGCGCTTTTGGGCCGTTCGTATCGCCAAATCTCGCGCCCGGTTTTGCCGCTCAACGCATAGACCTGATTATTCCCGCTCACATACATCACCCCATCCACAACCACCGGAGTCGTCTCCAGGCCGTTGAACGGAATCGAATAGATCCATTGCAACTGGAGCCTGGCCGCGTTGCCCAGGTTGACTTCGTTCAGGCGGCTGTAGCGATTGCCATCCAATGTGCCGTTGTAAGTCGGCCAGTCTCCATTCTTCGGATGGGCGATCTCGTCGTTCTCCGCATGGGTAGGCGGCAACTGCGGCTCTGCGAGCGGCCCAACATCGGCGCCATGCAATCCACTCAGGAACGCAACCAAGTCTCGCAATTCGTCTTCGGTTCCCTTGAATGCAGGCATCGCGGAATGTTTGTCCGGGACGAGCGCGTTATATTCGCTGTCAAGCAGCAGGTGCAACTTGCCGTCGTTGGTTTGCAGAACCAGATCGTGGCTACCCTGGGCGCGGGCGAAGCCATGCAGCATTCTTCCATCGTTCAGCTTTGCGGAAATCGTGCCCCAGCCATCGACAATTCTCGCATCGGATTCAGCCAGCTTCCGCTTCAACTCTTCGAGCTTCAGCCTGCGCCCAACGTCAGAAAGGTCGGGTCCCATAGGGGTTCCGCGGCCTCGAACCATGTGGCATGTGGAGCACTGGCCGCTGCCAAAGAAGATGCGCGCTCCAGCCTTCGGATCGCCCGCAACCGCGACCGCCGATTCGGCCGGACTGAGCGACCGCACAAAACGAGTCAGAGTGTCAATATCGGCTGTTGGCAATGGAAAGGCCGGCATCTCGGCCGTGCCTTTGCGAATGATTTCTGAGATGTCGCTGTCCGGCATACTGCGGAGCTCGGGCGAATTCGCCAGACCTGGTCCCCGGTCCGTTCCCCGCGCATCCGAGCCATGGCACAGAGCGCAGGTTTTCGTAAACAGCTTCGGCGGCTCCGGCGTCTGCGCTGAAGGCGGCTGATGCGCATCTTGCGCGCGCACGGGGAACGCCGCAACCCCGCATGCAACTGCCATCGCCAGCGCCAGCACTGTGCATGGCCTTGCATTGCGGAAAGATCGAATCATGCGCGGCTCCTCAGCCGGATTTCCTCTTGGATGGAAAGACTGCCTGCCGTTCCTCGAGTCGCGAAGCGGGAAGCAATCTCCGCTGCATCCAAACGTCGCTGTTCACTCAGGTTTGCCTCTTGCGCCTTCCATTCAGCCGCGCAGGTACGGCTTCAGATAGGTGTCGAGCGCTTCGCGAACAGCTTTCTTGTCGTTTTCTGTTAGCGGGGATGGATTGTTGGTCGGATTTCCCATTCCGGGCATGGGCCGCGACCTCGAGCTATCTCTGAAGATTCCCCGCGCCACCATCAGATATTGATCCGCATGCGCGATGGAATCAAATGCCAGAATGCGGCCGAACATATCAAACGCCTCCCTGGACTTCCCTCCTTCGAAAAGTTCGAACGCCTGCTGATACACATCCGCTAGCGCGACCACGGGACAATATCCGGCGAAGCCGAGTTGCATCTCATCGATCATCA
>CAYYKV010000008.1:0-39250 GCA_964468605.1 uncultured Occallatibacter sp. | reverse complement strand
GGGTTAAAAAGATGGCTGTTTCCGCAAGGACGATGAATCCGATGATGCTGCGTGCATGGCCGCGCCGGTAAGAATTTCGCCGTCGTCTTGGCAATCCTCGTCGCGGGCCGAGTTGATGTGACGCCCAAATCCCGTGGAGCGCTGCGCACGCGCCAACGTGGCTACCCAGACAGAAGCAGCCCCGGCTTTGAGCAAGGTTTGGGCAGCAGCTCGCGCCGTGGCTCCCGTGGTGAGAATGTCGTCCACCAGCAAAATGTTCTGCGCCGTTACTTTTGACGGATCGGAGACTGAAAATGCGCCGCGGACGTTGATCCGCCTTTCGCGCGGGGCGAGGCCAGCCTGGCTTTCGGTGGCGCGCAGGCGCATGAGCGTGCTGGGAGCGAGCGTAAGTATCCATTGCGGGTGGCTCGCGCGCAGGAATTTGAGCGCCTCGACGGCGAGCGAACGCGACTGATTGAACCCGCGCTGCGCGTATTTGGAGCGGTGCAGCGGGACGGGGACTACCAACATTTCAGTCGGCGCTTCGCCGGCAAGTTGCGCGATTGCGCCTGCGAGCATGCGGCCCAGCTCGCGGGCGGCCGAGTGCAGGCGGTCGTATTTGAGCGCGTGAATCGCCTCGCGCATGCGGCCCTCGTATACGCCATGGGAAACAGCGCGGACAAACGGCGGAGAGGCGAGGCGGCAGGTGCGGCAAAGTGTTGAAACCGTTGGCCCTGCGGTCGCGCCCAGGGAGTCGCCGCAGCGGGCGCAGACGGGTCCGCTGTGAACTGGGAATTCCGACCAGCAAACAGGGCAAATTGGAACGGATGAGAGCTGCGGCAAGGGAGAGCCGCAAAGAGAGCATGAGGAGGGAAGTAAGGCGCAACTTAAACTATCGATTGGACTTCGGAGTACGCGAACCACGGCGCGCCAGCGCGTTGTCAGCGCTAACGGAACGTCGGTCGTGCGAATGGCAGTGTCCTTGTGGAAGACGCACCTCGCTTCGGGGCGAAGCCGAACCGATGCAGCCCAATGCGGAAAGTATAGCGCATGGCTGGAATTCTGGCTCGCTGGCTGGCTGCCGGATAGGACGTGGCTGCGGGCACTGCTCGCCGAAGGTGGCTCAGATTAGTCGCCAGGGATCTGCCAAGTGGAGACGGGCAGGAGACTGAAAGAAGCGGCTTCGAATTCGCTTCATGCCGTCGCCTGCCCGCATGGTTTCTTGTTGATGGATGAAGCCGCATCGATTCGCTGGTGATTGCTTTCGCCGGCGGCAACCGATGGAGGTCGAGACTCAGCCATGGTGCGCGTGCTCTCGCTCGTTCTCGCGCTGACGCTCACGTTCCCGCTCTTTTTCGGTCTCCAATTCCTTTTCGCGGCCGAGATTTGAGGCCGCATCGCGCGCCGCGTCCTTTACAGTGCCTACAACCTTCTGAGCCTTGCCCTTGATTTGCTGCGCGGCTCCTTCCACTTGGGCGTCCGTGTTACCGGTCCACTCGCCAACCTGGCGTTTCGCCCGTCCTGCTGCATCGTTGATTGCGCCTTTTACCCGATCCTTATCCATGATTCCACCTCCTTGGGTTTTGTTTCGGTTTGTCGATGGCGGACCCTGTTGGTACCCTCTGGCCGCTTGGGCGAGACAGACGTCGCGGGAATTCTGTCCCTGCAGGGGTTCGCGCCTAGACGACGGGTCTGCGTCCCGTGATCAGTTGAAACACGAGCACTACGAGCGCGATCACGAGAAGGATGTGAATGAATCCGCCGAAGGTGTATGACGAAACAACGCCAAGCAACCACAGCACGAGAAGAATGACAAAGATTGTCCAGAGCATCGTTCACCTCCCGGTGATTCGTTCTCAACCACTCACGCTTTGACGCCGTGCCTTACGCACGGGTTGTTCGCTGCGCTGCGCATTGCAGCGGACGCAATGACGACATGAAACGCCAATGTGAAGCAACCACGACAAGGTTGCAGGCATCGCGCGCGGGGATCGCACGCTTTGTTGGCCGTGTGAAACTCGTCTTCGGCGAAGCATCCGTGCATGTGGACAGGGAATCAGAGCAAAGGGTTTGTGTGACCGCGTTGCGCATGCATCGTGGCGGAAGGAGAGTTAAATGCTCTTGCTGATCATTCTCATCATGCTGATTTTGGGATCTGGATATGGCGGCTATCGAATGGGACCGGGGTGGGGATACGAGAACCGGTCTCATCAACCATCTTCGTCAACTCGCTGGAATCATGGGACCCGCCTTGTTGCCGGGTTCCATTCTTGCGCAACAGGCAGCAGGGGCAATTATGAGACCGGTTGTACGGGGGAGGAGGCCTCAGCCTGATCCTGACCATTGTGCTGGTTCTGCTGTTGCTGAGAGTGATCCAGGAGGAGGGGCCGCGAGGTCAGCGGGGGATGCGCTTGCCCTCAGTGCGGGCGAGGACGCTCACTCGACCGCCCGGCGAGAGCCCGGCGTTCCATGCCCAGTTCAGCAAAGCGGAGTGAAGCTAAAAGACACCGGCCATGTAGGCTTCAGCCGGGCGGTGGCTCTCCGCCTTGGACCCGCACTCTGCGAGCACGACCGGCGAAAGCGTGATGACCGGGCAGTGCGTGTGGGCGAGAGTTTTGTAGACCACGCCGTGCCGGGTGATTGCCGCAAAGGCCGAAGCGCCTTGCGCGCCGAGGACGATGAGGTCAGCCTGCTGCGCGCGGCTCTGATAGAGCAGCTCTTCGGTCGGGTCACCGGGCACCACGACGGTCTGGATGGCAACCTGACCCTGCAACTGGCTGGGAACCAACGCGATCATGCCAGCTTCCACCTCGTCGAGCGAACGACCTGCGAGAAACTCGGCACGGTCCTGGGGCCGGATGACATGCTGCAGAATCAGGCGCGCCCCGTGCTGCGCGGCCAACTCCGCGGCAAATGAAGCGATGACGGGGCTGGCCTCATGGAGGCTGACAGCGCAGAGGATGGTGCGGGTGGCAAAGTTGCGATAGCTGCCGTCGACTACATCGGGACCGATGATGAAGACCGGCACCGCAGCGGTGCGCAAAACGGCTTCAGCGACTGAACCCACCAGCAGCTTGCCGATGGGCCCCGGCGAGTGAGTGCCCATGACGATGCGGTCGATCTGGCGCTCGCGCGTGAAGGCGAGAATTTCGTCGGCGGGCAGCCCAGGCCGCACGACAACTTCACATTTGAGACCCGCCTCGCGGACACGCAGCGCGAGCGGCTCGAGGTGGTGCGTTTCAGAGCGAGCGGCGGCGGCGGAGTCGTAATAGCGAATGCCCGAGGACTCCGACGTGGATGCGATGAGCGTGTCAAAGGCGTGAAAGAGAATGAGTTCGGAACCGAATTCCCTGGCTGAGGCGAGCGCGAACGAAAAGGACTTCTCGTTGGGCGATATCTCGGTGGCGAAGAGAATGGTGGAGGGTTTAGTCCAACTTGGCCTTAGAAGAGCTGCCATGGGAACCTCCTTCTGGAGCGTTCAAATAGTCTCAGAGGCAATGCTCGGATTGCGGTGCTTTGCCGCACATAAAAAGGTGATCCAACTCACCTTATCTCGATTTGCCCGCTCCGTTTGCCGGCTGAAAACTCCCGCACTGCCACTATAGGCGCGGGGCCGGGCAAATGGCCCTGCTGGTGACAGAATTGTGTTCCTGATTCCCGGTTTTGTCCAGAATGGGCTTTTATTTGTCCCGAATGAGGCTCGTAAAGTGATCCCAATCACAGCCTGACCCACCCGGAAAGTGGTCTTCTGAACCGGAATCGTGGCCCTCGGGGGCAGATTTCCATGTTGTGGCGCGGCAGGCAAGTGATTCGCTGCCGAGGATTTTCAACCGGAAGCTGCTTCATCCCCAAAGCGCCGAATGAGTTGGTGCGCCGGGCTGCTGCGATTCGGGCAATTTTGCCGGCGCTTTCGCGCCAGGAGGTCCCATGACGATGCAGCCGATGCAAAACATTCCCGCACGAGGCGGGATCGACTACGACGAATCGCCGTTCCTCGCGATTTGGGAGATTACGCAGTCGTGCGACCTGGCCTGCAAGCACTGCCGCGCGGCGGCGCAGCCCATTGCGCATCCCGACGAGCTGACCCATGAAGAAGGCAAGGCGCTGATCGACCAGATTGCCGATATGCACATTCCTATTTTTGTGTTTACCGGCGGCGACCCGCTGAAGCGCAAGGATCTTTTCGAGTTGATCCGCTACGCCGCGAGCAAGGACGTGCACGTTGCGGTGACCCCTAGTGCCACGCCGCTGCTGACCCGCGAGGCGATCTTCAAGATGAAGGAGGCCGGATTGGTGCGGCTCGGGATTTCGCTGGACGGCTCAACCCCCGAGATTCACGACACCTTTCGCGGCTTGCCCGGAGCGTGGGCGCGCACGATTCAGGCGATTGAGTGGGCGAATGAGGCGGGCATTCCGATCCAGGTGCATACGACGGTGAGCCGGCACAACGTGAACGACCTCGACAACCTGTGCGATCTGTTCGAGAAGCTGGCGATCGTGATGTGGAATGTGTTCTTTCTGGTTCCCGTGGGACGGGGCCAATTAGACGATCTTTTGAGCGGCGAGGAGTTTGAGCAGGTCTTCGGCAAGATTTACGAACTTTCGCGGCGGGCGAATTTCCAGATCAAGACGACGGAGGCGATGCACTATCGGCGCTACCTGCTGCAACACAATCTGGAAGAGAAGCGCATGGGGCATGGAGCTGGAAATGGATCGGGGAACGGGTCGGGACATCCGAATGGGCGTGGTTACGAGCCCGGCGTGCCCACGAGCGACGCCAAGACGCGCAACATGGGCTGGGCCACGCGCCGCGTGAACGACGGCAAAGGATTCGTGTTCATCTCCCATGTCGGCAACGTTTATCCGAGCGGCTTCTTGCCGATTCATGCGGGCAATGTGCGCGAGACGCCACTGGCCGACATCTACCGCAACGCTCCGATCTTCAAGGCATTGCGGGACACCAGCCAGCTCAAGGGCAAGTGCGGCGCCTGCGAGTTCAAGGAGATCTGCGGAGGGTCGCGGGCGCGGGCCTATGCGCTAACGGGCGATCCGCTGGCCCAGGAGATGTGCTGCATCTACCAGCCGAAGAACTGGGACGCGGAACTGGATAGCCAGGCTGAGACTTTTCGGCATGTGGCGGCGGAGACGCTGGTGACGCTGTAGTTCCTTTTGTTGAAGCCGAGAGTTCATCAAGGCTTGAGCGCAGGATACGTTGCGGCGATCCAAGCTTCAACGATGGACAGGAATGCTTTGGCGTGCAACACAAGTTCGTCTGCCTCTGTGGTGGTGGCAATTGCAGCCCCGGTGTAGTCGATCTCGTTCCGCTTGCGGCGGCATGCGTCGAAATAGTCCGTAAGGTGTGCCGCAGTTTTTCCCAGCGCCAGCTTCGCACCCTCGAAGGTGATCCGGTGATGACCAGGGACACTTGCTACGCGAAAGCCGGCACATGCAACGGCCATTTTTGCAGTCTAAAGCGCCGCATTGTAGGCAGTGGCGAAGCGCCTGTCCTCTGAAAGGCCGGGGAGACCTGCGTCGGCGAGATCGCGCTGTACGAGCCTGCGGATTTCAGCGAGTTCATTTCCGCTTGTTTTGTGACGGTGGACCTTTCCGTCCTGCAGCAGCTTTGTCCAACTCATCGAGCGAACCCCTCAGGAGTATAGTTCTGCCCTTCAGCACAGAACTTAGAAAGTGGTCGCCCGCAGCCAGCTTGTCGCGAAACTCCCGCGATGAGAACAGCGTGACATTCACCTCGCGCCCGAACCGGTCTTCCAGTTTGCGCAATACCGGAACCAGGTCGATCTGCTTCAACGTTCCAACAATCATCAGATCCACGTCACTCGATGCACGCTCCTGCCCGCGGGCGATAGAACCGAATATGAATGCCAACTCGATGCGATCCTCAAATGGGCCGAGAGCCCGGGAGAGTGCGGGCACGATCCCTGCGGTTTTTTCCACCAGCCCGCGCAAATCCGCAAAGACCGGCGAGCCGGCGTTGGCCCGGAAATAGACGCGGCGACCGTCTTCGCGGCGCTCCAGAATGCCCGATTCGACGAGCGATTCTAGTTCCCGCTGGAGACTGGATGGTCCGGCGTCCAAGTGCCGCGCCAGTTCGCTTAGGAACCACCAGCGGCGCGGTTCGAGGAGGATCGCGGAGAGAATTCCGGCCCGGACGGACGGGAAGATTGTATCGAGTGGGGCGAGGTTGTTCACGGCATCCATTATATACGCAAAATACGTAAATATTTACGCATTTTGCGTAAGTTATTCATTCGGCTACTGCATCAATGGCCGCCGGCGTGGGCGTCTGCCTTGCCTTTGAAGCGGCTGTAGACGAAAACGACACACGTCACTGCCGTTTTCTACTCCCAGCGAAAGATCTTAGCCGAGAGCGCGGTAAACAACAGAAAAAACACGATGAGCATTGTCACATCCGCAAGGTGGGCTGACCATGCGTCGCCGACCCAAATGCCCTGGAGCAAGCTCACGGCATAGGTCATGGGCGATGCGTGTGCCAGCACGCGAATCACGGGTGGGAAAGATGCGACGGGCACAAACAATCCTGAGAGCCCGACCATCGGGTACAGCACTACCGCTCCGACCGGTTGCGCGAATCGCGCTGTGGGAACAATGCTGGCGATGACAAAACCGATCGATAGAAGGCTCCAGGTGCTGATTGCGAGTGCAATGGCGAAAGAGACGATCGGAGGGTGGACTCCCGGCGGTATGTAGCTCTTACCGGCGAGAAACATCAGCAGCAGTGACACCGCGGTGAGCAGCAGCTTGACCAGGACGTGCGCAGTAAGAATGGTTTGCGGCCGCAGCGGGGTGGCCCGCAGCCTCTTCAGGATGCCGCCCTCTCGGTAGATTGAAATGATGGTCACCAGCGAAAGCACAGTGCTGATCACAATCAGAATCGACGCCATAACCGGAAGGCCCACGCGCGCAAAACTGCTCATCGAAGGTGTCTGCGCCTTTGAAGCGATCGCCCGCCCGACCAGGACAAACACCAGCACGGGCACCACAATCGTCCCGATCGCGCCCAGCGGCTCGCGCAGGAAGATCTTGATCTCAATCCAGGTCAGTTTACCCAATCCATGCAGCATCGTAGCTCTTCCTACTCTCGAATGGAGCGCCCCGTCAGCTTGAGAAAAACGTCCTCAAGGTTGGGCAGAATGACACGGAAATCGGTGACTCGCACCCGATCTTCCGACAGGCAGTGAATCACTTCAGTCACCAGATCGCCACGCCCGCAAATTGTCAGTCGATTCCCGTTGCGTTCCACGCTTTCCACGCCTTGAATCATCTTGAAGCGTTCCGCAATGCCCGGATTGCTGACTTCAAGCACAACCGATCGCTCGGGACAATGGCGAGACACCAGGTTCGCGGGCGTGTCGATGTCGATGATGCGCCCATGCTCCATAATGGCCACGCGGTCGCATAGCCTCTCAGCCTCTTCCATCAGGTGCGTTGTGAGGAAGACCGTCTTTCCGCGTTCGCGAATTCCGCGCACCAGATCCCAAATTGCGCGGCGCGACTGCGGATCGAGGCCGGTGGTCAGCTCGTCCAGAAACACTACCTCCGGATCGTTGATCAGTGCCAGCGCGATAAACAGCCGCTGCTTCTGGCCGCCGGAGAGATTCATGAACCAGGCGTTGCGCTTGTCTGTGAGGCCGAGTTGATCCAGCAGCCGATCGCCGTCGGCGGTCTTTTTCCGATAGAGCGAAGCCCACAGGTCCACCGCCTCCCAGACCTTGATGCGCTTCTGCAACTGCGCCTGTTGCAGCTGCACGCCGATGCGGTTCTGCAGTTCATAAACCTTGCGGAAGGGGTCGAGTCCCAGAACCACGATGGAGCCGCGATCGGGCTTGCGCAGCCCCTCAATGCACTCCATTGTGGTGGTTTTTCCTGCGCCGTTCGGTCCTATGAGGCCAAAGATCTCACCCTCGTTGACTTCAAACGAGGCTTCTGCCACGGCGACGGTCTTGCCGTAGCTCTTGCGGACGCCGGATACCTGAATGACTGGGCGCATCTTGTCGTGAGGGATTGCCTGGACTGATGCGCAGTGTATATCAGTGCCCTTCCGCCGCCGCGTCTGCTTTGCCTTTGAAGCGGCTGTATACGAAGACGACGTAGCCGACGGCGAGAGCCATCCCGACGAGCCACCAGGCAAGGCCAACGGCCAGCGTGTGCGGGCCGGAGATTGCGCGGGTGAGGGTGATGTCGTTGGCAGAGCCGGTGGAAGCGGGCAGTAGAACCGGATAGAGCCCCCAGCATGCGCCGGCAAGCATGAAGAAGAAGTAGAGGCATGAGGCGACGAAGGCCTTTAGCGGCTCGCGCTTCCGATTCCAGAGCTGGATGGCAGCGAGCGAGGCGACGACGCCGACGGGAACGATGAACGTGACCGGGTAGCGGAAGTAGTTGTCAAGGCTGGTGGGGCGCACGGCAACGGTGGCGAAGAGGCTGACAATTGTAAGCGCGACAAGGATGAACCAGAGCGGCGAGATGACGTTGCGCGCGCGCTGCTCGAGATTGCCAGAAACTTTGAGCGAGAGCCACAAGGCTCCGTGGAGCGTGAGCGCGACGAGAGCAACGAGGCCGCCTATGACCGTATACCAATCGAGAATGCCGGGCAGGACGCCGGGCTGCCAGTTGGTCCAGAGAGGCAGGAAGAAATAGCCATCGGCATTGAGCGGCACGCCGCGGAGCACGTTGGCGAGAGCCGCGCCGTAGAAGATGGTAAGCAGCACGCTTGCGAATCCGAAGATGCCGTCGAGGAGCGCTCGCCATACGCCGACGTCGATGTGATTGCGCAGCTCAAGCGAGACGCCGCGCAGGATCAGCAGCCAGAGCACGATCATGAGCGGCAGATAGAAGCCCGAGAAGGCCGAGGCGTAGAGCAGCGGAAACGCGAAGTAAAGCGTGCCGCCGCCGGCGAGGAGCCAGACTTCGTTGCCGTCCCAAACGGGGCCGATGGAGGCGAGGGTGGCCCTGCGCTCGGCCTCGGTGCGGACAAGAAACAGGTGCAGCACACCTACGCCGAGATCGAAGCCATCGAGGACCACGTAGCCGACGATCATTACGGCAACGAGCCAGAACCAGGTAAAACCCATCATGAGGAAAACCTCAGTTTTCAGTTGTCAGTTGTCAGTTGTCAGTCGTCAGTTCGCAGTTCGTAGTTCGTAGTTCACAGTTTCAGTTCGCACAGGCCGAATCGCATTAGTCAATCTGCGGCGATGGATTCAGTGGCCGGTTTCTCTGGCTCGGGGCCGTGATCGATTTCGCGATAGATGAGCACCGTGAAGAGAAGCCCAAGCAAAGCATAGAGTCCCATGAAGCCGAGCAGGGTGAAGAGGCCATTGCTGGCCGAGACGGTGGCGGAGAAGCCCTCGCTGGTGCGCATCAATCCGTAGATGAGCCAGGGCTGACGGCCCAGTTCGGCGGTCATCCAGCCGGCGGTGTTGGCGATGTAGGGCAGCGGAAAGCTGAGCAGCAAAGCCCACAGCACCCAGCGCGCAGTGAAGAGTCGCCCGCGCCAAAGCAAGAGAGCGGCTACCACCATGAGCAGAACGAACCACGTTCCGAGGCCAGCCATGATGTGGTAGGCGTAGAAGAGCAGCGGCAGCGCCGTGGGCCATTGGTCCTGCGGAAACTGATCGAGGCCTTTCACTTCGGCTTTGGTGGTGCCGTAGATGAGGAAGCTGAGGACGTCGTTGACCACGATGGGATTGTCGATCTGGCCCGTTTCTTCGTTCGGCTGGCCCATGAGCACGATGCCCGCGCCTGTTTCGCTCTTGAATAGGCCCTCCATGGCGGCGATGGCCACGGGCTGGTTTTGAGCGACATATTTGCCGGCGAGGTCGCCGGTAGGGAAGATGATGAGGATGGACGAGATGACGCCGGCTACGACGCCGACTTTCAAGAAAATGCGCGCGTAGTCCTCGCGCCGGGCTTCAAGCAGATAGAAGGCGCCAACGGCGGCCATGACAAACGAGCCGGTGACCACTGCGCCGGTCATGTTGTGCATGTATTGGAGCAGTCCCCAGGGGTTCATGAGGAGTTGCCAGAAGCTGAGCACTTCAAAGTGGCCGTCGGGCATGCGGGCGTAGGAGACGGGATGCTGCATCCAGGCGTCGGTGACGATGATGAAGAAGCCGGAGATCCACGAACCCAGAAAGACCATGACCGCCGAGAACCAATGCATCAGCTTCGAGATGCGCTTTTCGCCGTAGAGAAACAGGCCGAGAAACGCGGACTCAAGAAAGAAACTGAAGACGCCCTCCATGGCGAGGGGCTGGCCAATGACGCCGCCCGAGAGCCGAGAGAACCGCGCCCAGTTGGTGCCGAATTCGAATTCCATGGGAATGCCGGTGACCACGCCAAAGACGAAGTTGATGGCGAAGATGCGGCCCCAGAAACGCGCCGCGCGGTCCCACGTTTCACTGCCGGTGCGCAGGGCCACGGTTTTGAGCACTACAATGAGCAGGCCCAGGCCCATGGTGAGCTGCGGAAATAAATAGTGGAAGGTGATGGTGAAGGCGAAGTGCAGCCGGTGGATGATTTCGGCGGTCATGCAAGGTCTCCTGCTGCGGGCGAGAGCCGGATGATGGACGAGCGAGGCACCCGGGGATCAGGAACGAGGAATGGATGAAAGCAAACCCGACACAATCTTCCGGGTCGGGAAAAGCGGATTCGAACTCCGACCCGATTCTAGCTCTTTGAGGGCCCTCAATCACTTTCAACATTCGGGCCGCGGCTTGATTTTAGACTTGAGAAGGAGATTCCGATAACGCTGCTCGTTCATCCTCCCACGCGCGTGCGACGCAAATTGCTGTAAAGATGGAGTGAGGTCAGAATGCGGATTTCGATTGTCGGCGGAGGCATTGCGGGACTGGCGGCGGCCTATGAGCTGGAAAAGGCGCGCGCGACGGGAGCGCAAGTCGACTACACGCTGTACGAAGAAAGGCCGCGGCTGGGCGGATCGCTGGCGTCGGAGATTGTGAATGGGGCGGTGCTCGAGCGCGGGCCGGATTCGTTTCTGACCGAAAAGCCGGCTGCAGCCGAACTGTGCCGTGAGCTGGGCCTGGGCGTGGAGCTGCTGCCCTCGAACGATGCGGCACGCAAGACCTATATTGTTGTGCGCAATCGGCTGGTGGCGTTGCCCGATGGGCTGATGTTCCTGGTGCCGACCAAGTTGATTCCCACGGCGCTAACGCAGCTGTTTGGATTGCGCACCAAAGTGCGCATGGGGCTCGAGTTGCTGCACGCTTCACGGCCAAGCGGAGGCGATGAGTCGGTAGCGGCGCTGGTGAGGCGGCATTTTGGCCAGGAGGCTGTTGACCGGCTCGCCGACCCGCTGTTGAGCGGGATCTATGGCGGCGATGCCGAACAACTGAGCGCGCAAACCGTGCTGCCTCGGCTGGTAGAGATGGAGACGAAGTATGGCTCCTTGACGCGTGGAATGCTGGCGGCGCACAAGCGGATGCGAAATGCGGCGAGGAACTCGTCCAGGACTCAAAACGGTGGAGCCGCGATTTTTACGGCACTGCGCGGAGGAATGAGCCAGTTGGTGGATGCGCTGGTCGCGCGGATTGATCCGGCGAAGTTGCGCACGGGGACGGCCGTGAAAGCGATTCGGAAGACGGCCGGCGGCTGGAGCGTAGGGGCTGGCGAGACGCAGCATGACTATGATGCGCTCATCATGGCGGCACCTGCGTGGGCAGCGGGCGAGCTGCTGGGACCAGTTGACGCTGCGCTGGGCGAAGAGCTTGGCGGCATTCCGTACTCTTCGTCGATCACACTGAATTTGGTCTACGACGAAAAGAAGATCGGGACGCTGCCGGAGGGGTTCGGATTTCTGGTACCGGCCGTCGAGGGACGCGCGATGCTGGCCTGCACTTTTGTGCATCGCAAGTTTCTGGGGCGCACACCGCAGGGCAAGGCTGTTTTTCGCGCGTTCCTGGGCGGGATGAATCGCGAAGCGCTGCTGGCGCAGAGCGACGAGGCGCTGGTTGCGACGGTACGGCGCGAGATGGCTGCGATTCTGGGAGGGAAGACGTTCAGCGCAGACGTCGAGCCCGAGCATGCGCAGGTATCGCGCTGGAGGCGAGCGATGGCGCAGTATGCCGTGGGCCACAGGGCACGCATGCAGCGGATCGGCGCACGCGTGGCTGAATTGCCGGGGCTGCATCTGGTGGGAAATGCGTACGATGGCATCGGTGTTCCGGACTGCATCCGGCTGGGACGGCAGGCAGCGCGAGAATTGGCGGGGGATGCGAAGACTCCCGCGAAAATCTAGGATTGATTGCATAGACTCTCGGAACCAGCCGAAAGGCTTCCCTCGGGGGCTAAAGCCCGTCCCGTTTGTTCTGCCTTATTGGCACGACTGAAGTCGTGCCCCTCCAAGGCAACTTTCATTGGAGCCGCCATGATGCTCAATCGGCCGCGATTGGTCGCCCGTATACTCGACTGAGAGCATGACCACCCGCACGGACACATTTTTGGCGACGATTCTGGCGTCGACACGCGCGACCTTGGCGGCGGCGAAAGCGGACATGCCCGTCGCCGAACTTGAAAGGCGCGCCGCCGAGCACCATCCGCGTGGGTGGGCTGCGGCGCTGCGCCGCCAAGCCGCGACGGGACCGGCCGTGATCGCTGAGATCAAGAAGGCTTCTCCATCGAAGGGGCTGATTCGCGCTGCATTCGACCCCGCATGGCTGGCGCGGCGCTATCGCGCCGGTGGGGCGGCTGCACTGTCGGTGCTGACGGACGAGCCGTACTTTCAAGGCAGCCTGCGCAACCTGGAGATGGCGTCTAGCGCCACGCCGCTTCCCTGCCTGCGCAAAGACTTCATCGTCGACGAATATCAGATCGTGGAGGCACGCGCGCATCGCGCCGACGCGATTCTGCTAATTGCCGCCGCGCTGGAAGATTCTGAGCTGAAGCGGCTGGCGCAGGCTGCGCGCTCACTTGCGCTCGACGTGCTGGTTGAGGTTCACACGGCAGAGGAACTGGATGACGTGCTCGACGCGCTGGGCGAAACGGGCGCGGACGCGATCGGCGTAAACAATCGCGACCTGAAAACCTTCGAGGTAAGCGCGGAGACGTCGATAGCGCTGGCCGGGCGGATCCCAGCGAGCGTGGTGCGCGTGACGGAGAGCGGCATTGCGACGTGCGACGATATTGTCCGGCTGCGCAAAGCGGGGTTCGACGCATTCCTGATCGGCGAGAGCCTGATGCGCCAGCCCGATCCCGGAGCGGCGCTGACGGAGTTGCTGAAGGGCGCCGCGGGCAAGCCATGAGTCTGTGGATCAAAATCTGCGCCAACACGTCACTTGCCGACGCGATCATCGCGGCAGATGCGGGGGCCGATGCGGTGGGATTTGTGTTTGCGCCCAGCCCGCGCCGCGTGACGGCAGAGCAAGTCGCGGCTATTGTGCCGCGGCTGCCGGCGAAGATCGAGAAGATCGGCGTGTTTGTGGATGCGACGGTGGAGGAGATCGCTGCGACGGTAGAAGCTGCGGGCTTGACCGGCGTGCAGCTGCACTGGGACGCTCCGGCTGAGTTGCCTACCGCGCTGCGTGCGCGTTTCGGGTCGGGCGTGCGCATTCTGGGTGTGGTGCACTTTGACGCGGAGACGGCGGAGGGCCTGGCGGCGCTCGATTCAAATGTGGATGCGATTCTGGTCGATTCGAGAACTGAGTCGGCGGTGGGCGGCACGGGAAAGAGCTACGACTGGTCCGCGGCGAGGCGCTCGCTCTTTGGGAGAGCGGAGGAGTTAATGCTGATCGCCGCTGGCGGGCTAACGCCTGACAATGTTGCCGAAGCCATTGCAACGCTGCATCCGTGGGGCGTGGATGTGGTGAGTGGGGTTGAATTTGCGCCCGGGCGCAAGGATGCGGCCAAGGTGAAGGCATTTATCGCCAACGCGCGTGCCGCGAGAAAGTAACCTTTCGGTTCCGGCACTCGTAATTGATTGATAGACGCGGATGCGCCGCATTCCTGTTTGCAAACATCAGAACTTACGAAGAGGGTCCCCGGAGGTTCACACATGGCTACGTTTCTTCCTCCCATTGAGAATCCGTCAAGCTTGATGATGAAGCTCGTTTACAACATGTCGCGCCGCCAGTTCGGCAAGGTCATGACGCCGCTCAAAGTTTTTGTCGCGCGGATGCCGCTCGCGTTTGGCATGTTCACCGGGAAGATTGCCAAGCTCGACAGGAAGCTTGAGTTGCCGGCCGAGACGCAGATGCTGGTGCGCGAACGCGTGGCGCAGATCAATGTATGCGAGTTCTGCATCGATATTGGCCGTTCGTTTGTGATCAAGGCGCGAATGAACGAAGCGAAATTCGATGCTCTCGGCGAATACGCGATTAGCCCTTTGTTCAACGAGGCAGAGCGCGCGGCGCTGGACTACGTGACCGAGCTGACCCGCGACAAGAATGTGAAGCCGGAGACTTTTGCTCGGTTGAGGAAGCACTACTCAGAGCGGGCGATTTGCGAGATTGTGTGGCTCGTGGCCAGCGAGCACTTCTACAACATGACCAACATCGGGTTGAACATTCATTCCGACATGTTGTGCGACATCAGCCGGGCGCGGAAGCAGGCGTGAAAAAGACGCAACTCCTAGTACACTAAAAGCTCCCGTCCCTCAAGGGAATTAGTGTCGGAGTCGCGTATGGCGTCGATTGTTGTTCCAGCAAATCCGAGCGAGTCGCGAGCGGGACGCTTTGGCGTCTACGGCGGGCGGTATGTGCCGGAGACGCTGGTGGCTGCGCTCGATGAGCTGGAACACGCGTACGAAGAGGCCAAAGCCGACGCGGCTTTTCAGGCGGAACTTTCCGATTTGCTGAAGAATTACGCCGGACGGCCGACGCCGCTTTATTTTGCCAAACGGCTGACGGAGTCGCTGGGCGGAGCGAAGATTTATCTGAAGCGCGAAGACCTGCTGCACACGGGCGCGCACAAAATTAACAACTCACTCGGCCAGGGGCTGCTGGCGAAGCGCATGGGCAAGAAGCGCGTGATTGCCGAAACCGGCGCGGGGCAGCACGGCGTGGCCACGGCGACGGTGTGCGCGCTGCTGGGCCTGGAGTGCGTGGTCTACATGGGCGACGTGGACATGGAGCGCCAGGAGCTGAACGTGAAGCGCATGCGCCTGCTGGGCACGGAAGTGCGCGGCGTCTCGTCAGGCTCGAAGACGCTGAAGGACGCAATCAGCGAGGCCATGCGCGATTGGGTGACCAACGTGCGGACGACTTACTATTTGCTGGGCTCGGCACTGGGCGCGCATCCGTATCCGACCATGGTGCGGGATTTTCATCGCGTAATCGGCAAGGAATTGAAGCAGCAGATTCTCGAAAAGGAAGGCCGGCTGCCGACCGCGATCATTGCGTGCGTGGGCGGCGGGTCGAATGCCATCGGCGCGTTCTACGAGTTCATTCCCGAGCGCCAAGTCCGGCTGATCGGTGTGGAAGCCGGCGGGCGTGGTCCTGCGCTGGGCGAGCACGCGGCGCGGTTCCAGGGTGGTGCGCCGGGCGTGCTGCAAGGGACATATTCTTACGTGCTGCAGGATGAGGACGGGCAGATCGCGCTGACACATTCGGTCTCGGCGGGATTGGATTATGCGTCGATTGGGCCGGAGCATGCTGCGCTGCACGACTCGGGCCGAGCGGAGTACGTTGCGTGCGATGACGCTACCGCGCTGGATGCGGTGGTGAGGCTGGCGCGGACGGAAGGTATCCTGCCGGCGCTCGAAAGCGCGCACGCAGTGGCCGAGGCTATTCGCATTGCTCCCACGCTGCCCCCAAGTGACATACTGGTGGTGAACCTCTCTGGACGCGGCGATAAGGATATGGGCATTCTCGCCCGCGAGTTGAAACTCTAGAGCGGCGACCAGACTCCCATGCCGATCCGATTCGATCACAAGCCGGGCCTCGTTGTTTACCTGACGGCCGGCGATCCCAGCCTGGACGCGACATGCGAGATTGCAGTTGCGGCGATCGATGCCGGAGCGGACGTGATCGAGCTGGGCGTTCCCTTCAGCGATCCTCTCGCAGACGGACCGATCATTCAGCGCGCCAGCGAACGCGCACTGGCGCGCGGCACACGTCTCAGGGATGTTCTTCGGCTGGCGAAAGAGATTCGCGCCGCGCGACCTGCCGCAGGGCTGGTGATTTTCAGCTATTTGAATCCGATGCTGCGCTACGGCCTGCACAGGTTTGCCGATGATGCTGCCGCGGCGGGCGCGGACGGCGTGCTGGCCACAGACATGATTGTCGAAGAGGCAGCCGAGTATCTGAATGAGATGAGCCGCGTGAACGTGGCGCCGATCTTTCTGGCTGCGCCGACAAGTCCTGACGCACGCCTTGAGGCGATCGCGAAATACACCAAGGGTTTTGTTTACGCGATTTCGCGCGTGGGCGTTACAGGCACGCAGCAGAGCGTGGCCGGTGATGCCGCAGCGCTTGTTGAGCGCATTCGGCGATACACGCAATTGCCGGTGGCTGTGGGATTTGGCATCAGCAATGCGGAGCACGTTGCGCAGGTGGGAGAGTTCGCGGATGCCGCGGTGATCGGCAGCGCTATTGTCGAGTTGGTGGAGCGCTCGACGGCGGAGACTGCGCCCGGCGCAGTGGCTCGATTTATCAAGGGCCTGCGCATGCGTGACGCGGCGCTGGCCCGGTGAAGAAGAAAGCTTCTAGCCTTTAGCTTCTAGCTCCTAGCTTGTCCAGTGGCGGAATGGACCGCGTTGACTTGCGCCAGAGGATTGAAGCTAGCCGCCAGAAGCTAGTAGCCAGCAGTTAGAGGATGCAATGACGAT
Source organism: uncultured Occallatibacter sp. (assembly GCA_964468605.1). GTDB lineage: Bacteria > Acidobacteriota > Terriglobia > Terriglobales > Acidobacteriaceae > Telmatobacter. The sequence continues at coordinate 22,452 of CAYYKV010000008.1, read as the reverse complement.
CGAAGAATTGCGAATCAGAATCGATGCTCTGGATCGCCAGCTCGTAGAGCTGCTGAGCGAGCGGGCGCGCGCGGCGCAGATGATCGGCAACCTGAAGGCCGCGACTTCGCTGCCGGTATATGAGCCGGAGCGAGAGAAAACCATCTACGCGAACGTGCGCGCGGCGAACAAGGGCCCGCTGCCCGACATCGAGCTGACGCATATCTACGAGCGCATCATCGACGTGATGCGGGCGTTGCAGCGGAACGAGCTGGCCAGCCAACGAAATGCCCAGGCCGCCCAAGCAGAGGGCGGACTTTCGGGCGTCGCCGCGGGTACAAAGCCACCCCAGCGACCCCGGCTCAACGAGCCACCCGTCGCTGGGGACTCCGGGTTAGCGCCCGAGACAGGAAACAAACAATGATTGTTGCAATGCAGGAAAAAGCCACCGAAGAGCAAGTGAATGCCGTGATCAGCGCCATGGAAGAGGCCGGCGTGAACGTGCATCGCACTACGGGAGAGTTCCAGACGATTCTGGCCGGCGTTGGCCCGACCGCCGGTCTCGATTTGACGAAGTTCGAGATGTTGCCCGGCGTGCTGCACGTGCACCGGATCAGCGCGCCGTACAAGCTGGCGGGACGAGCCTTTCGCCCGGAGGGCACGGTCGTAGAGTTTCGCAATGGCGCGACCATCGGAGGGCAAGAGGTCGCTGTCATCGCCGGACCGTGCGCGATCGAGAGCCGCGGGCAGATCTTCACCATTGCGCAGTGCGTGAAGGCTGCGGGCGCAGGCTTTCTGCGCGGCGGAGCGTACAAGCCGCGCAGCTCGCCGTACTCGTTTCAGGGACTGGGGATTCCGGGCCTGGAGTTTATGCGCGAAGCCGCCGAGGCCAACGGACTGCTGGTGGTGAGCGAAGTGATGGAGATTGGGCAGATCGAGCCCATGCTGCCGCTGGTGGACTGCTTCCAGGTAGGTGCGCGCAATATGCAGAACTTCAACCTGCTGCGCGAGCTGGGACAGGTGCGCAAGCCGGTCCTGCTCAAGCGTGGCATCGCGGCAACGGTGGAGGAGTTGCTGCTTTCGAGCGAGTACATTCTTTCGGGCGGCAACTACGACGTGATCCTGTGCGAGCGCGGCATTCGAACGTATGAGACTGCGACGCGCAATACGATGGACATTTCGGCTATTCCGGTAACGAAGAAGCTCTCGCACCTGCCGATGGCGGCCGATCCTTCACATGGGACCGGGCGGCGCGACATGGTTCCCGCGATGGCCAAGGCCGCAGTGGCTGCGGGCGCCGACGCGTTGCTCATTGAGATCCATCCCAACGCCGATAAGGCTGTTTCAGACGCCGCGCAGACGCTCTATCTCGACCAGTTTGAGAAGCTGGTTGCGGAACTGCGAGTGATTGCCATGGCCATTGACCGGACGTTGTAAGGGGAAGCAGAGCTAGCGGTGTTAGCGTAGTTAGCGGAGCCAGGGGAGTTAGAAAGCTACCGGTAGCATCATGCAGGCAAGAAACTGGCACTGGTTGCATCACTCGTCTGAGACGATGAAAAAGCTTCCCTCAGGGGCTAAAGCCCCAATCTTTATGAGGCTTTCGCGGCACAGCTGAAGCCGTGCCCTTTCAAAACGGGATTCATGCAACCAGTTCTAGCGCCCTTCCGAAAGGCAACCATGATCGAGCGCATCTCCATTCTGGGCACAGGGTTGCTGGGCACGTCAGTTGGATTGGCGCTGCGCGACGCGGGATTTCGCGGCTCGATCACAGGCTGGAATCGCGGCGCCGAACAGGGACAACTTGCGCTGAAGCTGGGCGCGGTGGATTCGCTTGCCGCCGATGCGATGGAGGCTGCGCGGGGAGCCCAAGTGACGGTGCTCGCCGTGCCCATCTTCGCCACGCTCGATTGGATGGAGAAGCTTGCGCCGGTGCTCGGCCCCGAGCAGCTTGTGACCGATGTGGGCAGCACAAAGCGCGTGATTTCGGAGACCGCGGCTCGGCTCTACAACACGCCGGAGCGCGCGGCGTTCCTGCCGGGCCACCCGATGGCAGGGAAAGAACGCGGCGGCGCAGCTCTGGCTGACGCGAGTTTATTTCGCGGCGCGGTATGGTTGTTCACGGACGGTCAGGCACCGCTGCGTTCCCCGCGGGGAACGCAGCTCGTAAATGACTGGCGCGAATGGGTCATCGCAATGGGCGCAAAGACGCTTGACCTCGACGCCGTTCGCCACGACGAGCTGGTTGCGTGGGTGAGTCATCTGCCGCAGTTCACGGCGACGGCCTTGAGCGCGCTGCTCGAAGAAGAAGTGGGCGACGCACCCGAGCTAAAGGACGTGGGCGGCCGCGCGCTGCGCGAGATGACGCGCCTTGGAGCGAGCCCTTATTCGATGTGGCGCGACATTGCGCACACAAATACCGAGGCGGTGGAGCGCGCACTGCTCGCGCTCGAGCAACATCTTTCCCATCTGCGCGAGAACCTGCGCACACCCGAGCTGCGCGATGAATTCGAACGTGCCAACAAGTTCCGGCGTGACCAGTAGCGTCGCGGCCGAGACTCAATACACAAGCACTTTCGCGACTTTTCCATTGACAAATCTGACCACCCAGCGATGGCCATCGCGCAGGTAATACCAGGTTTCGTGCAGGCTGTCGTCTGTGGTGTCGTCCACTTTTTTCTGATCGGGGTCCCCGGCACTCAGCAGCACCATCTGGTAGGTCATGCCTTCAATGATGTCCTTGGCGCGAATCGCCTCCTTAAACTCCGGGGCGAGGCCTTCAATCTCCACGTTGCTTTGAATCTTGCTTGTATCCAGCACGCGCGCCATCAGCGGCAAGAACGCAGCCAGTTGAAGGTCGTTATCCGTGACGTCTGCGCCAAAGCGGAAGTTGATGCGGGACCCGCCAGCACGCATGAGGCCCGCACCCTTCTTTTCGGCATTCTTGCTGGCGCCGCTGCCCTCGCCGCCGCCGCCCAGGTGAACCTCTACGCGGTCGCTATCGACCTTCACTTCGGTGATCGTGATCCACTCATCGCGCGCGACTCCGACGCCTTTGTCTTTCAGAAATTTGGCCAGGTCCTTCATGTCGATCCCTCGTTCATCGAGCCGCTTATCGGTCTTGGGATTGACATAAAGGTCAATGCCGTCTTTGTATGCGGGCATATCCATGAGCGCCTTGACGTCCTTGCCGAGCAGAGCCTTGCTCAGGGCGGCTTTTGCCGAATCAGTGGTTTCGGCAAGTAGGTGTGACTGGAAGGCGGGAAGCGCGAGAATTAGAAGAGGAAGAAGAAGGCGAAACTTTAATTGGCAACTCATATGAGGAGTACTCGCTTTCGAATCCGGAGTTAACAGCACCCATTGCGCAGCAATGACCGCGATCTCCATGACGCAAAAACCTTAAAGAGGGGAGAGGTGCAAATTATCGCTATTGCGGCAATCCCTGTCAACCGCGCGGCACAGCATCCATCGACCGAAAGCCGCTTGGATAAGTGACAACGAATGAGCCGGTTTGCGCCAGGCCGCCCTTTTGCTACCCCATTCGTTCCATAGGCGCTTATACTTCTCTGCCTATACACTCACACAGGATTATGATGACGCAGGTGTTTGACTGGCTTTCGGATGTAATTAAGGCGCCCTTGAAATGGGGCGCCGCTGCCGGGCCGCTGAGCCTTGCCGTTGTGCCGCCGTGGTACAGACCGACGCAGGCCAAAATCATCTATGCTCTTGGCGCAATTCTTATCGTGTGGCTGGCTGTGGAGGTGCGCACACGCAGCCTGAAGCGGCGGCGCGACGAGTTGGAGCGCCTGTTGATGGAAAGAACCGCGCAACTTGAGATCGAGAAACAGGGCCTGATGAGTGCGCGAGAGGCCCTGCAGTTTCGCGCGGCGCACGATTCGCTCACCGGACTATGGAGCAGGGGCGCGATTCTGGAACAGTTGGCCCGCGAGTTGGAGCGCTCAACGCGGCAGCGCACGGTGCTCAGCGTGATCCTCGGCGATCTCGATCACTTCAAGGTGGTCAACGACGCTCATGGACATCTTGGCGGCGACCTGGTGCTGCGAGAATCCGCGCATCGCCTGGTTGGATTGATGCGTGGATACGATGCAGTGGGCAGATATGGCGGCGAAGAGTTCCTCATCATTTTGCCGGGTTACGATGCCCAAGAAAATCCAGCGCGCACACAGGAGCTTGTGGATGTGCTTGCCGGGCGGCCCTTCGACTGCAATGGAACCGATATCCACGTCACCTGCAGCTTCGGCGTCACAATTACGTCGCCATGGCTGGAACGAACCACGATCGACGATCTGATTCGCCGCGCCAACAAGGCTCTCTCCCTGGCGAAGCGGAACGGGCGCAACCGGGTGGAATTCGATCCGTCGTAGGCGCCCGCGAAGGCCAAGCGTTGAGCGGCAAATTCATCGACTCAAATTGCGGATGTGAGCCCAGTTGGTCGAGTAGCGCGAGGCGGCCCTAGCTCATTTTTGCCCTGGCGCCGCGCCAGTAAAGGGCGAGGCCGATGAGGATCGAGATGGCGGTGACAATGGCCACCTTCAGCTCGAATGCGAGCTTGTTGGCGGAGTCGCCGGGAGGAACGAGGGAAACGAAAATACCTACAAGGACCACGAAGAAGCCGAGGCCAGCACAGATCCACACGCCCAGGATTCCGCCGGGAACGAGCACGGCATGCGGGTTTTCGGAGCGGTCCTTACGCAGTGACAGCTTAATGACGGCTGCGAACATGTACAGAAAGGGAATGAAGTAGAGAATGATGGCGACGTCGACCAACGATTGATAAGCGCCGCGCGTGGATTCGTTGATCTGGCTCAACAACAACACTGCGCCGGAAATGACGGCCTGCACGAGGATCGAGATCCAGGGCGTTTTCCATCGGGGATGGATTTTGCCGAATGCGGCGGGCAGATAGCGATCGATACCCACCTGGAAAGGGACGCGGGCGACGCCCGCAACAGTGCTGCCGATTCCGCCCGCGTTGCCCGCGGTGACAAGAATAGCGGCAACGACGCCAAAGAATCCGATGCGCAACGCGGCCGAGCCAACTGCGATGGCTTGAAAGACGCCGCTCTTGGGATCGATGTTATCCGCGGGTGCGAGCGCCAGCACGGCAAAGGTTCCCGCAATATACATGAGGGCAATCAGCGCACCGGCGCCGAATACTGCGCGCGGCAAGGTCTTGCGCGGATTGTGCACTTCCTCTGCCATGCACGAGACCAGCTCGAGGCCAGTAAATGCAAAGGCGATCTGCGACCAGAAGTTCACCGTGTCCCAGTTCCAGGCGGGCATCATGTTGGCCAGCGTGAAATGCGTAACCGAGCCGTGGCGCGCGCATGCGGCAATGGCCACGACGACCAGCATGAGCAAGGGCGCATAGGTGCCCACGCCGCCCGCATTCTGCAGCCATTTTCCGATGTTGAGACCGATGATGTTCAACACCACGGCGATTGCCAGCAGGGCAAGTGAAATCCAGAGGAGAAAGGAACGGTTTTGCGCGAGAGCCGCGCCGTGGCTGGAGGAGATGTAGGCGGACATGGACGCGCTGGCCAGCAGCAGGCCGGGGAAGTAAAAGACGGTGTAGATCCAGTAAGTCCACCCGGCGACGAAGCCGTGAAACGGGCCGAAGGCGTCGCGCGCCCAGGCGTAGATGCCTCCCTCTTCGGGGAATCGAGACGAAAGCTCGTTGATAACCAGCGCGCCGGGGACGAAGAAGAAGACGGCAGCCAGCACCCACAAGCTGATGGATGAAGTGCCGTTGTGTCCAGCGGCTGCGATCCAGCGCGGTCCAAGCACCGCCGCAATGTCGAAGAGCAGCACATCCCAGAAGCCCATGGTCTTGCGCAATTGCGATTTGGGATCACGCGCAGGAGGCGCGGGGATGGTCATGAGGGCCCCTGGCGTACAGCGATGGAGGAAAACTGCATGCGGAGATCATAACGGGTGCCAGCTTTATTCGTCGCGCTGCCAATGCTGAGTGCGGCCCAGCAGGGGAATGAGGAAGTAGCCGTGCAGGCGGAGCACTTTGCCACCGTCTTCAAGCGTGAGCGAGGCGCGATAGATTCTGCCGCTTTCGGGATCGAGAATCTGGCCGCCGAACCATTGGCCGCCATCCTGCGCAAAATCCCAGAGCACCTGCAGGCCCACGAGAGGACGGTCTTTCAATGCGCCGCTGCAGAGGTAGCAGGTGGGCTGCGGAACGGGAGGGTCGAAGAGCTCTTCAATGGTGCCGTAGAGTTTTCCATTGTCTTCTCGAATAGCGACGATTGACTTTACCTTGCCAGTGGCGTCATCGACGGTCTTCCATCGGCCCACGGGCGAGACCGGGGCGGCAGCCGGCAAGCGGACAGCCTGGCCCGGCGCGGAAGGAGCGAGCACAATCGGCGCGGCGAAGACGAGAAACAGAGCCTTCAATGTAAAGAAACCCATGCGGGGAAAGGACATGGTCGCGAGTAAAGTTCAAGGAATTAGACGCGGGACTTTGACGCTTGGCGCATACGTCGGTACATCCCGGGCTTACTTCCCGGGCTCGGTGGAATGGGAGGGCAGATTTGCGGGGTCAAGCGACTCGAGCCCTTCAGCCTTCGCCGCATCGAGCAGAGCCGGAGAGGCGGCGACGAAGGTAATCGTAGTGCCGGGGAACATGTCGCGCGCAGTGAGCGCGGAGCCGAGCTGCAGAGTCTCAGGCCAACGAAGCGTAGTGCGGTCGAGGAGCTGCCGCGCAGTTTCAAGAACGCCTGGATTCAGAGGCTGCTGCACCATGCGCGCGGACTCGGTTCGCAGAAGCTCGAGTGCAGCGGCGGCGGCTTCCGGCGCGATTTGGCCGGACCGTTCGCGGCGCCTGATGGCCGCATACACCTCAAGGGGAGTTGCGGCAGAGATGAGCTTGCGATTGTCTTCAACAGATTCCATGAGACGAATGAGCGCATCGGTGCCGGGCTCGCGCACAAATAGCCGGGCGAAGGCCGTCGTCTCAAGAAAATACAAGCTCACTGGATCCCCCGATCCTCATTGATTGCAACTGCTATCGGCTCGCCCTGGACTTCAATCGGGTGGAAGCGCTGCGCTTCCTCGGGGATGCCGGCCTCGGCGCGGTTGAGGCGGATTGTTGTCGTGGGATAAGCCGGGGTCTTGGGGTTGGCGATTTTGCTTGTGAGGACGACGCCGCGCTGGATCGCTTCAGCCAGCACGACCTGCCGGGTTTCAGGATGCTGGTTCCAGCGGAACGCCTTGCGCGGCAGAAAGGAATCGCGGAACCACTTGAGCGCAATGAACGCGTGGCCACCGCGCTCGGCCTCGGCCAGCGCCGCGCAGAGCTCCTTGACGCGGATGTCGAGATCGGCGGGCGACACTTCTTCTATTTCGTCTTCTTCCTCAGCGGCGCGACTGGCAACGGAGCGCGATGCGCGGCTGAGACGCGGAGACGGCTCCTCGCCGTCGATGCGCTCAAAGTAGATGCGCACCTCGTCGTCCTCGGGCGACCAGGTATCGGCCAAGGCATTGCGGCGTTTGCTGCGGCCGCTCTCGCTGCATAGTTCCACAATGGCTTGATAACCCGGAGGCGCCAGAAAACGGAGCGCACTTACCAGACCCGGATCCTGCGAATAGGCCAGCTCATTTAATGCTTCTTCGATAATTTCTTCGGCTGCCGGGATAGTGAGGACGCCGTTTTCCACAGAATTCTGCGGAGATCTCGTCGATTTCATTGCTTCTCCCCATTCTGCTGCCTGCGGTAACGGAGCCAGCACTTACACCGACCGGGTTGCCTACACGGCTCGGAGCTGCGCCGCACGCATCGAACAGCAGCATTCGATCTTTGAGTCCCAAGGCGCTCTTTGGAACGAGGAAGACAAGCTTAAATTCCTCTATTCAGAGCAATAAGAAAGCGATATTCAAGTGGTCACGACTGGAAGTGTTTTCGCCTTCACCGTTCCATCCGCCAGGTAAGAAGGGCCCCCAAAAAATCCTTGAAGCTCCAATTGATGATTCATCATAGGCACGGTCTTACGACAAGACAACAATTATTTGAAGTGGATTTCGTGGGAGGAATCTAGCCATGAACAGTCTCTTTTGTGTTTCGTGAGGCCTGGACCTCACCGGCGCGGAGCGGACATTGCTCGAGAGCGCCTGGCCAACACTTGGGCGCCGGACTTCGTAGAATAGAGTCCATGCGCCGTTGTCTGCAGTTGCTTCTTTGTCTTTGCGTTGCATTTCCTTTACTCCACGCCGACGGCCAGCCATTCGATCTCTCCGGTCCCAAGGTGGATATTCACGTCAAGCGGGGAGAGATTACGCTTCCGATTTCAGAGGTTCCCAACTTGTTGCCGGGCGACCGGCTGTGGGTTCATCCGGACCTTCCGGAGAGCCAGGCCACCAACTTTGTGTTGGTTGTCGCCTTCCTGCGCGGTTCCACCAATCCTCCTCCTCCAGAGTGGTTTACGCGCGTGGAAACCTGGACCAGGGATGCGCGCGAAGAAGGGGTGTTTGTCACCGTTCCCGATGGAGCACAGCAGGCGCTGCTGTTTCTTGCGCCGGAGACGGGGGGTGATTTTGACACCCTGCGCAGCGCGGTGCGCGGCCGCCCCGGCTCGTTTGTGCGCGCTGAACAGGATCTGCAGGCGGCCAGTTGGGAGCGGATGCGGCTGGAGGCTTATCTGTCCGACGTGAAGGTGAGCAGCCAGTTCGATCCCCAGGCCCTGAAGACGCGCACGGAGATGGCGGCGCGCAGTCTGGGGATCAAGATCAACGAGAGCTGCTTTGAAAAACCGCTCGAGGAGCAGGCTTCGTGCCTGTCGCAGAACTCTGAGGGAATGGTGCTCGACGACGCCAACGCGCAATCTCTTGTGGGTCAATTGGTGAACGGGAGCACTCTGGACCTGATGAACCAGATCAGCGCGAGTTCCATGGCTGGCGGCGGCCTCTACAGTCCGTACGTGGGCGCGGTGGTCGATATGGCCAAGATTCTTTCTTCGCTGCACACCGCGCACTTTCAGTACATTCCGGCGCTGGCACTGCCCAAGGACGACAGCCTGAACCTGCGGCTCAACATGCCGCCTTCATTCCGCAATCCCATGTCGGTTGTTGTGGTGGCGCTGCCTCCGATTGGAGCGGCGAGGCCGGAGCCTCTGCACCCCGTGAACCCCGATGAGGATTTCTGCGCGCTCAAGCCGGGATTGGTCCTGCCCGCCGAGGGAGCGCCGCTGGTCTTCGCGACGGGACTGGCGCACGACCTGGTTCTGCATGTGGAAGCGGTGGGTGCGAAGGTTGACGCGAAGGACCAGGTAATCGACATTCCATTAACCGTTGACGCGGAAAGGGGAGGACTGATTCCCGACAAAAGGATTCCTTCGCTGCCAGAGGGCGAGCTGAGGGCCGAGGTCCGAGGAAAATGGGGTTTTGACGATTGGGAGGGTCCGCAATTCCAGTTGATCACTGCGCGGCCCGGCAAATGGACCGTCAAGGCAGCCGATGAATCCGCGCTGGTGGTTGGCCGAGACGACACGATCGAACTCGACGGCGAGACGTCGGTTTGCGTCGAGAAAGTAACGGCAACGATTGATGAGGATCCGGCCATCCCGCTCAAGTGGACGTCGCCCAAGCCTGACAAACTCGAAGTCACGATTCCTCTTAACGAAAAGGGACCGGGGCAGGTGAATCTGGAGGTCCACGAATTCGGGCTGGCCAAGCCCGATCGCGTGAAGATGGTGGCTTACGCCGCCGCAGCGTCGCTCAACGGATTGAATCTGAACTCCGGAGACAAGACGGCGCTGCTGAGAGGCACGCGGCTGGATGAGGTGGCAACGGCTCTGGTTGATGGCATCCGATTCACGCCGTCCAGCTTGAACCGTGCGGAGAATCTGGATCAGTTGCAGATGAACGCCGCGGGATCGACGGCCAGCCTGGAAACGGGCAAATATTATGTTGCGCTGGTGGAACTGAAGGACGGGCGCACGCTGAAAGCGCCAGTCACAGTGGATCCGCCGCGACCGCAGGTGACGCTGCTCAGCGAAGGCGTTCAAGAGGACCCAACCGCGCCAGCGCCCGTTGCAATGAGCAGACCCGAAGACCTGCCGGTGGATGGCCGCCTGGTCTTCTTCCTCAAGTCCGATGTTCCGACTGACTTTCCCCGCGACGAAAAAGTGGAGGTTGCTGCGGCCGACTCAAGCTTTCACACCACGCTCGCATTGAGCGACGGGCTGATGCTCGAGGATGCGCATACGGCGATGGCTAACCTGGATCCACTGGCGCGATTCGGCTCCTCAGCCTTTGGACCGGTGCGCGTGCGCGCTATTTCCGCCAACGGCGCTGCCGGAGACTGGGTTCCACTCGGGACGCTGGTGCGAATCCCGGGCTTCAAGGAACTACGCTGCACGCGCGCTGCGTCCAAACCGTGCTTGTTGAGCGGGACCGACCTTTTCCTTGCGACGTCCTTTTCCTCCACGGAGACGTTCGACAACCCGGTGAGCGTGCCGTCGGAGTTTACCGGTACCGAGCTCGTTGTTCCTCACCCAGTGAAGGGAATTCTCTATTTCAAGCTGCGCGATGACCCAGCCAGCCAAGAGACGCTCACGCTTCCGGTGACGCTGATCGCATCACCGACTTCTCCGGCGGTGTCAGCAAAACCGTCGATGCAGGCTCCCGCTGCGACTTCTGTTGCGCCGCAGTCGAGTCCAGCGGCTGCGCCCGCACCAACCCAGACGCCCGCGCCTGCGCAGAACTAACCCTGCGTTGAGGAAGCGTCGAGGGGTTCCGGCGGGCTAAGAAGAAATCTTCGTCTAGTTGAAGTATTTTTGGTTCGTCTCGGCGAATTGTGCCTTGTCGGCGGGAAGCTCATCGAGCGAGAAGATGGCGTTCTGCGCGCAAATGGACGCGCAGTTGCCGCAGTCGATGCACTCACCGGGGTTGATATAGACCTGAGAGACGGTGGCGGCCGCGGGATCGCCCTGAGCGGGCGCAATGGCGGCGGTGGCACACTCGGCCACGCAAACAAAATCCTTGGTGCAGGCATCAGTGACGACATAAGCCATGGAAATCTTGCTCCTCGATCGCGGGCGCGCTGCGATTGGCGCCCTTGATTAGAGATTATCGGCAGAGTCTCGCCGTGGGCCGTGATCTGAATCACGATCCAGCTACTGCCAAAAAGGAATCTACCTGATTACGGTACTCTGCCGATCTCAACCCCTTTGTAACCATGCCGTCATGCCGCGTTCGCATAAACCGGTCAACATGGGGCCATGTCCCCAGGCGCAAGGTTCTCTGTTCGTGCACACGCGTTCTCCTTTTGGAACTGGAAGTGCGCGCTGCTGAGCGCAACTGCTCGCTCACTCGTTTACCTTGCAGCGCTGAGACACTCCGGCCCGCACGGGCGACAGTCGATCGTGCTGGTTGAGATTGCGTATGTTGCGCTGACAGCCGGCATCTATGCGGGATTGCAGCAAAGAGCGCTCGGCCTTCGTTCGCGGCTGCTCGGTAATGTACTTGTAGCTGCCGGCGTTCCCGCGCTCGCCCAGGTTTTCGACTGGCTTGCGCATCGCGCCGTGGGCGCGGCGGTTCCCGCGCGAGCGACGATCGCGGTGAGCATCTTCGCCGGCGTTTCCGCTCTCTTTCATCTGTTCGTGATGCGGCGCGGAGTGTTTCTCACCGGCCGAGGCTTTTCGCTGCTGGATGATTTTCGCCGCATCCCTCGACTCGTCGCAGCCTTCGTGGCAGCGCCTGCCGTGGTTATCATCTCGTTCGTGGTGGGAACTGAGCGCGCCGCTGAGCCAGGGGCAATTCTCTAGAAGATGCGCACGCGAAGGCCCGCGTTGACACCGAAGGAATTCATGTTGCCATAGGTGAATAAGGGCCAATCCTGATATTCGAAGTCGATGGCGCGCACGTAGATTCTGCGCGTCCAGCGGAAGTCCAATCCGCCTCCAGCAGTGACCACGAGGTAGCGCCCGCTGGCGTAGTTATAGGGGAAGTTGAAGTCGCCGAAGCCAACCAGGCCCTTGGCGTAGGGCTCGAAGCGGCCGAGGTCGAAGTGGTATCGGCCGCCGATCGAATAGGTTTCAGCGTGGACGTTCGCGGTCTGGTGGTACTCCAGCCAGCGACCTTCGGCCTCGATGCCGAAACGGCGCTTGGTGTCGAGATCGATGAAGCCTGCGATGCCGGCCATCTTTCGCTGGCCGTACTGAAGCGTATATCCGGAGCCCATGGCGCCAGCCGACAGGATGGCTCCTCCCTGATCGCCGGGAGCTGCAACCTGAGCGCGCGACAGACTCGGCGCGATGCCTCCGATGAGGATCGCCATTAGAAAAACGGCGGCTAACCGAACCTGCAAACTGGACCTTGCGGTCTGGGCCCACAAACCCGGCCATTCGTTCTGGAAAAAATTCAAATTCTGCAAAAGTTTCATCTTTCTCCCGCGCCCGCTCGGCGAAACGCCTCCGGGTCTATTTGGTGATCGTGAGTGCAACGTCCTGGTACTGCTGCGCATTGGTGCTTGCGCCGGTCCCGGTTACCTGGATGACGTAGTTTCCGGGCGCGGCTGTGTTCACGGAGAAGCTGTTGCATCCGGTGGCCAGTAGCGCGGCGGCAGAAAGCAGAATGATCAAAGCCATGCTGAACAACCCTGCGGTGCGCCGGCGCAGGCGCCAGAAGACAAATCCAAAGAGCACACTAACGGGCAGGAAGAGCCCAGCCAACGAGAACTTCGATGTCCCCGGCGAAGAATTCATCGCTGAGGAGCCGCCGCTCAAGGGATTGTTGGTGTCGATGGTGAGCTGAGCGCTCGCGGAGCCGTCTGCTGCGAGCTTCACGCTGGAGCTGGAGAAGTGGCAGAAGACTCCAGCGGGCAGCGAAGCGCAGCCTAATCCAATGGTGTCAGCAAAGGTCCCGTTGGAGTTCAGATTCACGGTTACGGTGGCATTCTGCGAGGTCGCCATGGTCACGCTGGAAGGATTCACTCCCAGGCTGAACAGGGTTGGCGTGCCCGAAACCGGAATCGTGGGCGAAGAAGAGGGGCTATGATCCGCGTCGCCGCCATACATGGCGACGATGTTGTAGCTGACGCCGGCGGTCAGGTTCGGGGTGATTGTCGCCACGCCGCTCGCGTTCAATGTGGCCGAACCGACCTCAGTGGCGTTGCTCATGAAGCTGACGGTGCCCGTGGGAGGAATTCCCGCGCCGGCGTTTAAGACCGTGGCGACCAGAACGACCTGCGGAGGCGACCCGGAGGTTACCGAGGAGCCCAGGCTGGTGGCGGTGGGAATGAGGCCGACACCTTCGCTGATTGAATTCGAATTGCTGGGCGAGTCGGCTGCATCGCCAAGGTAGCTCGCCGTGATGGTGTAGGTTCCGGGAGCCAAAGAGGAAGTTGTGAAGCTGGCCGTTCCACCGGCGAGAGTTGCGGTGTTGAGCGTGATTCCGTTGGCGATGAAGTTCACGCTGCCAGTGGGGGTTCCACCATTGCCGGTGACCTTGGCTGTGATGGTGATAGCCGCCCCGACCAGCGCGGGGTTGGGAGTGACGGTGATCGCAATTGCGGTGGTGGCCAGCGAGATGGTGAGCGACGTCGGCGAGGATGTGCTACTGCCATTGTTGGCGTCGCCGGTATAGGTGGCCGTGATGGAGTAAGTGCCCGCCGCCAGCGTTGCGGCGGTGAAGGTCGCAATTCCCGAGGCATTCAAGGTTCCGGCGCCGATCACGCTTCCATTGGCGAGGAAGTTGACGCTGCCCGTTGGCGTGCCGCCGTTACCCAACACCTGAGCCGTGAATGTAATGGGCGCCAGCACCAGCGCCGGGTTGGGCGAAACGGTGAGCGCGGTCTGGGTGTTGGCCTGCACAACGGTGAGCGCGAGAGGCGCTGACGCACTGCCCAGATTGTTGGAGTCGCCGCTGTAGGTGGCTACGATCTGGTAGCTTCCCTGCGCCAGCGCGGGTGTGATCGTTGCGGTTCCCGCGGCAGCGAGAGGTGCGCTGCCCAGTTGCGTGGTTCCCGACGTGAAAGTGACGGTGCCCGTGGGCGTTCCTGAGCCTGCGGTCACTTTGACGGTGGCCGTGATTGTCTCTGGTCCACCGGCGATTCCCGGACTGGGAGTTGCGGTGACGGTGGTCGACGTTGAGGCCTGGTTAACCACCTGGCTCAACGGCAGGGAGCTACTGGCCCCATTCATTGAGTCACCTGCGTAGCTCGCCGTGATGGGGTGCGTGCCTACGTTGAGCGTGGATGTGGTGAAGGTGGCGACGCCAGGATTGCCCTTGAGCGTTCCCGTGCCGATCTGCGTGGCGCCATCAAGAAAACTGACCGTGCCTGTTGGCGCCACAGTGCCGCTGGGCGGAATGGTTACGGTGAAGGTGACAGAGTTACCGTAATTCGAGGGGTTGAGGCTTGAGGTGAGTGTTGCGGTGGTGGGCGCCTGCACATCCTGGTTGAGGACGGCGGATGTGCTGCCCTGAATCTGCTTGGCGGCGTCACCGTTATAGACCGCCGTGATCTGATGCACGCCGGCTGTCAGCGCCGAAGTGGTGTACATTGCAACACCGCCGGCATTGATCGCCTGCGTGGTCAGTACAGTCGTCCCGTCCATGAAGGTCACTGTGCCGTCGGGCGTGACGCCTCCGCCGCCGGAGACGGACACTGTGGCCGTGAAGGTGACGCTCTGACCCACCGCGGATGGATTTGCGGTTGAGGTCAGGGCGGTCGAAGTGCCTTCAAGAACGGTTTGGATAAGCGCCGGAGCCGACGAGCTGGTGAAGTGCATTGTGTCGCCGGCATAGGTGGCGACGATGGAGTGCAGGCCGACAGCGAGCGTGGAAGTCGAGAAGGTGGCGACGCCCGAGGCATTGAGCGCAAGGCCCGAGACCAGCGTTGTCGTATTGCCGCCAAAGGTGTCGGCGATGCTGACGGTTCCCGTCAGGTCTCCAGTGTTCGCGCCCGTGACCACCGTGACCGTGAAGGTGACGCTCTGCCCGAATCCGGATGGGTCGGGATTGGAGGCCAGCGTGGTTGTGGTGGAGTTGACCGGCTCGGCGGTCCCGACCAGCTCAATGTCGAGCGGCGAACTGGCCGCGGCAACGCTGGGCTGAGCATCTTCGGTGATGTCGATGTTCGGCGTTTCGGTTTGGTTGCTGGGCAGCGTGGGAGAGGCGGCGGGAGCAAAGACCGCGCCAATCGTGCAATCCGCGTTGACAGCCAGCGATGCACCATCTGTGCAGGAGTTTGCGACCGTACCGTCAACAGCGGCGTTGGTTGTGGGGACGATGGCGGTCAGGTCAAGCGCGGCATTGCCGTCGTTTTCGACGGCCTCGTCCTGGGTTACTGAGGTGTTGCCCTGGCGAATGGGCGTGGTGTAATCGAGCGCGGCGAAGTTGCCCTGAATCTCGCGCACCACCATATTCAGCGTGTCGGCAACGTAGAGGTCGCCGCTGTCGTCGAGGTAGAGTCCGACGGGGCCGTAAAGTTGCACCGGCTCGAATTGACCGCCGGAGTAGAAATCTCCGCAACCGTTTTCGGCCAGCGTGGAGATGAGCCCGGTGGCAGCGCTCACCTTGCGGATAGCGGCGTTTTGCGTTTCGGCAATGTAGACGTTGCCCGCGGCATCGACCGCGACACCCGATGGCGACCAGACGTCTGCCTGGTTGGCGGCGACCGGGACAGCCGTGCAGGGCGTAGCGCCAGCGTTTCCGGTTCCGGCAAAAGTGGAGATGATGCTGGCCGGCGTAATGACGCCGCCGACCGCAGTCACTTCGCGGACACGTTGATTAGCGGAGTCGGGAATGTACATATCGCCGGAGGCATCGAAGGCCACGGCATAGGGAAAGTTGAGCTTCGCGCTGGTGGCTGCGATTCCGTCGCCGTTGTAGCTGCCCGTGCCATTGCCGTTGGCAAATCCGTTGCCCGCAATCGTGGAAATGATGCCGGTGGCCGAACTGACTTCGCGAATGCGATGGTTGTTCGTGTCGGCGATGTAAAGGTTCGCATTGGCATCGAGCGTCACGCCTTCAGGCTGGTTGAGTGTCGCCTGCGTGGCTGGGCAGCCATCGCCGACTGTGTCGCTGCCGGAGCCGCAGACCGAGCCGCCGTTGTTGCCCGCAACCGTGGTGATGATGCCCGTGGCTGCCGTGATCATGCGGATCACGTTGTTACCGCTGTCTGCGATGTAGAGATTTCCCGCGCCGTCGATGGCTATGTTGCCGGGACCGTTCAGGGTGGCGCTGGCCGCCGGGCCGCTGTCGCCCGTGTAGGAGGGATTGCCGTTGCCGGAGATGGTCGAGATGATTCCCGCGCCGGTGCAGGTGGTTCCCTGAATCGTGGCGCTGGTCGCGCTTGCGCACACCATGCGGATGCGGTTGTGCAAACTGTCGGCGATATACAGGTTGCCGGCTCCGTCGAGGGCGATGCCGCTGGGCAGGTAGAGCTCAGCTTGCGTTGCCGGACCGCCATCGCCCACTGCGGTGTAGAGTCCGAGCTGACCGGCCACAGGCAACAGGTTGCCATCGACCAGCACGCCCAACCCGCCGACCCCAGTGCCGGAAAGATATGCTGTGCCAAGGACGGATGGACCCCAGCCGGCCGAGGGAGTGCCCACGAGGACGACCGCGCCCAATCTGAGGCCGGGTTTGGCGGGCGTGAATGTGATCGATTCCGTGCAGGTGGCGCCTTGCGCCAACGTGGCCGATGCGCAATTAGAAGTGCCAGTGCCAGCCGCGAAATCTCCGGAGGGCGAACCCGACGTAAGAATCTCAACGCTCGTGACCGTGCCCGCTATCGCCGCCGTGACGGTTACTCCCTGATTGCCCGTGATTGCTCCGACGGGTTGTGAGCCGAACTGCGCATGAGCGCCAGCGGCCGCCAGGAAAAGCGCGGCGCCTGCCAGGATGCCGGGAACGCGGTGAGGCACGGCATGAAGGATTGATTCCCTGCGGTGAAAAGCGCGGATTCCCGGGTCGATCGTTGCAGGTGCTCGATAGAAAAGAGTGCGGACAATTGATTCAGTCAGGCATTGCATATACGGCTCCGTTCGCGACCTCCCTGTGCGGCTTTCTCCCACCCGGAATGCTCAGTCCGGCGCATCAGCAGCAGTCGGATCGAACGCAACTGGCATTGGTGCGCCGCCGACTTTTAGCCCACGAAAGCAGGAGTGTCGGCGCAGCTTCCCGGCCCAATTCGAGGGCGGAGACTCATCGTCTCATAATTACCTTTGTGCGCTTCTTAAAAGTCGAGGGTAATACAACGATAGTCGTATCCGTATCTTTAGTTCCACAATGTGGATTACCTTTGTACCAATTTGAGGCAATTCCAGCGATCAAAGTTGTCTTCTGTTGCACTTAGCAGCCGAAGGTGGGCAGGCGCATTCTCGAGCTTCAGTTGTGCAATGAAATCGAATCATGAAGGCAATGCCTGAGTCCGTCCTGGGCCGGACGCGCGCTTTTCCGTTGAGCCTCAAAACTTTGTTGTGCTAGCCTTGCGCTACTTCCCCGCTGCATCGAGCGCAGCCAGCATTTCCCAAGGATCAAAAAGCGAGGTTCTGACAATGGCAACTGTGTCGCAAAGCGCGACTGTGCGCACGGGCATTCACTTCACCGGGCGCGGCGGCTTCGTGGACAAGTATTTCTACTTCGCGATGTCGCTGCTGGTGGCGGGGATTGTCGTTTGGGGATTCAGCCACACGGTCGACCAGAATCTGTTCCATGCGGCTCCGCCGCGGCCGCTGCTGCTCTGGTTTCATGGCGCTGCGTTTTCGACGTGGGTGCTGTTCTTCATTTTTCAGTCCACGCTGGTGCGTACGCACAACGTGAAGTGGCACATGCTTTTCGGGTGGTTCGGCGCGGGGCTGGCCACGGTGATGGTGCTGCTAGGAATCGCCACGTCAATCGTGATGGGGCGCTTCGATATCCATACCCTTCGCGAGACGGGCATCGATTCGTTTCTGATTGTTCCCTGGTACGACATGGTCGCATTCGCGACGCTCTTCAGCCTGGCGGTTCTGTGGCGGAAGAAGTCAGAACTGCACCGTCGGCTGATTTTCATCGCCACGTGCTGCCTGCTCGATGCCGCGTTTGGCCGCATCGACTACATCTTCAATCACAACCTCTACTTCTGGTGCCTCGACGGGGTGATTCTTCTCGGCGTTGCGCGCGATCTCGTGGTGAACCGGCGCATCCACAAGGTGTACCTCGTGTCGCTGCCGGTATTGATTGTGTGCCAGATGTTTGTGGTTCACACTTACGCCAGCGCGTCGGCCTGGTGGTTGAGGATTGCGGACAAAGTCCTCGGATAGCACAGGGAATGCGCCGAATTTCTGCCCTTCGGCAGCGTGTTGTGGCCATTTAGACTGGATAAGTTATGGCCACCCTGAAAGCCGTGCGCGGGACGCGCGATCTGCTGCCTCCGGAGACGGAGCTATGGAACCGCATCGAGACAACGGCTCGCGCGGTCTTTGCCCGCTACAACTTCGGGGAGATTCGTACGCCGATCTTCGAGGACACGGGGCTGTTTGCGCGCAGCGTGGGCGAAGAAACCGACATTGTCTCCAAAGAGATGTACACGTGGGAGGATCGCGCCCGCGCGCAGTCAGAGAAAACGCAGTCGCTGACCTTGCGACCGGAGAACACTGCCGGCGTGGTGCGCGCCTATATCGAGCACGGCCTGGGCGAGAGCGGACAGTTGCAGAAGCTCTATTACATTGGGCCGCAGTTCCGCAGAGAACGCCCGCAGAAGGGCCGCTACCGGCAGTTTTGGCAGATCGGAGCGGAGGTGATTGGGCCTCCATCGTCGGGTAGCGAATCGCCGCTGCGCGACGCGGAGGTTCTGGAGATGCTGGCCACGCTGCTCGACGAGCTGGGCATCGGCGGCTGGACGCTGGAGCTGAATTCTGTCGGGTCCAGCGCGGACCGGGCGAAATACAATGACGTGCTGCGAGCGGCGTTAATCGATGTGGCGCCGAAGATGTGCGGCGATTGCCAACGGCGCGCCGTCACGAATCCACTGCGCGTGCTGGATTGCAAGGTGCCGGAGGATCAGCCGATTATCGAGAAGCTGCCGAGGATTAGCGAGTCTCTCGGACAGGATTCGAGGGATCACTTTGCCCAAGTGACCGCGGCTCTCGATGCCGCCGGCGTGCCCTACAAGCTGAATCACCGCCTGGTGCGCGGGCTGGATTACTACACGCGGACGACGTTTGAGTTTACGCACGGCGGACTCGGCGCGCAGAACGCATTGCTCGGCGGCGGACGCTACGACGGATTGAGCGAGGCGATCGGAGGGCCGAAGGCGCCGGGCATTGGATTCGCGATGGGCCTCGACCGGCTGGTGCTGACGCTGCAGGCACAGGAGCAAGCGCAGGCTGCCGCGCCGGCGATGAAGGCCGATGCGTACGTTGCGCCGATCGGCGAGAACCTTAACGCGGCCGCGCTGGTTTTGGCGCGCGAGTTGCGGCGAGCGGGTTTGCGCGTCGAGCTCGGCGATGGAAGCTTCCGATTGAAAAAGTCGTTTGAGGCCGCCGACAAGATTGCCCGCAGCATCGTGATCCTGGGCGAGGACGAGCACCAATCCGGTATCCTGACGGTGAAGGACTTCACGACAGGTACACAAACAAAGGTTCCTCGCGCGGAGCTGGCAGAATTGCTCAGCAAATGATGAGGCCTTTCCCGATGATGCAAAAAACCGTGTTCCTATCCTTGCTTCTTCTTCCCGTTGCCTGCGCTGCTCAGCAAGGCGAGCCCAAGCTGCCTCCGCGCTTAGCAGCTGCGGAAATGCCGTATTACCCGCCGGTGGCGGAAGCGGCTCACGTCACTGGTTGGCTTGAGGCCCGCGTGACCGTCGAGCGTGGGAAGGTTGTGCAAACGGAAGTGGTTCGGGCAGAAGCCAGGGACAATCGTTCGCACGTGTGGAAAGACGGGTCTCAATGGCTGAATGCTCCCACCCTTACGTATCTCAAGACCTGGCGCTTCGACTCAGACGTCAACACGTCGTTCGTCGTGAAGTTCACCTACAACATTGTTGGCCCGGAAACGGACCAACCCACTACCCCAACCATCGAGGTTCTACCGTCGCTCGACGTTAGTCTCACGGTGCGGCCCGTTAAGCCGACAGTGAATTATTAGGAAAAGAAGGGAACATAGCTCTTTGCTCGACTTTTTAGGCAATCTCGAACGAACGAACATGTGCGGCGAGCTGCGCGCTGCCGACGCGGGCAAGCAAGTGGTGCTGATGGGCTGGGTGAACCGGCGCCGCGACCACGGCAACCTCATTTTCCTCGACCTTCGCGATCGCACGGGAATTGCGCAGGTGGTGCTTGACCACGACCTGATTCCCGAGGGCCACGCCAAGGGCGAACAAGTGCGGCCCGAGTACGTGGTGGCAGCTGCCGGCAAGGTGAGGCTGCGTGCCCCGGACGCCATCAACCCTAAAATGCCAACCGGCGAGATTGAGATTGAGGCCACGGAGATTCGCGTTCTGAACGACGCACGGCTGGCGCCGTTTTCGCCTTCCGAAGAAGCGATCCAGAACGAGGAAGTGCGGCTCAAGTACCGTTACATCGATCTGCGGCGTCCCGAGATGCAGCACAACTTCAAGCTGCGGCATGAGATTACGCTGGCCATTCGCGAGAGCTTGAGCCAGCAGGGTTTTTTCGAGATCGAAACGCCGATCTTGACCAAGTCGACGCCGGAAGGGGCGCGCGATTTCCTGGTGCCCAGCCGGGTGCATCCCGGCGAGTTCTACGCGCTGCCGCAGTCGCCGCAAATCTTCAAGCAGATTCTGATGATCTCGGGCTTCGACAGGTACTTCCAGATCGCCCGCTGCTTCCGCGACGAGGACTTGCGCGCCGACCGGCAGCTTGAGTTCACGCAGGTCGATCTCGAGATGAGCTTCCCGCGGCAGGAGACGGTCTTCGGCGTGGTGGAGCAGTTCATGAAGGCGGGTTTTGCGGCGGCGGGTATCGACCTACCGATTCCGTTCCCGCGCATCTCTTACGACGAGGCCATGCGCCAGTACGGCACGGACAAGCCTGACCTGCGGCTGCCGGGGCTCACTGACGTGCGGCCGGCATTCACCGACGATGCGCTGGCCACGCTGCAGATCGATCCTGCGCTGCCCGTGGTGGCGCTGCGCATTCCCGGCGTGGGCGAGCTGAGCCGCAAGGAACGCGAGGACAATCATCCGCTCTTCGACCAGAAGAAGGGCGCAAAGTTCATTGACGACTTCAAGCGCCTGGCGAAGAGCTTTCCTGAAGCGGCCGCGAAGGTGCGCGAGCTGGCGGGCGCGGCCGACGCGGACTTCGTGATCGTGGTTGCGGGAGATCCAACGCATCACATCAAGGCCAGCGACACCAAGTTTCCCGGGCGGCTTTCAGAGCGCGAGATCAATGTGTACGCGGCGGCGGGCAACTTCCGCGCCGAGCTGGCGAAAAAGTACGCCGAGCGGCACGGCACGTTCCGCATCACCGATGAGGTGGTTCAGAATGCGGCTGCAAGAAGCTCGGCGAGCGAGCTTGTTGACGGCAGCAAGGCCTTTCATCCGATGTGGCTCACCGACTTTCCGATGTTTGAGTACGAT
This sequence comes from uncultured Occallatibacter sp., assembly GCA_964468605.1. Taxonomy (GTDB): domain Bacteria; phylum Acidobacteriota; class Terriglobia; order Terriglobales; family Acidobacteriaceae; genus Telmatobacter. The sequence goes on along the minus strand of CAYYKV010000008.1, from coordinate 923 downwards.
TTAGCTTCAGGCAAGTGGACGCCCGCGCACCATCCGTTTACCGCGCCGATCGAGGCCGATATGGCGAACCTCAAGAGCGATCCGGCGAGCGTGCGCGCCAATTGTTACGACCTGGCGATGAATGGGCTTGAGCTCGGCTCGGGATCGATTCGTATTCACCGCAAGGACGTGCAGCAGCAGATCTTTGCATCGCTTGGCATTAGCGAGGAGGAAGCGAAAGCAAGATTCGGCTTCTTCCTCGACGCGCTCGAATACGGAACGCCGCCGCACGGAGGCATTGCGCTGGGCCTCGATCGCATTGTGATGCTGCTGACCGGCGCCAGCAACCTGCGCGAGGTGATCACCTTCCCGAAGACGGCAAAGGCCATCGATTTGATGGCCGAAGCGCCCACCCCCGTGAGCGAGCAGCAACTGAAGGAGTTGCACATTCGCGTGGCGATGAAGAGCTGATTTCCTCACCGGTAGTTCGCGCTGCGGCGTTTGGGTGCGCGCCGCGTATGTGGTATATTTTTTGAGGTGCGGAAGCGATTTTCACCTCCGCCTGAGGTCGCGCAAGATCGTCTTTGACGCGACTTTTTGAACCCCATGGACGCGTAGCTCAACTGGCAGAGCATTCGGCTCTTAACCGACAGGTTGAAGGTTCGATTCCTTCCGCGTCCACCAGCCTTCGCCCTCTCGGGCTTCGGCTCGGCAGGCCATTGCATGGAGCAGCCGCTCGCTAGCCGCTCGCAATGTTTCCTTAGTGAATCGGGCTTTCCTTAGCTCATCTGTCACTTCGGACTCAGGATTCCGCCAGCGACCCCAGACGCCCGCAAAGCGGCTCAAGTTCGATTCCTTCCGCGTCTTCCGTCTTCCAAGTCCACGCAAGTCAGCTTCAAGATCCTTCGTCGTCGCGGCTGAGGGATATCCACCCCACAGAGGAG
>CAYYKV010000007.1:0-39519 GCA_964468605.1 uncultured Occallatibacter sp. | reverse complement strand
GCAGAATCGCCAGCCAGATGTAGCGCCCGGCTTTGCTCCACGACACTCCCCATGCTTCGCCAAATGTCGCCCGCGCTCCTGCGTTAACCTGGAGCGCTGCGTAGACGGCTGCCGGCTCGTAGAGCGCACAAATCACAATCATCAGAATGACGCCGAAGATGTATGCCGCGGAAAACCACACGATCGTCACGAGCGAGAAAGTAGGCGGCTGATTCATCATCAGCGGCTTCAACATTGGGAAGAAGGCCGCAAACATAGCTCCGAAATAAGCAATCATCCCCGAGCCAGGCACCAGGGCGATCCCCACAAAGAGCCGCCAGTTGGCCCGCATCAATCGAAAAACCCGGTCCAGAATCTGTCCGAATGTCATCGCACCCGATGGTACAGCCGCCGCAGGCGGCGGGGACGGAAGTGAAGAGGAAGGAAGGCCAGCTCCGTTCATAGGATTCCTCCGATCGTCTGGTTGGAGACTCGCAGGGATATTAGCACGGGATCGCGCTGCGGCCATCGCCGATCCGTAGCTTACGCAAAATAGAGAGCGGCTTCGGTCCAGGCTACGGCTTCCTGGTAGCTGCACAGCAATCCGGCCTCTTCGAGTTCGTTCGCGCTCGCGATCTCTCCGCACCGCACCCAATCGCCGTGTTCGTAGTGCTCCAGCCAATCCAGCACGCTTCGCTCGGTGACCTTCTCGCCCATGAGCGCCCGCCGAATCTCCTCGCGCAGCGGCATCGTCGGAGCCAGATCCTTCATCGGCGCGCGCAACATCGCGGGCAAAAGACTCAACAATCCCAGCAAATACTGTTCCGTGCCATCCAATCCGCACGCTCTGGCTGCGAGCTCGCAGAATCGCCCGCGCACAAACGCCATCCGCAGCAACTCCAGAGGCTGGCCCGCGTTCATCTCGCTCGTAATGGCCACCGTGGCCATGCGCCGGAACGTCTCCTCGCCCACGGCCAGCAGCGCCGCCTGCACACTGTGCACCTCCTGCGGCATGGCGCACACCGGCGAGTTGATCAGCCGCAGCAATCGATAGGTGAGCGACGCATCGCGCTTTACCAGTTGTGTTAGTTTGTGCAGGTTCAGCGAGTCGTCCTTGAGCAGCCGCAGAATCTCAAGTTGCGACAGCCGGTTGGCCGGCACCTGTCGGCTGCCAAGCAGTACCGGCCGGCAAAAGTAGTAGCCCTGCACGAGCGAAAATCCCTCATCCCGCGCCGCCCTGAATTGTTCCTGCGTCTCGACCTTCTCCGCCACCAGCGCGGCCGTCGTGTCGCTCAATTGTCCGAGCAGCGTTTGCCGGTTCCGCGGATTTGTTCGCGAGAAATCCACCTTCAGATAGTCGGCCATCTTCACCAGCGGCCTGACTGTCGGCTTCGCACGGGGTTCCCACTGCGATTGGTCAAGAGCAAGCCCGTACCCGGCCGCTTTCAGGGTGCGGCATGCGCTCATCAGCTCAGGCGAAACTTCTCCAGGATCCATGATCTCCAGGACTGTCATTGCTGCGGGAAGCATTTGCACCAGCGTCCCGGTCAGCATCTCCGCCGTGCATTTCACGAAACCCGGCAGTCCGCAGGTCAGTTTCTCCAGGCCAAAAATCACTGTGCTGTCGAGTAGCATGCGAGCGGCCACTTCGCGGTCGCCTCTGAACGCCGTCTCCGGCCCGCTCGAAAACAGCAGCTCATAGGCATGAACCTTGCTGCGCAGGTCCAGGATGGGCTGCCGCGTCACATAGCGCACCCCGGCCACGGCCTCGGCCGCAGAGCTCGGGGCATAGATCCTCATTTCCTGCAGTTTTGGCGCTTCAACCTGTGCCGCCATGCGACCCTTCCCGTCCATTTATCGGCAGGCCGCGGCGATCACTTGAAAAGAAGTCTTGTGGATTCCATTACTTTCGGGTGAGCAGCCTCACCCTCCCATGAACATGCCGCCATTCACGTCCAGCACGTGCCCGGTAATGTACGACGCCGCGTCCGAGGCCAGGAATTTCACCGCCTGCGCCACGTCCTTGGGCGTCCCCCGCCGTCCCAGCGGAACCGTCGCCAGCATCGCCTTGGTTTGCTCCTCGCTCAGCACTGCTGTCATGGGCGTCTCAATAAATCCCGGCGCCACAGCGTTCACCGTAACGCCGCGCGATGCAACCTCTCGCGCCAGCGACCGCGTCAACCCGATCAGGCCCGCTTTCGACGCCGCGTAGTTCACCTGTCCCGCTTGCCCCGCACGCCCCACCACGCTGGCAATGCTCACAATCCGCCCCCAGCGGTTTTTCAGCATCGGGCTCAGCAGCGCCTGTGTCAGCAGAAATGCGCCCGTCAAATTAATGTTCAGCACAAGGTCCCAATCCGCGCGCTTCATGCGCAGCATCAAATTGTCGCGCGTGACCCCGGCATTGTTGACGAGGATCTCCACCTTGCCAAACTTCTCCAGGATCGCCTTCGCCCCGGCCTCAATCGACTCCTCACTCGACACATTCACGGTGAATGCCGTGGCATCGATCCCCTGGGCCTTCAAATCGGCCACGGTTTCGGCCAGTTTCGTCTCGTTGACATCCGCCAGCGCCAGCACCGCGCCGGCCGCGGCCAGCTCCTCGGCAATCGCACGCCCAATTCCCTGCGCCCCGCCTGTCACGAGCGCAATCCTACCCTGCAAATCTCCCATGAGTTTCTGTCGACCTCTGCGCGCTCATTGTTGCGAGCCGCGCCTTTCCATCGCTCATTATAGATGGGCGCATCCCGGACTCTTGCGAATCCCGATTGCTGCACTGAAAGCATTTTGCTGCTCGGTCCGGTCAGGCGCCGGTGCAAAACTTTCGTTGACTTTCGACCCGCAAATTCATACATTCTAATCATCTAGGTTCCTCCCAGTGCAGTTCATTGCAACTTCTCGCAAGCATCATTGCAATTCCTTCCAATTTCACGGGAGAAGACAAGAGCCTCACCATTCACTGCTTGTGACTGATCGTTTCCCACAGGGGGACTGGTGAAACCGTTTTTCTTAAAGCGACAAGAATATGCAACAGATTCTGGAGACCCGACGCTCGCCAAGCGCCGCCCGCTAGAACACCACCTCATTCGAAAGGGGCATGACAATGAAAAGCACCCAGATCGCCGCAAATTGTTTCGGCACGAACTGTTTGAAATCGGTGAAATGCTTAGCCAGTACAAAACCCTGTAGAACGCTCATTCTCGTCGTGGTTTGCGTTCTCGCAATCACATTCGCTCCTGGCCTGCGTGGTCAGGCAACCGGAAGCTTTTCAGGCAATGTCGCCGACAAATCCGGAGGGGCCATTCCCGGAGCGAGCGTAGCCGTTACCTCTGAAGGAACGGGACAGGAGCGTGACTCGAAAACGGACAGCGCGGGGCACTATCTGATCCCACTGCTCCCCGTGGGGACATACAACGTTAAAGTAAGTGCAACCGGATTTCAAAGCGCCGAGTCGAAGGATCTCCGTCTCCAGGTCGATGAGGCCCGCGAGCTCGATTTCACGCTCGAGCCTGCGAGCGTCACCACCACCGTGACTGTCTCCGGTGAGGCGGTCGCTGTCGAGACAACCAATCCGTCTCTCGGCCAGGTAATCACTTCGCAGGAGGTTTCGCAACTGCCTTTGAACGGCCGCGATTTCGTGCAGCTGGCCACGCTCACGGCCGGCGCCACCGCGGAGACCAATCCCGGCAGCTTTTTCACCGGGGCCACCGACAGCGAAGTGTCGGCCCGCGGCTCGTACTCTCTATCGGTTGGCGGCTCGCGGCCGAACGTCACAGACTGGCTGCTGGATGGCGTCGACAATAACGAGCTGACAGCCGGCGGTATCGGCATTTTCTCCTCGATCGACGACATCCAGGAGTTCAAGGTCCTCACCTACACCTACTCCGCGGAATACGGCACACGGGCCGGACCTACCGTTCTCGTAACGACGAAGTCGGGAACGAACAACTTCCACGGCTCACTTTATGAGTTCGTCCGTAACGCCGATCTCGACGCCAGAACTGAATTTGCCACTTCAACCCCGAAGTTCAATCTGAACCAGTTCGGCGGCTCTGTCGGCGGCCCCATTCGCAAAAACAAGACCTTTTTCTTCGTCGATGGCGAGCAGAAGTATCAGCGCGAAGGGATTGTCTACACCGGCCTGCTTCCTTCGACCGCTATGCGCGGCGGCGATTTTTCTGCCGACCCCTTTGGCAACACGCTCTCCGGAATCGGCTCCGCGTTTACTCCGGTTATTGCCAACCCCAACATGATTGGCGCATCAACCAACCCGGCCGCTTACCCAAATGTCTACTTTCAGTGCAATGCTTCGTCGGGCGCCCCGATAGCTGCCAATCCCGATGGAAGCCAGCCCCAGGGAGCAAATTGCAACAAGATCCCATCAAACCTGATGGACAACGTCGGCAGGGCCATGATGAACTTCTATCCCCCGACGAATGCCAACCTCGGCGTCCAGGGCGCAAGCTACAACTACGTCACCGAGCCGGTCCGCGTTCTGAATGAAACCAAGTTCGACGTCCGGGTGGACCATACGCTCACCGCCTCTGACAATCTCTTCGCGCGGTTCAGCTACGACCAGGCATTCTCATTTGCCCCCGGCGGCGCGCCCGCGCCGTACCTCGCTGAAGGCAATGCATTTGGTAGCAATGAGACCCTGATCAACCACGCGCGCAATGCCGCCATCGGCGAAACCCACGTGTTCTCGCCCACCACGCTCAACCAGGCCACAGTGGGCTACGACCGTATCTTCGACTACATCGCCTCGCAGGACAACTTCACGTGCGAGGGGGCCAAGCTGGGAGTTCCCGGCGCGGATCTTGGCTGCTCGGCTGGCGGTACACCTACCTCTGGCGGCTCCTACAGTCAAGGCGTGCCTTCCACCATCGTTGAGGGCGGTTATTGGTCTCTTGGCGATCGCGGCTACTCCCCGTTTCAGGGTGGAACGAATATCTTCTCGTTCAAGGACGATCTCGACCTGATCCGAGGCAAGCATGAGATTCACACCGGAATCGATCTTCGCGCCAATCAGATGAACGTCGGAACGGAGGCCTTCCAGGACGGCTTTTGGATCGTCGGCCTCTTCGGAAACTTCACCGGTGCAGGCCCCGCGCCCGGCGATGCAGAAGCGGACCTCCTGATGGGGATGACCGGATTGAGCGAACATGATCAGACATACGACGGCGCAGTCACCGGCCGCCGCTGGAAGATCGTGCGGCCCTTCGTTGAGGATGACTGGCGCATCATCCCGTCGCTGACCCTCAACCTCGGCCTGGCTTGGGATATGACCACACCGGTCACCGAGATCCATGACCGCATGTCGGACTACATTCCCTCAACCGGGCAGCTGCTCATTGCCGGCAAGAGCGGGGTGAGCAACTCCGCTGGCGTCAATATGTTCTGGGGCGCATACGAACCCCGCGTGGGCGCTACCTGGAAAGTTCTGGGCAACGAAAAGACCGTTCTCCGTGTTGGTTTTGGCATCTATCATGACTCCTCCTGGAACCAGGGCGCGCAGGGCTTGTGGCAAAATCCGCCCAACCTCGGCGAGTCCGATGCACTTCCCGTTACATATTCAACCGGCTGCGCTTACACGACGTCCTACTGCTCCGTCACCCTCGGCCAGACGCCCGAGTTAGTGGACTACAACGGTGGCCCCCTTAACCTCTCAGCCGGATTTGAGCCTCTTCCCACTCCGCAAAATGTGGCCAGCTTTGTAGGCACATACGCTTACGAGCCAACCAACTTCCAGCCGGGCAGGGTTCACCAATATAACGCCAACCTCGAACGTGAATTGCCCGGCGATATTCTGCTCACTGCGGGCTATGCCGGGTCGACCGGCGGCCATCTGACGGTCATCGGCAATGATGTCAACGTCAACAGCCCGACAAATTGCGGAACCCCCGGGTACACGATTGGCTGCCTGCCCGGTGGCGCTCCCTACTTCTATCCCTACAACCCGCCAAACTTCAACGCCATCCTGCTTTACGGCGACCCAGGCAAGACGAATTACAACTCGTTGCAGATCAAGGCCGAGACCAAGACGCCCAAAAACGGCCTGTACGCGCTGCTCGCCTACACGTACTCGCGCACCTACGATAACGGCCTCTCCGATGGCCTTGGCTCAGAGTTGAGCGCCCCTTATTTCCCGCTGCCCAACTGGCAAAATCTCGACTGGTCCCTTTCGCAGATCAATCTCAATCACAGCTTCACGGGCAGCGTCATCTACGATCTGCCATTCGGCAAGGGCAAGGCGTTCGGGAGCGACTGGAACCCTGTGACCAACACACTGCTCGGCGACTGGCAGTTGACGCTGATCGAACGTGTCTCTTCCGGATTCCCGGTTCCCTTAATCGACAGCGACAACTTCGAGTCGGGCACTACCTTCAATGCCGGGGGCAACGACAACAACTTCAACCGGCCCGATCAGGTCAAAGGCTGCAATCCATACAAAGCGAATCACGGCATGCATCAGTGGATCAACGCTGCGTGCTTTGTTGCGCCGGCCGCCGGCGAGCTCGGCGATGCCGCGCGTGTCCCTGTTGTCGGTCCCGACTTCGTCAATTCAGACTTCTCGGTGATCAAGGACTTTCCTTTGGCTCGGGAGGGGATGGGCTTGAATTTCCGCGCCGAGTTTTTCAACCTCTTCAATCACCCCGAATTTGGCAGCCCGGTCAACGACATCAACGCGGCAGGATTCGGCGCCGTGAACTCCACGGTAAACAATCCTCGCCTCATTCAACTGGCCCTCAAACTGACTTTCTGAGGCCAGACGGAACGGTACGAGCAGGTCTTTTGCTACGGAACGCTTTCGGCCTACAGCAACTTCGAAAGTGCTGTAGGCCGGAGCAACCCACCGGCAGCCCCATCGCATGTCTGCTTGGTCCCTTGTTCCCTCAGTCCCTGGCTTTCTCACGTCGGCGTCGCCGCCACCGTCACTGGCCGCGCGGCCAGCGCGGGACGTAGCAGCTCTGCCGGCCATATATACAAGGCCAGCCGTCGCGAGTAGTGCAGCACCGGCTCCCTTTCGGGCAGCTCCAGGCCCACAGCCGCCGCCAGGTCGTTGCGCTCAATCTCTGCCTCTGCTTCTTCAAGCGGCCACGAAACGTGGTGCAGATTGGCCCTGATCGGCTCACCCGCACGATTGGTGCTGTAGACGCACTGCCGCTCAGTAAAGAAATACTCGAATGAGCCCACGGGCATCTCCGCCGTCTTCCGCGTCGGCCCCAGTCCCCGGTACCGCGCATTGAAGATCACCGGCTTGGGCGAGAAACGCCGCCGGCTGTAGAACGCGAACTCCCGTTCTGAGCGCGGCTCCAGGTGCATCTCTGCCAACCGGTATGGCAGGTGGTACATCATGTGCGCCATCGCCACTGCCAGCAGATTGCTTGAATCCACGCTGAAGCAGTAGAAACCCGGCGTCCCCGTGTCCCGGTCCCGCACGTATGTCCGCAGATTCAAGTCGGGAAAGCTGCGCAGCCCGGGAATCGCCGGGACGCCGCGGATTTTGATCCGGTCCAGCCAGAACGGCACCGCTCCCAGCCACGCCGTCCCATGGATCGTGTCGGCTTCCAGCCAATCCGGAAGCAGCGCCTGCATCTTTGCCGTGGCAATCGGCCAATGTGCAAACAACAGGTCGTTCCAGCGCTGGGTCATCGCCCAGCGTCCTGCCGGCAAGGGCCGCGGTTTGTGCGACGTTCGCACTAGATACTCCCGCATGGCTGCTCCCGTGCTTCCGGGTCCGCGCTCTGTCGATGCGTCGTCCGGTCAGGGTGCCCAGTCCGCAGCTGCGCGCGGGTGCTCCCTTATGACGTATTCTGTCCGCGAGACCATCCTCATGTCCAGTGAATCTTCGCTGCCCCCCTCCGCGCGTAATGAAACCGAAGTCATCGCCGTCCATGGCGCCGACCCCGAGATCCTCGCCTTCGCCATGGCCAAGTACTCCCGCTCCTCCCTCTCCATGCGCGATTCACTGGCCGAAATCAGCGCCCAGCGCGCCGAACAGTTCCTCAACACCTTTTATTTCCAATACGGCCACCGCTCCATCGCCGATCTCGCCCACATCGCCTTCGCCGTCGAGCGCCTCTCCCTCCTTGCCGCTATCGTCCTTGTAGACGAGACCCGCTGGGACGGCCAGGAGCGTTCCACCCGTTACCAGAACTTCCTTGAGTCCGGCTTTTACTACCCCGACTTCGCCGGCGACTCCGCCACCCAGGACCTATACGCACGCGCCATCGTCTCGCTCATGGCCGCCTACAAGCGCACCAGTCTCGCTGTCGTCGATCTCCTCCGCCGCCGCGTCGCGCGCCCTGACGACCTCAAGCAGGATGCCTACGAGCGCACACTCCGCGCTCGTGCATTCGATGTCGCACGCTATCTTCTTCCTCTCGCCTGCAACACTTCGCTCGGCCAGATCGTCAGCGCTCGTACCCTTGAAACCCAGGTCTCGCGACTACTCTCTCATCCGGCCGCCGAGATCCGGCTTCTCGGCGAGAAGCTTCGCGAAGCCGCGACCGGCCCTGCCTGGAACCTGAATGCCAAGGCCGCCCAAGCCATCGTTGACAAGATCGAGTCACTCAGCGACGATGCCGCGCCGGCTCTCGCCGCCCAGGCCGCCGCCCTCTTCACACGCGAGGTCCGCACCGCGCCGACTCTCGTCAAGTACGCCCAGCCCAGCGAGTACCTGATCCAAACCCGGGCCGATCTCGCTCGCGCTGCCGCCGAGCTTCTTAAGAACCTGCCTCCGGCCGCGGCTCCGCTCGTCGATCTCGTCGAGCGCACGGAGTCTCTCGAGGTCGAGCTTGCCGCCACGCTCCTCTACTCCGCCTGCCACCACCCCTACCGCCAGGTTCGCGACTACCTCTCCGGCCAGCCGGCCGCCCGCAGCGCCGAAATCATCGAACTGGGCCTGAAACACCGCGGCAAGCACGATGAAACCCTCCGCGCCTTCCACGCCGGCGCCGCCATCCGCTTCGACATCCTCATGGACATTGGCGGCTTCCGCGATCTCCACCGCCATCGCCGCTGCACGCAGATTATCCAGGACTTTACCGCCCTGCATGGCTATGAATCCCCCGGCTCCGGTGACCTGCCCGCCAGTTCTGACATCCTGGCCGAGGCTGGCATCCTCTCCGACTACCGCGATGCCATCGCTGCCGCGCACCGCACGGCCAGCGTGATCGCCGCCGCCCCGGTCAGCGAGGCCGCGCAATCCGCCGCTTATCTCTACCCCCTCGCCACGCGCATTCGCGCCCTGTTCAAAATGGACTTTGCCGAGGCCCAGTACATCTCAGAGCTCCGCTCCGGACCGGCCGGCCACTTCAGCTACCGCCGCGTCGCTTGGGAGATGTTCCTGAAGCTTCAGCGCCAGTACCCCACCCTCGCCAAGAACATCCGCGTTACAGACTTCAACCAGCCCATCGACATATTCCAGCGGTAGCGCATTTCTCCTTCTGCTGTACACCGAAACCGACACATTGAAGTGGCGATTTCCCCAGGAAATCGCCACTTCGCACGAAAACCGATACGGCTATATCGGAAGGAGAAATGCCATAATCACCCGCAAGTGTCATTCTTCGTTCTATTTACCCCACCGAAAACATCGCTTCGGTATAATCGTCAGGTTGATGGAATTGCTCTGCAATCTCGCTTGGGTTGCGGTCACCGTCGCCCTTTGGAGCTGCTGGTTCAATCGCCGGCGGCACTCGGGGACCGCGTCAATTCTTCCCGCAATGGCGTTGCAGCTCATCTCTCTCGCTTCGCTGACCGCAATTCTCCTGCCTGTCATCTCCATCACGGACGATCTGCAGGCGTCGAACAACCCCGCTGAGGTCGAACGCGGCGCAGGGAAGCGCGACCATATCTTTTCCTTCCAACAGGCACATCATGGGACGCCAGGCATCGTCGCACTTGTGACTCCCGGTCTGCGCCCCAGCCTCCTGACCAGGTTTTCTTTGCTGCCCACCGATTCCGCTGTTTTCGTCCAGGTGAACCCGCATGTTCTCATCCCGTGGTCCAGGCCCCCTCCAGCCGCCTGAGCAGCATTTCCTCTTTCGCCCTCATTTTCTCCGCTATGGTTACTCGATCGCACCCGTGCGATGACTGGACATGTTATGAACTCCCGGCTCTATTGGCCTGCACTCATACTGGCCTTGCTCGTTGCTTCGTCGGCGACGCGCGCGCAACAGGCACTTACCTGGGATCAGGTGAAGGCGAAGTTTGAAGCTTCTAACCCTGCTCTGAAAGCCGATGCCGACAACGTCGACGAAATGAAGGCCGAAGAGATCACGGCTTTTCTCCGTCCCAATCCACAGTTCACTCTGTTGGCCGACGGCACCCAGATTGCGCCGCACGATGGGGCTTGGACCCCATTCAAGGGCACATTTGAACAACCCAACTTCAGCTACCTGCACGAGCGCGATCACAAGCGCGAACTACGCCTTGAGAGCGCCCAGGAGGGCACCCGCATCACGCAATCGGAGCACGAAGACCTGGATCGAAATATGGTGTTCACTTTGCGCGCGGCGTTTGTGGAAACGCTTCAAGCCAAGTTTGTATTGGATTTGGCAAAAGCGGACCTCGATTATTACGACAAAATCATTGCCATCAGCCAGGACCGATTCAAGGCCGGCGACCTTGCCTCAATTGATCTGGACCGGATAGAGCTTTTGCGGGTGCAATATGAAGCCGAAATTCAAACGGCAATCGTGAACCTGCGCACCGCCAAGATTCAACTGCTGCAAATGTTGAACGATCGCACTTCCGTCGATCAGTTCGATGTGACGGGTGAATTCGATTTCAGCGATGCCTTGCAGCCTTTGGAGATCTATCGCGCCGCCGCTCTGGCGGCCCGGCCCGATCTGCAGGCTGCGCTGCAGACGATCCAGCAGTCAGACACCAACCACAAGCTGGCCATCTCCAACGGCTCCACCGATCCGACCTATGCTGCGTGGTACACCTACAACGCTTCGACAAATAACCCCAATGGCCCTCAGACTCTTGGCGCCAGCGTGAACATTCCTTTGCGCATCTTCGACCGCAACCAGGGCGAGAAGCAGCGCACGCAGATCGATATTGACCGTAGCAGGCAGGCCAGCGAAGCGGTGCGCGCGCAGGTTTTCTCTGATGTCGACACGGCCTATGAGTTGGTGCGCAGCAATATTGAGCTGCTTAAGCCCTACAAGGCGCAATATAACGCGCAGGCGTTGCGTGTCCGCGATACGGTCACCTACGCTTACGAACACGGCGGCGCATCACTAATGGATTTTCTCAACGCGCAAAGCGACTTTCGCCAGGTGCAGCTTGCTTATGCCCAACTGATCGGTGCTTACCTAACCGCCGCCGCGCAACTCAATCTTGCCGTTGGCCGCGAGGTGATCCAATGAACAATTCTTCTCTGTTGGCCACTGCCGTTTGTCTTGCCGGGTGCCTCGCGCTCGCCGGCTGCAAAGGCAAGTTCGATCCCGCGAGCGGCGAAGCGCAGCAGGCGCAGGTCACCCCAACCGGCGACGCCGGGCTGATCTCTGTCCAGGATCACAGCCAGTTTCCGCTGGTGACTGCAGGTCGCGTCAACACGCCCACCAAGCTCGATGTCACCGGCTCGGTCTTTCCTGACATCGACCGCGAGCTTCCCGTCATCTCGCTGGCCAGCGGCCGCGTCGTCGATATCCGCGCGCATCTCGATGACAACGTCAAGAAGGGCCAGTTGCTTCTCAAGGTGCAAAGTCCCGACATCACCAATGCATTCAATGCGTACCTGAAAGCCGTAAACGACGAGCAGTTGGCCAACAAAGCTTATCTCCGCGCCCAGGATCTCCTCGCGCACGGCGCCATCTCGCAGGCCATGCTCGAGCAGGCCGAGGACTCGGAGGACGATGCCAAAGCCGACCTCGCCGCGGCAGACCAGCAATTGGCGACACTCGGAGTCGACAAGAACCACCCCAGCAGCGTGGTCAGCGTGTACGCGCCCATCTCCGGCGTCATCGTCGCGCAGAACGTCACCAATGCCGCGGCTGCCGGCGTCACTTACTCCGGCTCATCCACCGCATTCACCATCGCAGACCTGTCGGTGGTCTGGGTCATCTGCGACGTTTTCGAGAATGACCTACCTCAATTGCGTCTCGGGCAGGAGGCGCAGATACGGCTCAGCGCAATTCCCGGTAAAGTGTTCACCGGCCGCGTCAGCGACATTGGTCCCGTTCTCGATCCCACCATTCGCACTGCAAAGGTCCGCATTGAGGTTCCTAACCCCGGGCCGTTCCGCCTCGGCATGTACGTCACCGCGACGCTGTTGAGCCGCGACACCGTTGCGCATGCCGTTGTGCCGGCCACCGCAATTCTCCACCTGCACGATCGCGACTGGGTCTTTGAGCCCGCCGGCAACAACCAGTTCAAGCGCGTCGAAGTCACTCCCGGCGACATGCTGCCGAATAACATGCAGGAAATTCTCTCTGACATCGCGCCCAGTCAGCAGGTGGTCAGGAACGTCCTTGAGCTCGAAGCCACGGCGGAGGCGCAATGATCCGGAAGCTCGTCGACTTCGCGCTCCATAACCGCCTTATGGTGCTGGCCATCGGAATTGTTCTCTTCGTCTGGGGCATCGTCTCTTTCCATCGCCTGCCCGTTGAAGCTTATCCCGACGTCGCCAACAATTATGTCGATGTCATCGCGCAGTGGCCCGGCATCTCTGCTGAGCAAATCGAGCAGCAGGTCACTATCCCGCTTGAAACCGTGATGAACGGCATTCCCGGAGTTGCGCATGTCCGCTCCTGGTCCATCTTCGGGCTCTCCACCGTGGAGATGGTTTTCGGTGAAGACACCACGAACTTCGAAAATCGCGAGCACGTGCTCGAGAGGCTCTCGCAGGTAAGTTTGCCGCCCGGCGTGCAACCGCAGATGGGCACTGACTGGAGCCCGGTCGGGCAGATCTACTTTTACACCCTGGAAAGTTCCAACCCGGAATACGACGTCATGAATCTCAAGTCGCTCGAAACTTGGGTGATCGAGAAAAATCTGAAGTCTGTCCCCGGCGTCGTTGACGTCAACCCTTTTGGCGGACCGACCCGCGAATACCAGGTCCAGGTCGATCCCAACAAACTCATCGACTATGGGCTTAGCATCAGCCAGGTAGAACAGCAACTAACCAACAACAATGCCAATGCGGGCGGAAGTTTCATCGAGGAAGGCGAGCAGGAGGTCAATGTTCGCGAAGTCGGCCTCGTCCGCGATATTCAGGATATCGGCAACACTGTGCTGACAACCAGAGGCGGCACTCCGGTTCGCGTCAAGGATATCGGCGTCGTCACTCAGGGGCCGGAGATTCGCCTCGGCCGATTTGGCCGGGCTGAGCACTTGCCCGACGGCAGAATCCTCGACAACGACGATGTGGTTTCAGGCATCGCGGCACTGCAAAAGGGCGACGATGCGCAGCCTACGCTCGACGGAATCCATCAGAAAGTGAAAGAGCTCAACGACCAGATTCTGCCCAAAGGGGTAAAAATCAGGTCGTTCATCGACCGCAGCGACCTGCTGCATTTCACCACCACCACGGTTCTGCACAACCTGACCGCGGGAATGGTCTTGGTTGTCATTGTTCTATTTCTCTTTCTCGGCAACGCGCGTGGCGCTCTCATCGTCGCTCTCACCATCCCGTTTTCCTTGCTCTTCGCCGCCACCTGCCTCGACCTGAGCCATATTCCCGCCAATCTGCTTTCCCTTGGCGCACTGGACTTTGGCATGGTCGTAGAGGGAGCTGTGGTGATGGTCGAGAACATCGTCAGGCACCTCTCGCACAACGGCGACACCCGCGCACCACAGGAGAAAATACGCGACGCCTCTCATGAAGTGCAGCGGCCCGTCTTTTACGCCATCGCTATCATCATCACCGCTTACCTGCCCATCTTTACCCTGCAGGCCGTCGAAGGCCGTCTATTCCGCCCCATGGCGTTGACGGTGGCATTTGCACTTCTGGGCGCGCTCATCTATTCCATCCTCCTGGCTCCGGTGCTGGCGAGCTTTCTGCTCAGCAAAGGCGCGAAGGAGTGGAAGAATCCGGCGATGGAGTATTTGCGGGAGCGCTACCGCGGCAGCGTCACCTGGGCCATTCATCATCACCGCGTAGTGCTTACCGGGGGCGCGGCCGCGCTGGTCCTGGCAATCTTTTTGGTTTTCAGCGGCATCATCGGCTCCGAGTTCCTGCCACACCTGGACGAGGGCGCGCTCTGGGTTCGCGGAGAGCTTGATCAGAGCGCGGGTCCCACCGATGGCGTCCGCGTTGCCAACGAAGCCAGAGTCCTGCTCTGCTCGTTTCCTGAAGCCACTGACTGCACCAGCCAGACCGGCCGTCCGGACGACGGCACGGACCATACGGGCTTTTTCGACACTGAGTTCTTCGTCGGTTTGAAGCCGAAAGAGGAGTGGCGACCCGTCTTCCACAAGAATAAAGACGACCTGATTGCCTCAATGCAGGAGGAACTCGAAAAGAAGTTCCCCGGAGTCAGTTGGGGATTTTCGCAGCCCATCGAAGACAACATGGAGGAGGCTGTCAGCGGGGTCAAGGGCGAACTCGCGACCAAGGTCTATGGCAGCGACCTGCACGTGCTTGAAGACACCGCCAACCAGGTTGCCGCCGTCATGAGCCATGTCCGGGGCATTGAGGATCTGGGAGTTCTGAATGTGACCGGCCAGCCCGATCTGGACTACGTGGTCGACCGTCAGGCGGCCGCGCGCTGGCAAATCAACGTTGCCGATATTCAGGACGCCATCCAGACTGCCGTCGGAGGCAACGCGGTTACTCAGGTTCTCAAAGGCGAGGAAGTCTATAACCTCACCCTGCGCTACCTCCCCGAGTATCGCAGCACCCGCGATGCCATCGACAACATCCGCCTCCTGTCGCCGTCGGGCGAGCGTGTTTCTCTCGCTCAGCTCTGCACCGTCAATGAAGCCGACGAAGGCTCTGAGATCTATCGCGAAAACAACCAGCGCTACGTCGCCATCAAGTACAGTGTCCGCAACAGGGCTTTGGGCGACGCCGTCCGTGAAGCCATCCAGAAAGTCAACGCGCAGGTCAAGCTGCCGCGCGGATATCACATCGGATGGGAGGGCGAATTCCAAAGCGAACTGCGTGCCGAGGCGCGCATGCTGATCATCGTACCCATTACCGCGCTGCTCATCTTCATCATCCTCTACTCCATGTTCAAGTCGTTTAAGTGGGCCATCCTGATTATGGCCACGGTGGCCATGGCCAGCATCGGCGGTTTACTGGTGCTGCTGGTTACCGGCACCGAGTTCAGTGTCTCTTCGGAAGTTGGCTTCCTGGCGCTCTTCGGAGTTTCCGTCCAGTCAGGCGTCATTCTTCTGGAATACATCAACCAGTTGCGAGCCCGCGGCATGACGGTCGAGGATGCAGCCATAGAAGGATCCGTGGTGCGCTTGCGTCCCATCATGATGACCATGCTCGTCGCTACCTTGGGGCTGCTGCCCGCCGCCTTGTCTCACGGCATCGGATCCGATTCCCAGCGGCCCTTTGCCATCGTTATTGTCGGCGGCTTGATCACGAATCTACTGATGAGCGTCATCCTGCTCCCCACGCTTTACGTGTGGGTGGCCCGCGACTCAGACATTCTCCCTGTAGCCGACCTGTCCGAAGAGGAGTAACCGGCAGCGCCGCCACTGGCCATCTTGTTACGTTGCTCCCTCAGTCCCTCAGTCTCGTAGCTACGTAGCTTCTGATCACCGCCCACCGTTCACCGTCCACTCGCGCGGGCGGCCCACCCCAATGGAACGGGCGCCCAGGTCTCGATTCTGAGACCTGGGAAACCAAGCTTGCAGCTGAAAGCTGGTCGCCGCATTGTAACGGACAGCGAGACTACTTTCCCGCCGCAGCCGCGTCACCGGGCTGGAAGCCCGCAACGCCAAACTGCCAGAGCAGGAAGCTCCAGTTGTCGGCGTCCAGCTCTTCGTTCTGTGCCTTTGTCGAACCGATGCCGTGTCCGGCGGAGTATTCAACGCGCAGCAGAACCGGTTCTCCGCTACCCGTGGCTGCCTCAAGGCGCGCCGCCATCTTCCCCGGCTGCCATGAGGCAACACGCGGGTCATTCCACCCTGTGGTCACAAGCACCGCCGGATAGTGCACACCGTCGCGAACGTGCTCATACGCGCCCATCGCATACAGGTCCTCAAATCCCCACTGCGTCTTGACGCTCCCAAACTCGGGAATGTTGGGCGGGCCATTGGGCATGTTTTCGAAGCGCATCGAATTCGACATCGGCACCTCGTCGATGGCTGCCGCAAACAAGTCCGGACGTTCCGTGATCGACCTCCCGATCGTGATCCCGCCCGCGCTTCCTCCCTCGATGCCCAGCTTTGGGGTCGAAGTGTAGTGGTTATCGATCAGGTATTCGCCGCATGCGATGAAGTCGCGCCACGTATTCGGCTTGGTCAGCAACTGCCCGCCTTTGTGCCAGTCGTCGCCGTACTCGCCGCCGCCCCGTGGATGCGCTATCGCGAACACACCGCCTTTTTCCAGCCACGCGAGCAGCACCGGATTGAACTCCGGATCGATGGAAATGCCATAAGCCCCGTAGCCCCACAAAAGTGTGGGATTGGTGCCGTCCATCTTGACCCCGCGCATGTGCACAATCGAAAGCGGAACCATGACGCTGTCCCAGCTCTTGACCTTGACTTCTTCCGTCACCACATCGGCCGGATCGTCATTGGGGCCCAAGGGCTGCAGTTTTGTGTCCGTAACCGCTCGCGTCTGTGGATTGAAGGAGTAGATTCGTGGAGCTTTCGCCCACGAAGTCATCACAACATAAGCTCCGGGAATCCTTTCATCCATACCAGACAGGCCCGCTGTTCCCTGAAACGGAAGCTGCACTTCTTCCGGCTTTCCCCCTTGATAGCCGAGCCGAATGACCACTCCAAGAGTGCCGTCCGTTTCCTGAACATAGAGCCCGTCCTGCGCAGTTTCCACGTCTTTGATTACTGGTGCGCCCTCCGGCACCACCACCTCGGCGTGCTCCACGTCGGGGTGGGTAAGGCTCGTTCGAAGGACCATGAAATGAGGCGCGCCCTTATGACTCAGCAAGTAGAGATCGTCCCCATGCACGGCGAAGCTGGTCACATCGTCGCTCACATCGCAAATCTTTTCCCAGGTCGTGTCTGGCTTTCCCACCTCTTCCACCGGCGCTTTGTAAAGGGTGGCTTCGTTCAGCACACCGTGCTCAATAACCCCGAGTGCCCAACGCGATTTCTCTGTGGGAAGCACAAATGGAAGATCGGTCGCGGCAATCTCGACCTTCGGCGAGAGCCCGAATCCGAATGCCGGCACATCCTTGTCGGCGTCAGTCCCCACAACGTGCAGATAGTCAATGCTCTTCTGCTCGTAATCCGTTTCAGGCTGGCCTGGCGCGAGCTTCTGCAGCCGGTTATAGAAGAACGATCGATTGTCGGCACGCCACGCGATCGCTCCAAATCGTCCGCGATCAATCGTCTCCGGAAACTCCTTGCCCGTGTCCACTTCAATAATGTGGATGACCGCGTTTTCCGAACCACCTTCGGAGATTCCTACGCCCACCATCTTGCCGTCCCACGACGGGCTGTAGTAGCTGATCACATTGTGCGAGCCCGCGGCAACGGGATACTTCGCCGGATCCACCAGCAAGCGCTCCGTTCCGTCGAGACCGTCCCGCACGTAAAGTTTCGACACAATCTCGCTCGCCAGCTCCTTCTCGTAAAAGATCCTTCCCCCCGGAATGCGATTCACGCTGCTCACCCTCGCCGGAGTCGACTGGTCCAGTTCCTGAATCCGCTTGAGCAGCGCGTCCCGCCCTGGAATCTTCCCGAGCACTCCGCGCGTGTAGTCATTCTGTCCCTTGAACCACGTCGCCACATCGGGGTTCGTCAGATCCTCCATGTACCGGTAGGGATCGCTGATCGTCACGCCAAAGTACTGTTCTGTCACCGGCCGCACCGGAGCAACGGGCTGACCCGAAGGGGCCGGCGCGCTCTGTCCGCCGCCGGCAGCAGCAAACGAGCCGGCCAAAAGACCCAGCAGAAATACCCGCAGGCTCACTCTTCGTAACCCAATCGGAATTCCCATCCCGCTTTGAAGCTCTCTCAGGGCCCCGCGCCGCACTTTCCAACCCGTCTTCATCTTCATTGGAATAACCTCCAAAGGATCCTCGAATCCATTTAGCCTAGCATCCCCATCGTAAAATGTTCGTTTCCGTGCAGCCCCGCGTTGCCCGCCGGCATTCGCCCCGACAGATTTCACGTCGTGCGCCAAAGTTCGGCGCCTCCGCACAATAATCGTGGGTCTCGTCTGGCCGCCCTCTGGGTAAAGTTCCTTTGCTTTTGTAGCCCGGCCGGCGTTGAGCCTGTAAGCGCATGGCGGACGGCTGAATGTCGATCGACCGCTGTGCGAAAATCAGTCTTTGCACAAGCAACCCAATTTCCGCCTGCTCATCGTCCGCCTGGGCGCAATGGGCGATATTCTTCACGCGCTGCCGGCGGTGACGGCTTTGCGCCTTGCTCATCCCGATTGGCACATCGGCTGGGTTGTCGAGCCGCGCTGGCAGCCGCTGTTGAATGCAGGGAACACGGATAAGCGAGAAGAGATCAGCGGAGACCGCGGGGCCGAGGCGGCTATTCGCACTCCGGAAACGCCCGTTCGCGACGCAGCAATGCCTGTCGTTGACCTTGTTCACTTCGCTGCCAGCCGTGACTGGAAACGTCATCCGCTGAGCGCCGGCACGCGCCGCGCGATTGCCGGCTTGCGCCGCGAGCTTCGCGCCGCGGACTACAGCGCCGTCCTCGACCTACAGGGCGCCATCCGTTCCGCTGTCATCGCCCGCATGAGCGGCTGCCCGCGCCGCATCGGCGAGGCAGCTCCGCGCGAGTGGCCTGCGCAGTGGCTCTTTACCGAGCGCGTCGTTACGCACGGAGCGCATGTGATCGAGCAGGACGTGGAACTCGCCTCCGCCGTCGCCGGTGACGCACTCGCTTCCACCTTAAACAACATCGCCCCGCTACTGCCCATCGATCCCGAAGCCGAAGCCTGGTGTGCATCCTGGCTTGCCGACACGTTTCCTGGAGCCGCGCGGCCCATCGCGCTCATCACTCCCGGAGCAGGATGGGGCGCCAAGCGCTGGCCGCCCGAGCGCTATGCTGCCGTTGCCGCCGGACTCGCGCAGCGCGGTTTGTACGTCGCGGTCAACGCTGGTCCCGGCGAGGAGCCGCTCGCCGCCGCCATCGCCGCCGGCAACGCCGTTCCACTCATCGCTTCGCTGCCGCAATTGATCGCGGTCACGCGCCGCATTTCCCTGTGCATCGGCGGTGACACCGGCCCGCTGCATCTGGCCTGCGCTCTCAGCCGTCCCGTCGTTGGCATCTACGGCCCCACCGATCCCAGCCGCAATGGCCCATACGGAACGCGTGCCCGTGTGCTCCGTAGCCCCGAGAGCCGTCGCGACCACTCTCGCCGCGCCGCGCCCGAGCCGGGTCTTCTTACCATCACGCCGGACGATGTGCTCCGCGCTGCCGACGAGCTGCTCGCCGAGGAGAATGCGCGATGAGCGGGCCGCTCCAGCACTCCACTCCTCCAAAGGTCCGCTCCATGCAATGGTCGTGGCAGAGAATCGCGCGCCGCATTCGCGTCCCCCTGGGATTCCTGACCGCGGCCGTCTATATCGTTGAGGTCATGCGCCGGCCTCCGCATCCGATCGCGATTGCGTGGAGTCTTGCGCTTGTCCTCCCGGGCTTAGCTCTGCGCGCGGCGGCCTCCGGCACGGTAAAGAAGAACCAGGAGCTCACCGTTACCGGACCTTATGCTTACACTCGGAACCCGCTCTATCTTGGATCCACGCTCATCGCCGCCGGCTTTGCGCTGGCGCTGCTCAGTTGGCCGGTGGCGCTGCTCCTTGCGGCCGGATTCGCCGCAATCTACATTCCGGTCATCGCATCGGAGGAGCAGTTCCTTCGCGCTGCATTTCCCGAGTTCGACGCCTACTGCCGCAGCGTACCCCGATTCATCCCGCGCCTGACTCCTGCCAAGGTGCACCGTGGATCGGACATACCTGTTGTTTCCCAGGCAGTTACCCAAACGGCTACGGGTGGCTTCTCGTTCGCACTTTATCTCAAACACCGCGAGTACAATTCTGCTTTAGGGGCCGCACTGCTGTACCTGAGCCTGATCTATCTGCGACCGGTGGTGGAAACTCTCTTGCACCGGCCGTGGTAAGCGTTTGCGCAACCATGAAGTCCACCTAAGGGCCCAGGCCAATCGAGAAGGAGCCGTGCCGACCATTGAAGACACGCGCGATCGCAATACCAGATTTGCGGTGCCCCGAAGCCACGGCGCGAAGTAGCCGCGCCCCCAGGGAGCGGCGCCCCCCCTTGAATCTCAACAGGCTACGCCCTCTCTGGTTTTGTCCTGTTGCAGTCACCCTCTTATTCGCTCTTGCTGGTGCGGCCACTGCGTGCGGCCAGGATCCCTCCATCCTCGCGCCGCCTCGCTCCGGCTTCAGCTTTCCCCAGAGGCAGACCCTCACCTATTCGGTCGATTGGCGGGTATTTCCCGCCGGCACGGCCGTCGTTCACTTTGAGGCGGTGGGCGACCGCGAGCGCATCATCGCCTCCGCTGACACTGGCGGCGCCATCAATCTCATCTTTCATGTCGCCGACAACTTCCAGTCCGACTTTGACCGCGCCAAGGGCTGCACCTACGACTTCGATAAGCAAACAGTCGAAGGCCGGCGTCAGTTCAACTCGACGCAACACATCGACTACGCTCAATCCAAGTCCATCCTCGACGAGAAGAATATGGTCAGCGGCCAGGCCAGGCATGCGGAGTCGCCCGTGCGGGGCTGCCTGACCGATCTCCTCACAGGCGTGTTTTATCCCGCCTCGCAGCAGCTGGTCGTGGGGAACAGCTTCGTGATCCCCGTGGCTGACGCCCAACGCACCGTGCTGGTCACCATGAAAGTGGAGGGACGCGAGGAGATCAAGACTACGCTGGGCACTTTCAAGACCATCCGGGTGCAGCCGACCGCCGACGCGGGTGTGGTGAAGAACCGCGGAAATATCTGGATCTGGTATACCGACGATGACCGGCACCTGCCGGTGCAAATGCGCGCCCGTCTGTTTTGGGGGACCATCACCTTCCGGCTGACCGGCGACGAATCCAAGTGACAGACAACACTGACCACTGACCACTGCTTTCGGGTGTACACTTTCTCTTCGCGCGACGAGGCGGTTCGCGCCGCGCGATGAGGCATTCCATGCGTAAATTTCCGTCCTTCCAATCTTGGGTGCCCCCGGTCCGGACCTTCGGACCCGGGATAGCACGGATCCAAACCTACCCCTGTCATCCTGAGCGGAGTCTCGCGTCAGCGAGACGGAGTCGAAGGATCTGCGGTTGCCTTTTGCCTTGGACTTCGTGCTTGAGCCTTGGGACAGCACGATCGCTTCTTCTCTTCGCCTCTTTCCTCGCGATTCTTCCGTTCTGTCCCGCCCAGCCAGCGCAGCCCAAGCGGCCCATGACCTTTGAGGACCTGATGCAGATGAAGCGGCTGGGTGATACGGCCGTTTCGCCGGACGGCAAATGGCTGGCCTACGCCGTAACCGCCGTGGATCTCGCCCAAAACACCAAAACATCGGAGTTGTGGCTGCAGGCGATTGCGGGACCCGGCTCTGATGGACCTGCCCCATTGAAGCTGGCCGTTGGCCAGCCGGGAGACACCGGCCTGCAGTTCGCTCCGGACGGGCACGCCGTGCTCTTCCTTTCCGGTCGCGACAACGGCCAACAGATATGGATTGCGGACTTCGATCCGGCGACCGGTGCGGCGAGCAACGCGAAGAAGCTGACCGCGCTCGCGACCGAGGCCGGCAACGCAAAGTGGTCGCCCGACGGCAAATCGATCGTGTTCACTTCGGCTGTGTATCCGGATTGCCCGGCGATCACAACGGCCGACTTCGACACCGGGAACAAATGCAACGCGGGCCGCGACGCGGTTCTGGCTGCGAGCAAGGTGAAGGCGCAGATTTGGACGCACCTTTTGTATCGGCATTGGGACCACTTCACTGGCGAAAAGAAGTCCCATCTCTTTCAGGTTTTGGTTGAGGGCGGTGGGATACGCGATCTGAATCCCGGCGACACGCACGGTGTACCGACCGATTATGCATCGATCGAGCAAGGTTGCGGATGCGATGTTTCGCCGGACGGGAAGGAGCTGGCGTTTACGGAGAATTTCGATCCGGTGCCGGCGATCTCGACGCATGCAGACATCTTTACGCTCGATCTGACCGATCCGAACGCGAAGCCGGTGAAGGTATCGACGAGCGCCGGAGGCAACTTCAATCCTGCCTATTCGCCGGATGGAAAGTATCTGGCGTGGCGCAGCCAGGCGCGGAATGGATATGAGAGCGACCAGTTCCGGCTGGTCGTGTACGACCGCGCGGCAAAGACGGTCAAGGACTTGCTGCCGAAGTTCGACAACTGGGTCGACGAGTTTGCGTGGGGACCGAGCTCGAAGGAAATTGCATTCGCGAGCGGTATTCGTGGTGAAGAGAACGTCTATTTGATCGGCCTGGAAAGCGGAACCGCAACGCAGATCACACGCACGGGATCGTTCGGTAATCTGCACCCGTTGGCACGAATCGATCATCCTGGAGCGGTTGAGACGGGCGGTATCGACGCTGCCGTTGCGACACTGATGAAAGTCGACCAGCCTTCAGAAGTTGCCCTGGTCAACATCGGCGATACGCGGGAAGCCGTTACTGATCAGCCCGGGGTCTCCGCTTACAGTGACTCTCCAATTGGGGATGTAACCCACCTCAACGACGCCCTCCTCGCCCAGCTCGATCTCCCGAAGATGGAGTCTTTCTGGTTCACAGCGAAGGATGGGACGAAGCTGCAAGGGTTCATCATCCGGCCGCCGGGGTTCGACGCAACAAAGAAATATCCGCTGAAGTTCCTAATCCACGGCGGGCCGCAGGGCGCTTGGGGCGATGACTGGAGCTACCGCTGGAACGCGGAGCTGTTTGCCGCCAACGGCTACGTCGTCGTCATGATCAATCCGAGGGGATCGACGGGATACGGGCAGACGATCGTTGAAGGCGTCAGCGGCGATTGGGGCGGCAAGCCTTTTACCGACCTGATGACCGGACTGGACTACGCGGAGCAGCATTACAGCTTCATCGACAAGACGCGGGAGTGCGCGCTCGGCGCAAGCTATGGCGGATACATGGCGAACTGGGTGCTGGGCCACACCGACCGCTTCAAGTGCATCGTGAGCCACGACGGAATGTTCAACGCCGAGTCGGCGTTTGGCACCACGGAAGAGGACTGGTTCAACATCTTTGAGTTCAAAGGCCATCCGTGGGACTTCTACGGCAAGCCCGACGATCAAAATCCGTTCCGCAAGTTTTCGCCGTCACTCTATGCGAAGAACTTCAAGACGCCGACGCTCGTGATTCACGGCCAGCTCGACTACCGGCTCGATTTGAGCGAGGGACTGCAACTGTTTGACACGCTTCAACTGCTCGGCGTGCCAAGCAAGATGCTTTACTTTCCTGACGAGGGGCACTGGGTGCTCAAGCCGCAGAACTCCCAGCTCTGGTACAAGACCGTGAACGACTGGGTGGATCAATGGACGGGGAAGACAGGGATCGGGCACTAGGGACGCCGGAAGCGGAAACCGAGGCTGGATCGTCTTTGTACTACACAATTCGAAAAGTGTAGTACACTTTGGACATGAACACGAAAGTACAAGTTCGTCTGGATAGGGAAACAAACTCCCTGCTGCGTAGTTTCGTGAAGAAGAGCGGAAAGACGACCTCGGAAGTGCTCCGCAGAGGAATTCAACTCGCTGTCAACGAGGAGAGGCTTCCTGCGTCGATGCGTATGATGGGAATCGGGTGTGTGGATTTCGGCCCCGGCGATTTGGCCACCAACAAGAAGCATCTCGAAGGCTTTGGGAAAAAGTGGCGCATGGATAAGAACGGCAGAGGCAGATGGGATTGGTAGGTCTTTCTTTGCCGTCCAGGCCGGTCCTTGCGGACTCGAGCTACTTTGTCGCTTTGTTCAACAAGCGGGAGGCTGGCTACGCGCGTTGCCTTGAAGCAAGCAGCCGGGTCTTCGCTCCTATCGTCACGTGTGAAGCATGTATTACTGAAGTATTCCACCTGCTCGATCACGCGGAACCTGCCGTGGAAGCCATCCTGACAAATCTTGAGAGGGGCGAGATCGAGGTTCCATTCCGCATAGACGAGTCGGCACGGGCCGTCCTCGATCTTATGAAGAAATACTCCGGCGCTGGATGTGATTTTGCCGATGCCTGCCTGATAGCCATGGCTGATCAGCTAAACACCGGCGATATTCTTACGCTCGACAGCGATTTTAAGCATTACCGCTGGCGGCGGAATCGATCTTTTCGCCTCCTGATTCCGTTGGGGTAAGTTCAATGGGATTTCCACGCAAATCCAGCAAGCCGCGCGACCCGCTCGCCGAAGCCGCCCTCTACAACTACGCCGTCAAAGCCCTCGGCCGCCAGATGCGCACCGAGGTCGAGCTGCGGCGACTCATGAGCGCGAGAGCCGAGCAAGGCGAGCGTGGCGAGGCGGCGGTTAGGAGCACGATTGCGCGGCTCAAGGAGCATGGCTATCTCGACGACCGCGCGTTTGCTGAGACATACGCGCGGCTGCGCCAGGAAAACGAGAAGCTGGGCGCGCGGCGCGTGCGGCAGGATCTTCAGCAAAAGGGAATCCGCTCGGAGCTGATTAACGAGACCGTTGAGGCGCGATACGGACCGACGAATGAAGAGAAGCTGGCGCGAGAACATCTCGAGCGGAAGAGAATCCGAAAGCCTACCAACGAAAAGGAGACTGCGCGGGTGATGCGACGGCTGGTTGCGGCGGGTTTCTCGACGGGAACCATTTACAAGATCCTGCGGCAGTGGGATGTGCCTGAGGAAGAGCTGTCCGCACTCGAGAGCGTGGACATCGAGAGACACGAGGAGTGAGGTTCGTGTCCCTCGCTTCCATCGCTCGCCCGCGCTAGCGGGCGCAAGAATCCCTCGAATGCTTCCTTCCCTGTCCTTGATGTCAGCGTTTTTATGTCAAGCCCGTCCAACCGCGAATCTTCAGTCATCTCCCTCAATCAAAATGAAATATTTCTTTTTCCAGGTTTGCCGAATAATTCCCGCATTTGGCGCATTCTCAAAATATGAGCACCACCCAACGACACGTCCAACCTGCTCGTTCGCCGAAGCTCGATGCAGGCCTTCCTTCGACGAGGAACACCGCAAATCTCGCAGGCTCGGCTCATTTCGTTGGTTCAATTGAGGCCCCAAAAAGTGAAAGGAGTGATTTTATACACTTCCAAATGCGATTTTTTACGATAACTATCTTTAGAATCAACACAAACTGCTCAAAATTCGTCTCGTTTTTTTGCGATTTTTATCGATTTTTGTGCTCAAGACGGCACTCTTTGCGGCCAAACAGGCCCCTTTTCGGGCCCTTTGAGCCTTTCCTCTGCCTGCTCACTCTTGTGTGTTTTCGCGGCTCTCAGTTCAGTGCGAGGGCGGTACAACAGCAGCCACGATCGGCGCTCCTCTGGGTTCGGTGATGGCCTCACGGACATCGGCCAAAGGTGCGCTGCTTGAGAACTCGATGCCGTCTGGAGTAGACAGAATCCCGAGCCGGCTCCAGAGTGCGGGCAAATCGTATTGAACCGGCGCGTCTTTCCATTGGGCATAGAGCTCGGTGAGGACGTGGGTGTTGGTCGCACGATCGCCGATGGCAAGCGCCTGGGGAAGCGTCCAATCATGGTCGATGGTGCCGCCTTGGGCGACGATGGCACGCAATGCATCCTGCAGGCCGAAGTGGTTATGTGTCTGCTGGCGGATCTCGACGTCGGCAACGAGGCAGAACATGGCTCCGCCCCAGTAGGTGCGGCCCCAGGTGTGGGTATGGTCGAGGCCCTGATCGCCGGGCGCTGGTTCGCCCTGCGGCATATCGCGCACCATGTCGCGCCAAATCTTCGGCGCCGTCAGGTCGCCGATCATGACACGGGAGACTGGCTCGATGTAGGTGGCGAGGCCTTCCTCGATCCAGTGTTGGGCGGAGTCGTCCCCGTTTTGATCTTGCGGCATCGAGGGAAAGGCCATGTGCGTGAGTTCGTGGGTGATGGTCCAGTCAGCAGCAAGTTCGGGTGCGGTGGTGTGCTCGCCGAGGCGGATGCGGGTGAAGCCGGGAAACCCGTGCATGTCACCCCAGGTGGTGCCCTGCACGACTCCGTGGCGGCCGGGGACGGGAATGACGAGCACGCGGGCGCTGGAGACAGGGAAGCGGCCGTAGTAGGTGGCGACAGCGGTAGCTGCTGTGGCGATGCGGGCAACAACAGCCTGGCGGGGCAGATCGAGCGGGCCATCGGCGAAGTCGACCTGAATGGTGGAACCGCCGACCTGAATGCGGTCGGTTTCAACGACGGGCAGGTGGGAACCCGGTTGGGCCTGGGCGAGTGGGTCCGACACGAGTGCGGATGCGCAGAGCAGGAGAGCGAGGGAAGTCACGTGAAATCGAGAGGCCATCTTGTTGGTTGGACGAGCGACGGGGACAAGGGGACCCGAGGGAGCGGGGGCGAGGACGCGGACGGTGCACGGGCCTGAAGACCGCGCGCCAGCGCGGGGCTGCCCCACCGCAGGTGGTTACACTGAAGGAGCTATGAAAATGCGCTCGGGAAATGAGATACGCGAGCTGTTTCTTCACTTCTTTGAGACAAAGGAGCACCGGAGGGTGCATTCGTCGTCGCTCGTGCCGGCGAACGATCCGACGCTATTGTTTACCAACGCGGGAATGAACCAGTTCAAGGACCTTTTTCTGGGTGCGGAGAAGCGCGATTACAAACGCGCTACCACGTCGCAGAAGTGCGTAAGGGCGGGCGGAAAACACAACGACCTTGAAAATGTGGGTTTTACGCGGCGGCATCATACGTTTTTCGAGATGCTGGGCAACTTCAGCTTCGGGGACTACTTCAAGCGCGACGCGATCCGTTTTGCGTGGGAGCTAGTGACCAGCGAAGCGTGGTTTGGAATCCCCAAAGACCGCTTATACGTGACGATCTTCGAGGGTACGGCCGATGTTCCGCGCGACAACGAGGCGGAAAAGTACTGGCTGGAAGTCGGCGTGCCGAAGGAGCGGATCGGCGAGTACGGGGTGAAGGACAACTTCTGGCAGATGGGCGAGACGGGGCCTTGCGGGCCGTGCTCGGAGATTTTTTACGACATGGGCCTCGAGGCGGCGGAGACGCCTGGCGTGGATTTGCCCTTTGGCAAAGACGAAGCGCGGTACGTGGAGATCTGGAACCTGGTCTTTATGCAATTCGACCGCTCCGCAGTGGTAGATGCGGCGGGAAAGACGACGGGGTACAAGCTGGCTCCGCTGCCGAAGCCTTCGATTGATACGGGGATGGGGCTGGAGCGCGTTGCGGCGGTGCTGCAAGGGAAGGTGAGCAATTTTGAGACGGACCTCTTCACGCCACTCATCGCTCGCGCGGAAGAGCTGACAGGCAAGCGAGTGAGCGAGTCGGCTATTGAGCGGGAGAGCAGAACGGCCGATGACACAGCGGCTAGCTTACGGATTATTGCGGACCACGCGCGTGCGGCGACGTTCCTGATCAATGATGGCGTCGTGCCGTCAAATGAGGGACGCGGGTATGTGCTGAGGAAGATTTTGCGGCGCGCGATTCGGCACGGGCGGCTGCTGGGGCAGGAAAAGCCTTTTCTATTTGAAATGGTTTACGCCGTGCGGGATTTGATGAAGGGCGCTTATCCGGAATTGGTGGATTCGGCTGAGCGCGTGGCGAAGGTGGTGGAGGCGGAAGAGAAGCAGTTCGATCGTGTGCTGAAGATCGGGCTGACGCGGCTGGATGAGGAGCTGAAGGGCAGTTTCACGGGCGACAAGGCATTCCATCTGTACGAAACGTTCGGTTTGCCGCTCGACTTCATGGTCGATGCGGCGCGCGATGCGGGCATCGTGTTCGACCAGGAGGGATTCGAGAAGGCTCGCGCGGAGGAGCAGGCTCGGGCGCGGGCGAGTTGGAAGGGCGGAAGCCAGAAGACAGCCAGCCCGGCGTTCCGCGATTTGCCGAAGACGGTGTTTGAAGGCTACCGGCAACTGACGTCAACCAACTGCGAGGTTCTGGCGATTGTGAAGGGCGGCGTGGGCGTTCCGGCGGCGAAGGCCGGCGATGAGGTTGAGGTGGTGCTGGACCACACGAGTTTCTACGGCGATTCGGGCGGGCAAGTTGGCGACACGGGAATTTTTCTAACCGTGGATGGAAATTCCACCGTGGCCGAGATCGTCGGCTGCGTGTTGCCGGTGCAGGGAGTGAGGGCGCACAAGGCGATTTTGAGGCAAAGCCTGGCAGTGGGCGACCGCGTGAATACGGTGGTGGATGGAGTGAGGCGCGATGCGATCCGGCGCAATCATACGGGAACGCATTTGCTGCACGCGGCGCTGCGGCAGGTTCTGGGCACGCATGTGAAGCAGGCGGGGTCGCTGGTGGCTCCCGACCGGCTGCGCTTCGATTTTTCGCACTTTGCGCAGGTGGCCGACGAGGAGTTGCAGGAGATTGAGGACATCGTAAATCGCGAGGTTCTGGGCAACGCGAAGGTGGAGACTCTGGAAGACGTGCCGATCGACGTCGCGGTGAACGAGTACCACGCGATGGCGCTATTTGGCGAGAAGTATGGCGATAAGGTTCGGGTGGTGAAGCTGTCAGACGGCTTTTCGACGGAGCTGTGCGGTGGCACGCATACGGCGGCGACGGGCGAGATCGGATTAATGAAGCTGACGGGCGAGGAGTCGGTTTCGTCGGGAGTGAGACGCATTGAGGCGATCAGCGGGATGGGGTCGCTCGATACGTTCAGGCGCGACTTTGAGCTAGCTCAGTTCGCGTCGTCCATTGTTTCGGCGGACGGGAATCTTTCAGAGGGATTGAAGGCCAAGCTGGCGGCGCAAGAGGACGAGCTGAAGAAGCTGCGGCGCGAGATTGAAGAGATGCGGATGAAGTCAGCTGCCGGCGGGCTGGATGAGGCGGTTTCACGCGCCGTCGAGGTGAAGGGTCTGAGGGTGCTGACGCATCGCGCGGATGAGCTCGAGCGCGGACAGTTGCGGACGCTTGTGGACAATCTGAAACAGAAGCTGGGCGAGGGCGTGGTGGTGCTGGGGTCGGCACAGCCGGAGGGAAAAGTGGCGATTATCGCCGGAGTGACGCAGGGCCTGACGAAGCGCATCCAGGCGGGCAAGTTGGTGGGCGCGGTGGCCAAAATTGTGGGCGGCTCGGGCGGAGGGAAGCCGGAGATCGCCGAGGCCGGCGGCAAGGATCAGTCGCAGATTGATGCGGCGTTGAAGGCGGCGGCGGGGATTGTAGGAGAGATGCTGGGATAGAGATTAGTGAACAGAATCCGGGCCTGACGGCCCGGATTTTGTGTTTGATGCCGCCAAATTAGCGGATCTTGAAGTTATATCCAATGCCGATGGAGAAGATCGGGTAGACCTTTAGCGGGTTGAGGTCGTTTTGATATTTGGCGACCTGGGCGGCGACGTTGGATTGCGCTGTGGTATTGGTCGCCATATTCACGCACGAGGCGCCCGCGCCGCTGGTGCCATCATCGGCTTGGTTGGTGCAGCCATAGCCGCTGAGATTGAAGCCGAGCGTCGGCGTGCCCGTGAAGATGGCTCCGATCTCAAAGGGGACGGAGAAATGGCCGCCCTTCCGTGAAATCAGGTTTCCCCAGCCTGTGGTCATGGTGAACGCCTGCTTGTGAGTGTTCAAACCCAGGCTGGCGTTGAGGGCCATGGCATTGGCGCCCCCTTCGGAATAGTACTTTGTCGAGTCGAGCGAAATGCTTGTTCCGAGAGACGCAACGCCGCTTGCCGAGATTGCGTTCTGGTTGAGGAGCATGACGCCGGGACTCAATCGGAAGCCATGGTTCGGGAAGGGAAAATAGTCGAGGGTGATGCCGGCGGAAGCGAAATTCAGTTTGCCGCTGACGTCGATGCCACTCGATCCGCCACTGCCACTGACACTGACGTTGTTGACCGTGTAGTTGAAGTAGTTTCCTACGCCGCGAATGTTGAGGTAACGGTTGGCGTTGACTGCGGCCTGCATGTTGATGCCGTTGGCGCCGATGCCGCCGGATAGAGCGAGGCGGGAGAAAGGAGCCGGTGGAACCCCTTTTTCGGCTCTGGTTTGGGGCGGAGTGGGCTGGTCGGAGTTTTGGGCGAGCAGGCCGGAGGATGCGGCCAGCAGCGTAAGCGTCAGGCATAAAGTCGTACGTTTCACAATGTCTCCTATCGATTCACCGGCGAATCCGGCAATTGCGTGGGCGATTCTTCAGCGTAGATGAGCCGGAGTAAACTGGCCCACAAAATCACCAGCGGACTGGCACGCCTCTGCCAGAAAGGGAATTTGAGTTCAAATTTAGCAATGCAGCATTGAGCGGGCAATACACCGTTAGAGTTACTGAACCCGATTTGTCACTCCGGGATCAGAAGTTTACGCGGCGGGAGCAGTCGTATGCGTCGCGTGCGATAGGCTCTCAGGATATCGTAAGCTGGGCGCATGGCAAGGCAGGACGAGGACCAGGGGAAGACACGGGCGTTGCGCGCTGGATTGCTGGAGTGGTACGGGCGCAACCGGCGCGACCTGCCATGGCGGCGCAGCAGGGATCCCTACGCAATCTGGGTTGCGGAGATCATGCTGCAACAAACGCGCGTTGCGGTGGTTGTGGAGCGGTACCAGCAGTTTTTGGAGCGGTTTCCCACGCTGGTATCGCTGGCGCTGGCGCCGGAGCAGGATGTGCTGGCGATGTGGAGCGGGCTGGGCTACTACCGACGGGCGCGGATGTTGCATAAGGCGGCACAGTTTGTGAGCGAGAATCTTCAAGGAAATCTGCCGGTGAAGGCGGAGGAGTTGCGGGTTCTGCCGGGGATTGGCGTGTATACGGCCGCGGCGGTGGCGAGCATCGCTCACGGAGAGCCGGTGGCGTTGGTGGATGGCAATGTGGAACGGGTTTTGTGCCGGTTCGCAGGGTGGGGAGCGGGAAGCCGCAAGGGCGGCGGCGCGACGCTGCGGCGGAAGGTGGAAGAACTGGCGCAGCGATTCCTGGATCGGGCGCGGCCCGGTGATTTTAACCAGGCCATGATGGAACTGGGCGCGACGGTTTGCACGCCAAGGAATCCGCAATGCGCGGCGTGCCCGCTGTTGGCGGAGTGCAAGACGCGGGGCGAGCACAAGACCGCGCGGCGCGCTCCAATGACCAGTCGGAATGCGGCGTATGCTCTGGCGCTGCGCGCGGACCCAGCGAAGAGCAAAGGGCGCAGTGGGAGCACACGGCAAGTGCTGCTTGAACAGCGGCCGGCGCACACAACGGTGATGCCGGGTATGTGGGAACTTCCGACGCTGCTTCATGGGGAAGTTCCCGCGAGCGAGTTGCGCATGACCCTGCGGCACGCGATCATGCAGGTGAACTATTACGTGCGCATCCGCATGGTACTTGAGGAGGATGTGGAGGCGATGACAGCAACGAGCGGGGAGCGGCGTTGGGTTACGCTGCGCGAGGCGGCAGGTATGGCTTTGACGGGGCTCACGAGAAAAGTGCTGATGCGCGCTCGCTTGCTGCCGTCGCCGGCGATGGACGCGATTGCACGGCGGCGCAGTGAAGCCGTAGTCTGAAGGATCAATTTCACGCATTTTGAGCGGGTTTTTGACATAGTTCAAAGATCGAAATGGATTTGGAAGGAGATCGAATGCGTTCGAGATTCATTCTGGCTTTTTTGGCAGGGACGTGTTTGGTAGGAGCGGCGCTGGCTGCAAGAGCACAGGATGCGGGAGCCAATGCGGTTCCGGCAATTGCGGGGCTTCCTGCTGGGGCGCGCACTGCCGCGACCGGCATCGATGGCGAGAAGATTCGCGCGCATGTGCGGTTTTTGTCGCTCGACTTGCTGGAAGGGCGCGGTCCCGGGACGCGCGGCGGCGAGCTGGCGGCGGAGTATATTGCGACGCAGTTCGCGCTGGCGGGCGTGGAGCCGGCGGGGGATGACGGCACGTACTTCCAGCGCGTTCCGCTTTACGCGGTGCACACGGTGGAGGATAAGACGAAGTTCAGCTTTGTGCCGGCGGATGGGGCGACTCTGGATTTGGCATACGGCGACGAGATTGTGGCCAAGGACCAGACGGGGCAGGCAACAGCGGAGATCGACGCGCCGATTGTGTTTGTGGGATACGGAATCGATGCGCCGGAGTACAACTGGAACGATTACGCGGGCTTTGACGGAAAAGACATCGACGTGAAGGGGAAGGTGGTGCTGGTGATCGTGAACGAGCCGCCTTCGAACGACGAAAAGTTCTTCAAAGGCAAAGCACTCACTTACTACGGGCGCTGGACGTACAAATATGAGGAAGCTTCACGGCGCGGAGCCGTGGGTGTGCTGATTATCCACCGCGAGGACCTGGCCAGCTACGGCTGGGATGTGGTGCGCAACTCGCAGGCAGTGGAGAAAAGCTACCTGGAGGGCGACCCGAACGCGACGTTGCGCGCGGCGGCGTGGATCCAGCACGAAGTGGCGCAGAAGCTGCTCACGATGGCCGGGCTGGGTGATTTGGACAAGGCGATCGCCCGCGCCGGTGTTCCCGGGGCGTTTCACGCCGTTGAGCTGCCGGTGCGGATTAAGGCGCACATCGAGAGCCGCGTGCGTCGCTACGTGAGCGCAAACGTGGTGGGGCGGGTGGCAGGCGCTACGCCGGGCGGCAACGCCGTCTTGTATACAGCACATTACGATCATCTCGGCATCGATCCCGACATGAAGGGCGACAACATCTTCAACGGCGCGGCAGACAACGGGACCGGGTGCGGAATCGTGATGGAACTGGCGCGAGCGTTCGCGCAATCGCCGGTGAAGCCGCCGCACGATATGTACTTCGCTTCGGTCACGGCGGAGGAGCAGGGTCTGCTCGGTTCGCAATTCCTCGGGATGCATCCGCCGGTTCCTGCAAGCCGGATGGGCCTGGACCTGAACTACGATATGCTGCTGCCGATCGGGATTCCGCGGTCAGTGAATCTCGGCGGCGCGGAGCGGATTGATTTTTGGCCGACGGTGGAGCGAGTGGCACGGGCGTTCGATCTCGAGTTACTGCCCGATCCATCGCCGATGGCGGGCCACTACTACAGGTCGGATCATTTTTCGCTGGCGCGCGTAGGAATTCCGGCGTTCTCCGTCGACCAGGGGGACTTATTCGCGGGGCACGACCTGGCTTGGGGAGAAGCGCAGATGGCGGACTATGAAACGCATCACTACCACCAACCCTCCGACGAATACCGCGCGGACTGGGACTTCCGAGGGAACGCCAAGCTGGCGCGCTTTGGATTTGTTCTGGGCTGGTTGGCAAGCGAGCAGGCGAAGCCGATCGAGTGGCTGCCGGGCGACGAGTTTGAGGCGCCGCGAAAGGCGAGCGAAAGGATAGGGACTAAGGACTGAGTTGGTTGGCGGCGATGCCGATCAGTAGTAGTCGGCGCAACTGAGATAGTAGCCGCAATGAGTGCAGACCAGCTTGCAGTGGTGGCCTGTGAGGCGATGGCTGCAGGTGGGGCAGATCTGGCAGTGGTGGTCCACGGGGAAAACGTCCGCAGTCGTGCTTGGCGCACCACTTTGTGAGATTCCCAGCGCGGGATCGGCTGGAAAGTCGAAATTCAGGGCGCGGGGCCGCTCCGGCAACATGCCGGACAGATTAGCATGGAGAAGCGGCTGCCTGTTCTTTGAAATTCCCGAAGGCGCCCGAGAGATCAACAGAAACGCGGCGTGACGGTCTTCCCCGACGTGACGCGCCAAGAACCCACATACAACTGAGAACAAGGCACCCCAGACGGGGCACCCCAAGGAGGAACCATGGCAAGCAAAGCGAGCGCGGTTTGGACTGGATCACTGAAGGAAGGCAAAGGAACGATTTCGACGGCGACAGGCGTGCTGAAAGACGCCAACTACTCGTTCGCCACCCGGTTTGAGGGAGCTGCGACCGGCACCACGCCCGAGGAACTGATTGCGGCGGCTCACGCGAGCTGCTTCTCGATGGCGCTGGGCGCGCAATTGGGCGGGGCGGGATTGACGCCGACGAAGATCGAGACGCAAGCGGCAGTGACGCTGGCAAAGGTTGACGCGGGCTTTGCGGTGACGAGGATTGCGCTGACCACGACAGCCACCGTTCCCGGCGCGACGAAGGAAGTTTTCGACAAGGCCGCGGCCGACGCCAAGGCGGGTTGCCCGATTTCGAAGCTCTTCGCGAACAACACCGAGGTTACGCTGGACGCGAAACTGGTGTAGGGACACCGGGGAATCAGATCGAGAGCGCTCTATCCCACCCTCATCGCACTTCCGACCGGCGGCTGCGCGGTGCAGGTGGGATGGCTGTTTGTGCCAGAGAGTCGGCGGGTGAAGGCTCGCATGGACCGCCGATCGTGCAGGAATGCGGGACGATTGAATTACGGGGAAGGCACGTGGCGCACTTAACGCGATGAAGGTTGGACGATGAAAACCTACAAGTTCAGAGCGAAGATACAGGAAGCGAGCGTGGGCACAGGTGGCGCATTCGTGCTTTTTCCTTATGACGTTGAGAAGGAGTTCGGCATCAAGGGCAGAGTTGGGGTGAAGTCCACTTTAGCAGGCGTGCCGTACACTGGGTCGCTCATCAAATACGGCAGACCGCAGCACATGCTCTGCGTGCTCAAGTCGATCCGCGACGAGACCGGCAAGGGCCCGGGCGACACGATCGACGTGGTGGTGTGGAAGGACGAGGCGGAACGCCTCGTCGCGATCCCGGCCACGTTCAAGGAGCTGCTGAAGAAAGAAAGCCTGCTCGCCGGCTTCGAGAAGCTCAGCTACACGCACCGCAAGGAGTACGTGCGGTGGATTGAGGGAGCGAAGAAGGAAGAAACGCGGCAGAATCGCATGGCGAAGGCCGTCGCGATGTTGAAGAAGGGCGTGAAGACGCCGGGGTGAGTTCGCTACCTGGGCCGGGCCGCGACTTTCATACCTCCCAAATTCTCTCCGCGCGAAGAATTCAGCAAGTTCTCCGCCCCTCGCAGGCGGAGT
The DNA here is from genome assembly GCA_964468605.1 of uncultured Occallatibacter sp. Classification (GTDB taxonomy): domain Bacteria; phylum Acidobacteriota; class Terriglobia; order Terriglobales; family Acidobacteriaceae; genus Telmatobacter. Next base: position 4,395 of record CAYYKV010000007.1, on the reverse strand, counting down.
TGCGCTATCCTTGCGGCATCTCTCATGTTCCGGGAAAGTGAGGCGCAGAATGAAACGCGCGTGTCTGTTTGCCTGTCTCCTTTCGAGCGCCATGTTCGCTCAACAGCCGCCAAAGACGATGACAAAGATGGTGGTCCAGATCCAGGGTCCCGATGCGCCCGAGGGGAGTTTCGCGGCCAAACCAAAGGTCATGTTTCGTGCAGGCACAGGGTATTGCCGCGTGGAAGAGGAGCCGGACCCGGAGCACGGAATTCATGGGCTAATCATCATGAATGAACCGGATGTTTGGATGGTCAACCTTGCATCAAATTCCGCGGAGCACATTGTAGATGCCGGACCAACGTTTAATTGCCGGATGCCGATCATCTTTGAGGATTTGCTTTCAAAACTGCCCGAGGGCCAGGCAAAGCAAGTTTCTGGACTTGAATTCGGACATGAAATGGAGTACTTCAAGAACCACGGTGCAGCTCCTCGACCCGGGCCTATCTCTCAAGGCAAACAAACCGTGGCATACTTGCTCTCATTCGGAGATATAACGCTCGCGCTCTTTACCTGGGGCACACCTGAACGCCCGCTGTCGGTTTATTGGAGTCAAGGCGGCCGCCGTGATATTTTCTGGTTTCCAGGGTACGGAGAGGTGCCGTTCGATGCGACGCTTTTTGCCAAGCCGAAGAACGTGAAGATAGAAGAATCGAAGCAGTGAGGGCCGGCCGCGCAGTTCCGGGCTGGAAATCAACAGAAATTTGACACCAACCACGGCATTTGCGAGACTCAGGATTGCTGCCCGCTCGGCGGAACCCGCCTGAGCAGTCTCATGTGCCGAAGTGGCGGAATTGGCAGACGCGCGTGGTTCAGGTCCACGTACTCGCAAGGGTGTGGGGGTTCGAGTCCCTTCTTCGGCACCAAAACCCATAAAATAAGCCACATATAACGCATTCCGGCGCGAATTATATGAGCTGGCACGACGGAGCGCGCAAACGTCTGGAGCCAGTTCGGAGCCATCCGGAGGTCGCGCGGGCGAAGCTTTCCGGAAATAATGCCGTGAACTCGCGTGCTCGGCGGCCGGTGGCGAGATCATGCAGAGCAACAAGCTCATAGCCGAAAAAGGCGGGAGGCCCGATGTCAGGGGCAGGTGCGGTTCAACGCTTCTCGTACGGGTGGAAGATGTAGTCCTTCGCTTTCACGACCGAATGGCACGCATTTCCACAATCTGAGAGGCTTTTCGCGTCTGCCGAGAACTTGTTTGACGGAGCATCGTAGTTGAACACCGCGTATCCCCACCCGCCGGTTGCCGGAAATCTCTTGCTGTCCTTTTCCATGACGAAAGCCTGGGTAAAGACATCTGGCACATCCACGGGGAACTGCGCCTCCGCGCTCTTCTTTTGCGTCCACTGGAGCTTAACGATCATGGAACCATTCGGGAAGGACTGGCCGTTGCCGGGAACGCCGGCCTTGAATGCCGCGATCATGGCCGGATTGGCGACGATCACTTTTTGTATTTGGTCGGTCCGCGCTGAAGATACCACAGCCCAGTCCTCGTATCCCCTGAAGTCGGAGAACGCGATTCCGCTCGGCGATATTAGCGAGTACTTGTCCGGCGGGTAAGCGGCCGCGGCGACGAGGACGGCAAGCACTGCCACGGCTGCCGCAACGATCGTAAAGCCGGCGAGTCGCTTTATGGCGGTGCGTGTCCCTACTTTGTGTGTCTCTAGCTTCTGTTCTTCTTGTTCTTGCGCCACAAAATTCTTCACGATTTCAGGCATGGAGAGTTCTCCGTCACATAGAGTTTTCCAAGCTCGAGCAACGTGCATTTCGAACGGTTGCGATTAAGCCAGGAGGGAAGGGAAGTAAAACAGTTGGCCAATCGTATCGATCAAGACCAAAGTGCTGGCACGACATTGCGGCCCGGAAGGCCTAAAGAGAACATCCGCAACCATTTTAAATCCGAATCCTATCTGGGCCGAGCGTTAACCGTACGTAAGATCGGTGCTCTGTCCGACCTCGATGATGTAGCCGTCAGGATCGCGGATGTAGCAGCGAATCTCGCCATACTTGGGGATCGGCGCGGTGATGAACTCGGCGCCTCGACTTTTCCACAATTCATAGCACGCCTGAATATCCGCAACGCGGAAATTCATAAAGCTGTTGATGTGATTCGGGTCGGGGACGCTGAGCGTTACCGTCGGCTTGTCCGGTGTCGGCCCGCCGCCGACGTTTAAAATCATCCAGATGTTCGCGAGCTGAAGGTACGCAGGTGCGTTGCCGTCACCCAAGCTCAGAATGTGAGCGCCGAAGACCTTCTCGTAGTAGCGGGCCGATCGCTCGATGTCGGCGACTGTCAGAAAATGAGCGATACTGATTCCCTCCCGTGGGGGCATCTCATAGCTCTTCTGTTCGACTTGAATCGCGCTCATGGATGGCTCCTTTCGATGCGGCGCTCATTACAAATAAGGTATCCCGAGTCCGGCTGCCATTGATGAAAAATCGATCAACACAAATCGGTCGACCAAAATCGATGAGCGGCAGCTAGTTCAGCAGCGATTCCCAGTCGGCGGGCACTTTTCCCCGTGGGCCAGGAGCAGGCTGACTTTGCGGGTGCGAATGCGGTGGAAGCAAGTTCGCGCCCTTGATCATCGCCTGCTTCTCGTAATCGAAGAACCAGTCCTCACCTGGCTCGAAGCTGGCAATGATCGGATGCCCTGTAGCCGCCGCATGCTTTGATGCATGCTGACTCGGAGAACTGTCACAACATCCGATATGCCCGCACTCGGCACACCGGCGGAGATGGAACCACCAGCCACTCGGTGACGCCAGGCATTCCACGCACCCATTGCCACTGGGTTTGGAGGCGAGATTGATTCCGCGGCGATCTTTTCTCATCTTGATCTCTCGTCTTGATGGCGCATGTGTGGCTACAGGTTCAAGGCACCAACAGAATCTTCCCGATTCCGCCCTTTTCTGCCGCTGCGTGAGCCTCGGCCGCTTCGCTGAGTGGCAGCTTGGGGCCGATCGGAATGACCAGCTTGCCATCGCGCACTGCTTCGCCCATGAATTCGAGCGTCCGTCTGTCGAAATGCGAGAATACATGCACCATCTTCACAGAGGGGTAATTTGCGGCGTTCTGCGGCGCCTCGACAACCGAAGCATACACTCCTCCCGGCTTGACCTTCGCGATCAGCTTTTCGGCAGTCTTGCCGTTCACCGTATCGGCAACGGCATCGAGCGGCGAAAGACTCGCAATCGCCGTGTCGTCGTCAGTTGCAATCAGACGATCCGCGCCGACAGTCTTCGCTTCCTCCATTTGCCTCTTTAAGACTCCCGCAATCACGGTCGCTCCCAGCTGCTTTGCAGTGAACACTGCCGCACGCCCGACATTTCCCGCGGCGCCCGCGACAAGCAAGGTCTGCCCCGTCTTGATTTCCGTAGCCGAAGCAAGCTGGTTTCCGGTCACCGTCACCAGCGGCAGCGCCGCCGCCTCGATCAAATCAAGGCCCTCAGGAATATCTGCCAAAGCGTCCGCTTTCACCACGCAGAGTTCGGCATACGTGTTGTCCGCCATTGCGAACACGCGGTTGCCGACAGTAAAGGCCTCGACTCCCGGTCCAACCTGCACCACGGTCCCCGCCATATCGACTCCGATGAGGGCGGGGAACTGGAGGGGATAAAAATCCTTCGTTAATCCAGCACGCCGCTTGTAGTCGATCGGATTCACGCTCGCAGCGGCGACCCGGACCAGCACCTCGCCGAGGCCCGCCACTGGATCGGGGTAGTCCTCGTACTTGAGCACTTCAGGACCACCATATTCGTGGACAACAATTGCCTTCATACGTCATCTCCAGGTTGGACGAACGAGCATTGATGAACCGTCGGACGAAGAAAAGCGGAATTTGTCGCGCTCTACCTTTTCGACTGGCGGTTCGCGTCCATCAAGGCCCAAATTCGTTCCGTCGCCGAAAGCCCTTAGAGGGGGCATACGTTCCGATCACCCGCTGTGAGCTCGAGGGCGCATGCCCACGTTCGCATTATTTGCTATTAAGCCAGAAGCGTTGTCAAGAATCAATTGGAAGATGGTATCGGTCAGCATTTTCACACCCGGTGCAGCGACAAGAAATGCGGAAATCTGAAATTCCTGGAAACGGAACTGCCAATCGTCGAATCGCTAAGCTCGTTCTCGAAGGATCTATCCGAAGTATCCCGCGCCTCTGCCTTTGAGCAACTTAGCCTTGACCATGGCGGCTGCCTCTTCCTTAGTTACAGCGCCGTCTTTGTTGGTGTCGAGGCCGGAATTGCGATCGTACTGGGCGCTCGGCTTTCTGAAGAGAACCCACGAGTTTTCCTTTCCGATTGCGGCCGGCCAAAGGATGGCCATGTAGACATCCTCGATGGTCTTGAGCT
>CAYYKV010000006.1:0-42411 GCA_964468605.1 uncultured Occallatibacter sp. | reverse complement strand
TAGCCATGTCAATCAATCTTTCGATCATCACCCGGGATGCAACCCATAAAAATCGTGCCATAGCAACGTTGACGGGCTTCACTGCCGTGTTCATGATCTGTGCATTCGCTCTCATTGGAAATCAAAACTATCAATGGATCGGCATTGAGTGGTTGGTCGTTACGCTCGTTCCCACGATTACTTACATCCGGGTCTACTTCCAGGCCACCAAATTGGGTAGAAGCTCCGTGGGGCTCAGCATCGGTCGATTCATCGTGGGCACAACTTGTTACCTAGCTCAGATCGCAGGTTCCGCGTTCCTTATCAGCGGATATGTTGCCGGACTTTATGTGGCCTCGGCAGCTATGGTGCTCTCCTTCGCTTTTTTCATTTCAGCCGCGTGGCTTCTCATCACCGGCATTCAAGAGAATCAGGCTTAAACAAGTGCCAATGTCCCCAAAATCACAATAAGGGCGATGCGGCCAAGCGTGGTGTTCGTGCCCGCAATTCATCGCCGCGTGATCAGCGAGTTCAGCGGCTCCGCGTCGATGTTGGCCCAGCGAGAGTGCTTGGCTTCCGGCTTAGCGCGTCCTTCGTCGGTCAATACTCGATGCCGCGCTGCGCGAGGATGCCCTTTTGGTAAGCATGCTTCACTTCGCGCATCTCCGTCACGGTGTCGGCCAGCTCTACTAGCAAGGGGTGGGCGTTGCGCCCAGTCAGGATGACGTGCACCATCTCCGGCTTTCCCTTGAGCGCCTCGGCGACCACTTCCGCATCCAGCATCCCGTAGCTGATGGCATAGTTAATTTCGTCGAGGACGACCAAATCCCATTCGCCCGAGTCTATCGCCGCGCGTGCTTCCTCCCACGCCGCCTGCACCAGGCGAATGTCTTCCGGATCGGCTTGAGCGCCGCCGACCTTCACAAACCCGCGTCCCATTTGCTTGAGAACGAAGTTCGATCCGAGGGCTTCGGCTGCTTCGAGCTCACCGTAATGCCACGAACCTTTAATGAACTGCAGCACGAGCACCTTCATGCCGCATCCGACGGCGCGCAAAGCCGTGCCCAGCGCGGCGGTGGTCTTGCCTTTGCCGGGGCCGGTGTTGATGAGGATGAGGCCTTTGCGGGTGTCGCTCATTTCAGTTCTCAGTTCGTAGTTCTTCGTTGCGAAGGTCTCGCAGTTCGCGGGCCCGGTTCAATCTTCTTCTGAGAACTGCGAACCATGAACTGTCTTCAATGTCCCTTGTGGTACGGATGACCCGTGAGAATTGTACATGCGCGATAGAGCTGCTCCGCCATCACGAGACGGGCGAGTTGGTGAGCCAGCGTCATCGGTCCCAATGAGAGCAGCTCGCCGCGGCGTTTGCATTCTGCTCGGGCGTCTTCGGACCACCCGTCCGCCGGTCCGATGGCGAAGACGACGAGCTGCGTGCCATCATTGCGGCGCGCGCCGAGCCAATCGGCCAGTGCCTCGGAGCTCATTTGCCGGCCGCGTCCATCGAGAAGCATGAGCGCAGGCTCCGTGCGGCCTTTTTGCCGGTCGATCCAATCGAGAAATGCCTTTTCGTTCCGGAAGGCTTCAGATCCGCAGCGCGCAACCCCAACACAACGCTTGAGATAGTCACTAACCTGTCCCCCGAATGGATCGCGCGATCCTGGCGGAGCGCCTATATGGGCGAGGGTAACCTGCATCGTGAGGAGAATACCTCAAAACGCCGGTCGGGAAGCGCAAATCTCTCGCAGCCATCTCTCTGAAAACCTGAACCTTGAGTTCAATTTTGGATTACCTGGACGTTGATTTATGGAAAATCATAAATGCAGATCCGGGGTTCGGTTGCGAATGTTGCCGGTGACACGAAATGGTGATCGACAACCCATTTGTTTTCTATTAATAAGCTATCAGGAGAGCCGTTTGCTGAGAATGGCCCACCGCGTGCAAGGTTAGCGGCGAGGGGTGTTCCCCAGTTTGCATCGTACGCGCTTGAACTTCGTTTTGAAGCGCAGGGAACGTTTGGTCCAGCCCTCACTTCTCGACATTCGATTCGCTTTACAACATGTCTGTTAGGCGAGTGGCCGTCTCGCAAGGACGAATTGAAGTCAGCAAGCCGACGTGACTTCCTTTTTGAGAAGAAATAATTCCAGTTCACTGTGGAGGTTTCAGGATGCGGATTCCCCGATTTCATTCTGCGATGTTTGCGCTCGCGATTGTGGTGCTCGTTGGTTCTCTCGCGTTTGTCGACGCGCCGGCAGCCGTGGCCCAAGTCACTGTGGCTGCGATTCACGGCACGGTCACCGATCCCAGCGGAGCACTGCTCCCCGACGCCAAGGTCACCGCACTCAACACCTCTACGGGCATTTCGACAGAAACCACCTCGAACAAAAGTGGCTATTTCCTTTTTCCCTCGCTCCAGGTGGGTGGTCCGTACACAGTGACAGTTTCCGCGACCGGCTTTGAAAGCTTCGTGGCTTCAGGTCTAACGCTGAACGTGAATGACAACCGCGAAGTGCTGGCCACGATGAAGGTGGGCGGAACCGCGCAAACTGTCCAGGTAACAGCCACAGCGCTGCAGGTTGAGACCTCGAATACGCAGCTGGAGTTGGTTGTTACGGCGAGCCAGATCGAAAACATACCGATGGAAGGTCGTGACGCGGCTGGACTGCAGAAGTTTGAGGCGGGCGTCATGGAGTCTTCCGACCGATTTGGCACCTACTCGACCAATGGCAGTCAAACGCCGCAAAACGATGTCATCGTGGATGGGGTCGACGTCAATGATGGCGCCCTGCAAGACGAGGGCATCATTGTGAATCCCGACGCGCTTCAGGAAGAAAACATTGTCGCCAGCACCATGAACCCCGAGTTTTCGCGCAACTCCGGCGGCATTGTGAATGAGGTCATCAAGAACGGAACCAATACTCTCCATGGCAGCGGATTCGAGTATTACCGTGACACATTCATGAATAACGGAGACTATTTCTCCCAGACCCGCCCCATCTTCCACCAGAATCTGTACGGCGGCACGGTGGGCGGACCAATCTTCAAAAACAAGTTCTTCTTCTTCGCCGGATATCAAGGCCTCCGCAATAGGACCGCGGCAACACAAGAGGCATCGACGTTTACCGGAACAAAGGGTTCAACGCCGACGGGCAACTTCGCCGGCGACTTTACCGATGATCTGAACTACCTGTCAGGCGCTGCGAACAGCGGGGGTTTAAGCGGCAACCCGATCCCGTTCAACATCGGCTCCTGCGTCGCGGGAGTCGACACTTGGAGTTCCTGCTTCCCGAGCGGAACCGTCGTCATTCCTCCAGGCCAGTGGAACTCGGTCGCATCGAATATCATCAACAAATACGTCCCTCAAGGCAACGCCGGCACGGCGAGCTCTCCGCTTTACAACTTCAACCCTCTCAGCACAGATGCGCAGGACCAGGGAATCCTCCGTGCCGACTATACCCCCAGCGCCCGCGACTCCATCTGGGCATCGTCCATCTTCGAGTCAAGTCCAAGTGCTAATGCATTATCTTTCGGCGGCGGCAGCTTCCCGGGATTCGGCCAGCACGCGGCCGAGCATCTCAAGGTCTTCAGCGCCGACTATACCCACACCTTCAGCGCGAACAAGCTGAATGACCTACACGGCGGCTACTATCGTCTCAATTTCCCTTCCGTTATTCCCACCCCCGTCCAGTCGCCCAGTTCGCTTGGCTTCTCCATCAATCCTCAGCTTGCCCTGTCGGGGATTCCCTACATGTCAGTCGGGAACTACTTCGCGCTCGGCAACAGTTACGAAGGGCCGCAGCCGCGCACCGATACCAACCTGACCTACGCTGACAACTTCACCTGGATTCGAGGCAATCACTCCTTGAAGTTGGGCGCCTCGTATGAGCAGTTCCGGGTGCACAATCCCTTCGGCTATCTCAACAACGGTTATTACTACTGGAACGGTTTTGGACTCTACAGTTCCGGCGACCCGCTCCTCGATTTCGCGATGGGTATTCCGGACGGGTATGAGCAGACCAATGATGGGTTCATTGACGCGCTCTCGAGCGAAACGTTCGCCTACGTTCAGGACAACTGGAAAGTCAGTCCCGACTTCACCTTCAACTTCGGCACAGCGTGGGATATCGAGCAGCCCACGCAGGATAAGCAGTTTGACGGACTTGGAGTCGTCTGCTTCGCAATCAGCAACACATCCTCAAAGGTCTACCCCGGCGGACCTCCGGGGCTCACATATGATGGCGATCCCGGATGCAATGAGGCTGGCGGGCCAACCACGCACTGGAACCGCTTTGGTCCCAGAATTGGTATCGCATGGTCCCCGTCCGAAGGTCCGTCGGCGCTGATCGGCGCTAACGGCACGCACAGCTTTTCGATTCGCGCTGGTTTCGGGGTTTACTACAACCGCGACCAGGAGGAGCAATCGCTCCAGAATCTGCTCGATCCGCCGGCGTTGTATTTTGACTTCGGCGCGAGCGACATCACCTGCAACACGGGCCCCTACGCGGGCTACCCGTGCAGTCCTGCCTTTGCAAATCCTTATGCAGATGTAGCAGGCAATGGATCGCTGCCCAACCGTTTCCCTTATGCCACACCGAAGGCGGGCGCGAGCGTCAACTGGATCGCAGATGGCTATGCTGAACTTGTTCTCAATGCGTTTGCTGCCAGTTATGTCCCTCCCTACACTTATAACTTCAACGTCAACATCCAGCGCCAACTCGGATCCCATTACTTGGCTCAAGTCGGCTATGTCGGTTCGGTGAGCCATCGGCTTGAAAGTTGGTACGAAGGTGACCCTATTACGCCCGCCGGACACGCATCCTGCGTTGCCAATCCCGCGTGTGTGAACGATGCCAACAATGTCCATCGCGACTTCTCGCAGTACACCGCGGACCCGGTGCTCGTGCCCGGCACGTCGATTCCATGGTTCCTTTCCGCCGGAGAACAAGCTTCGGAAGGGACTTCCAATTACAATTCTCTGCAGGCCAGCCTCAACAAAGCCCTCGATCACGGGTTGCAATTCAGTCTTGCGTACACCTATGCGCACGCACTGGACGACGGGTCTGGATACGAGAGCGTCACAGGTGGCCGTGCCAGGAATTATGTTCCCGGCTTCGAGTACCTCAACTACGGTTCCTCCGACTTCGACGCCCGGCAGCGCCTTGCCGCCACCTACGTTTACTCCGTACCCGCCGCCGGGTTCCTGAGGAACAACGCGATCTTGCGCGAGACCCTGGCCGGCTGGGGCGTGAGCGGTGTAACTGCTCTCCAGACCGGGTTCCCCATCGGCATCACCACCGGATCCAACCGCTCTCTCTGGTGCGACGGCGGCAGCAAATTCGGCTGCCCCGACAATCCAAATACGTCCACCAGCAAGATCAAGACAATGAATCCGCGCAGCGCGACCAACCAATACTTCGACACGACGCCGTTTTCGATCGAGGAAATTGGCACTTTCGGCAATACCGGGCGGAACTTCTTCCATGGTCCGGGATTCAACTACACGAATCTAAGTATCACGAAAGACATTCACTTCACCGCGGACGCAACGCGTTACGTGCAGTTACGTCTGGAGGGTTTCAACGTATTCAACCACGCCAACTTCGCCCCACCGAGCGGAACCTTTCAAAGTCCCACCTTCGGCGTGGTCACGAGCGTGGATCACAGTAGCGAGGTAAACGGCGATCCCTCGCCCGGCCGTGCCGTTCAGCTGGCAGGCAAGATCTACTTCTAACCCTTCGGCATCCGGGCCGAATCCAATGAGAGGGGCGTCCCGAATGGGACGCCCTTTTTTCAGCTGACCTGAATGCCGGAGCGGGGCAATGCCGCTTAGCTGCCGAAAGATGTGCCGGCAGCCGCGGAGATCGACAGGATCAGGGACATCCAGGAGCTGCTTAGAAATGGTGTGGAAAGGTGGCTCGAATATCTCCGATGTCCATTTTTTGCAATATTATGGCCCAAGACTATGGGTTTTCATATTCGACTAACACTTTCGGGGGAGCTTGTAGAGGGCGATGTCATTTTGTTTCAACTAGTTGACCATGACTGCCGAGGCGAATTCAATTGGCACATGAATTGCCTTAAAGACCTCAAGGATTCTAACCACGTTTTCTGGATTCGCATCCAGCGGGCATAGGCCTGCGTGGTCGGTTATTACGCAAAAGTTTGTAAGGACCGTGGATTTTCACTTGTTTTGATCAACCAGCGAAATCGGACTTGCTCACCTTTGAGCGGCCGAAAGCGCACAACCTGGATGGTGAAGCTTGCCGTTGAAGGCCTTCCGATTCAGAGATTCTCTGGAGGATTTGCGATGCGGTTTTTTAGTACGAAGAGTGTAATGGCGCTCCTCTACTCCCTGTTGGCGATGTTGGTGTTGGTATCTTTGCCGGCCAGCTATGGGCAAGTTACCGCAAGCATGGCGGGTACAGTGTCTGACCAGAGCGGCGCCGTTGTGCCGGGCGCCTTGGTGACGCTGACCAACAAGGCGACGAACGTGAAGCTCACGCAGACGACGAACGCGATCGGTTCGTATCGCTTCACCGAGGTGCCTCCAGGCGCGGGCTATGAGGTAAGTTTCTCGGCCAAGGGGTTCGAGACCCTTGTGGTCAAGGATATTTACCTGATTGTGTCGACCGTGCGCACGCAGAACGCGACTCTTGCGATCGGCGTACACGAAGAGATCCAGGTATCGGCCGCCAACTCAGAGGTCACGCTCGACACCTCCGACGCCACCGTCGGCAACAACATCGACGTTCACTCGCTCGATTCGCTGCCCGTGCAACAGAGGGACACACCCACCGCGCTCTTTGAGATGCAAGCGGGAGTCACAGACACCGGCTCGGTGACAGGCTCACGCGTTGACCAGAACGACGTGACTTTGGATGGACTGGATGTGAACGACCTGGTGACCGGCGGCGTGGGCTATAACAGCAGCCCGAATGGCATCGCGGAAGGCATCCGCAACCAAACGATCGTGGGCGGAGCGCCGGTTGACTCATTGGAGCAGTTCACCGGCAGCGTGGCCGGCGGAGATGCCGACAGCGGCCCCGGCAGCGGCGGCCAGTTCAGCCTGGTGACAAAGGGCGGCACCAATCAGTTTCATGGCAACCTGAACGAGTACAACCGCAACACCTCTTTTGTGGCAAACAGCTGGTTCGCCAACAACTCCGTTCCCATTGTTCCGCGCAACCACCTGATCCAGAACCAATTCGGCGGCAATATCGGCGGCCCGATCACCATTCCGCATCTGTTCAGCGGCAAAGACAGGGCATTCTTCTTCTTCGACTTCAACGACAATCGCATTATCCGGTCCGTGCTGGCCCAGAGGACAGTTCCTCTCGACAGCCTGCGCGCAGGCAATGTGAGTTACATCAACGACGCAGCCGGAGATACAACGCTGCTGACGCCGTCCCAGTTCGCGGCGTACGATCCGATCGGATTAGGGACGCCCAGCCAGTGGCTCAGCGCGTTCACTGGCCGCTTCCCGCATTCCAACAACTCGGACAGCGGAGACGGCGTGAACTCGGGCGGATTGGCCTTTAATGCTCCCGACGGCGAAACCGCGACCAACTATGTCGGCAGGGGAGACGTAAACCTGAACGACAAGATGAAGCTCTTCGCCAAGTTCTCCTTTATTCGCAGCGACGACGTGCTCGCCATTAATGCGCTTCCCGGCGATCCGTTAACAGACCCGCAGAGCGACCGCTCCTATGCCTTTGTGGTTGGGCATACCTGGCTGATCAGTTCGAACACGACCAACCGCTTAACTCTGGGCGAGACCGTTCAGAAGCTCTCCTCAGTGGTGACATTTAATCCGTCCAGCGCCACCTGGAACCCGAATGGAACCACCAACTATACCTTCGACGACGGCACGGGTCCGGCGCTGGTTTCCGCGATGTATGACGCTCCGGGAGGAAATGCGCAGCGCGTTCCAGTTCCAGTGTTGCGCGACGACTTCAGCTGGACGAAGGGTCGCCACACGTTCGAGTTTGGCGGCAGCTTCAAAGATATTCTGATGCACCTCACGACGATCACAGATTTCAATGAGGCCGAGGAAGGCATGGGCGGCTATACCCTGAGCCTTTGCGGTCCGGCTCCGGGCGATTGCGCTCAAGGCAACCCAGCGCTGCCGGCAAGCGCGTCCCTCCGTCCCAGCAACATTGAAGACACGGGCGCCGAGGGAAACGTGGCCGAATATGACTGGGACCAGGCATTTGCCTTCATGATCGGACGCATCGGCGAAGTCTCGTCGGTTTTCAACTACAACAAGGCCGGGCAACCCCTGAAACAGCTCACGGGCGACCAGCGTTTCTACCAGAGCTATCAGACCCAGCTTTATTTTCAGGACAGCTTCAAGGTTGTGCCCAGCCTGACGGTGAGCTATGGCATGGGCTACCAGTTCTTCTCTGTGCCTTATGAGACGCGAGGACTGCAGGCCGTTGAGAATATTACCTTCCAGCAGTACCTTGAGGACCGCGTGACGCAAAGCAACGAGGGAATCTCGGGATCAGGAGCGGTTCCGCTGATCTCGTACGCGCTGGGCGGCAAGGCCAACGGCCGATACGCACCCGGGATGTACCAGCCGGAGTATAAGAACCTGTCCCCGCACGTTGCCTTTGCATGGAACCCAGGCTTCGACAAGAAGATGGTGATCAGCGCCGGCGGCAGCGTCGGCTACGACCGCACCGTGATCACCGCGATCATGAAGCTCCAGGACGCAAACTCGTATCTGTTCCAGCAGCCCCTGCCGTTGTCGCAGGGCATTCCGGGCGATCCCTACGATTCCATCGCAACCGGTCCGCGCCTGGACAAAGCCAACGATCTGTCGAATGTCAGCGGCATCGTTGCACCCCCGACTCCGAAGTCTCCGTATCTGCCCTTTGCGAATCCGACTTCCTGCGCTGGCCTCCCCGTCAACCCCTGCGGGCTGTATCTGGGTTCGGCCTTCAACAGCGCCACCATCGATCCGGGGTTGAAGACGCCCTACAACATCGACTTCAACTTCGGCGTGCAGCACCAACTGAAGTGGGATATGGTGCTGAAGGCTGACTACGTTGGCCACCTGGGCCGCAGGCTGATCGGTCAGGCCGATGTGAATCAGGTTCTGGACTTCCCGGATAACACGGGAATGTCAAACCAGACGCTGGGACAGGCCATGGCTGGAATTACCACGCAGCTTAGGGCCGGAGCCACCACGGCGACGATCCAGCCCGAGCCGTGGTTTGAAGACGTCGTAGGCCCCGGGACCACCGACTTCCTGGCTGCCACCTGGGGTCCATTTGCCTACCGCGGCGACTTCGGCGATACGGTCCAATACCTGGCCGACAACGGCTTACCGCCCAACGTGGGCTCGGCGGCGCAGTTCTCTGAGAACAGCTTCTACACGAACCAGGGATTCTCGACCTACCACGGCCTGCTGGTTACGCTGAACAAGAACTTGTCGCACGGAATTTCGTATGACTTCAACTACACGTGGTCGCATTCGATCGACAACACGTCTAACTTTGCCAACTCAGAGGGCGATACGGGCATTGGCGGCATCGGCCTGATCTGCGACATCGTCCGTCCGCGGGAGTGCCGTTCGGCCTCGGACTTCGACATCCGGCATTACATCACTACGGACGCATCCTACCAGTTGCCATTCGGCCGGGGGAGGATGTTTGCGAACAGCGTGTCCAACTGGGTGAACGAGGTGATCGGGCAGTGGGATCTGAGTGGCTTGGCAGGCTGGCATACAGCCGTTCCGTGGTCGACGGTGTCGAACGCCTTTGTGGCCAGCTACTCGAACGATGCGCCCGGCGTTCTTGTCGGCAACCCCTCCAATGTGGCCGCGCACCTGACGAAGATTCCGGGCGGCGGCGTGAACATCTTTGCCAACAGTACGGCTGCGGCAGCCTCGTTTGAAGGACCGATCGGATTCCAGATCGGACCTCGCAACGAACTGCGCGGACCGCGGTTCTTCAACGCTGACCTTGGGCTGGCCAAGACCTTCCCGATCATTGGGGAAGGCTTCCACTTGGTCTTCCGTGCCGATGCCTTCAACGCGCTCAACCACCCGAGCTTCAACCTACCGGCCAACAACGTCTACAACGGCTACGACCAGGCTGATTTCACCGGCAGCAGCTTCGGCGTGATCAGCTCAACCGTGGAACAGCCCGGCAACCTGAACAACGGCGCTCGCGTGCTGCAGCTCTCGCTGCGGCTGGAGTTCTAAGGCTCAGCAACGATTCACAAACAAGAAAGGGGCCGCTTCGGCGGTCCCTTTTCTTTTGCTCACATCGCATCTAACTCTTTCCGGGTCTCCTCGCCGGCTTCTTCTTACGCGGCGGTTTTGAGCCGGCTCGTGCCTTTTTCGCGGCACTCATCGCTTTTGCGATCTTCGTTGACTTTTTCGGTGTACCTTTTGAAGCGGTTTTCCCGGCGCTTGCTTTTGCAGTGGCTGCCTTGCTGCGCACGGCGCGCGTCTTTTCTTTGAGCTCAGCGGTCAGCTCGGCGTCGAACTCTGCCGGCGTTAGCGGGCGCGCGGACTTGCGCAGCCGTTCGATATCGTAAAAGGCGCGCTTCTCGGCGAGAAAGACGTGAATTACGAAGTCCACGTAGTCGAGCAGAATCCACTCGCCGTTGCGGCGGCCCTCGACGGAGTTTGGGTAGGCGCCGAAGTTGTGCTTGAGCCGCAGTTCGATTTCGTCGGCGATGGCGACGGCCTGGCGCTGGTTGGTGGCGGAAGTGACGAGGAAAAAGTCAGAGAGGCCAGAGTCGACAGGGTCGAGCTCGAGGATGCGTGTGTGCTGGCCCTTCTTTTCTTCACAAACCGCGGCTGCGGCCTGTACGAGGATGCGCGTCTGTTTCTGCGCCGGCGTTGTTTTCATTCTTTGAGTGGCTTCTCCAACCTCATGGTAGAGCAGGGACCGGGAGGAAGGGAATAGGGGCTACGGGACTCGGGACTGAGGGCCTCGAAAACAACTCACCGGTAGAGGCCATTGGCGCGAATGTACTCGGCGACCGCGAGCGGGAGCATCGATTGAACTGCCTCGGAAGCCGGCTGCGCGTCCGTCGACGCTTCGATGGTCGAAACTGGGAGGCCGGCCTTGCGGATTGCTTCGCGAATGTCCGACGCGCTGATCTCGACATCCAGGCCGGGCAGCACATAGAACGGCGCTCGTTCTCCAGCGGGATTCACGATCAGGAAGGCGCGGACTTCAACGTCGGAACCGTTGGCGCGGGATTCGTTCCAAGTAGGGTCTGGCGAGGGTTCAAGAGTGAGCCCGGGCGGGAGGGCTGACTTCAGCCCGTCCAGCGGTTGACCAGGGCGAGAGGCAACGATCAGGGACGCCGCGTAGGGGATCTCCGCAGCGCGATGCCAACGCCGCAGGCCGAAAAACGAGTCCGCACCCATCAGGCAATAGAGTGCGCTGTCAGGCCTCAATTCGGCGCGCAGTCTCTCCAGCGTGTCGATCGTGTAGTTGGGCGTCAGGCCGCTGCCCCCGGAAGGCTTGGGCGCATCGGCAAGCGAGACCGCGAACGCCGGCTCACCTTCAATCGCGAGCCGTGTCATGGCCAAACGGTGCTCAAAGCTCTCGGATGACCCTTCGGGCTTGAGCGGCTGCGCGCCCACCGGGGCGAAGAGCACTGTGTCGAGGCGGAACGCATCGCGTGCGGCACGCGCAACGGCCAGATGGCCCAGATGCGGCGGGTCGAAACTTCCGCCGAAGAAGGCGATGCGGCTCCCGGCATGGGCTGCGGTCATGGGTCCATCGTAATCGGTGGAGCGGCTGTGCGCCCTGGTTGGTCCGTGAGGCCCATCCGATAGAATTGCTTTGCGACTATGCGTCCGATACTCATTTTGCTCGCCCTCGCCGGTCTTTGCGTCTCCTCGCTCGCACTCAAGGTGCACTACGATACGGGCACGGAGCCATGCTCGATCAACGATCACTGGGATTGCGGCATCGTCAACCACAGCCGTTACGCCTTGTTTTTCCACGTCCCCGTGGCGGCCATCGGCATCGCGGGCTATCTGTTGCTGGGAATCCTCGCGCTGGCGCGCAGACGCATCCTGCTGCTGGTCGCGGCTCTGATCGGGCTCGGCTTCGCGCTGCATCTCTCCGGCATTGAGCGCAACGTTCTTCAGGTCTGGTGCCTCTATTGCGTCATCTCGCAGGGAATCATCGCGCTGATTACGCTGCTGAGTATTGTCTGGCTGATTGCGGCGCAGGTTGCGAAGTCGCGCGCGGGGAGAGCAGTGTCGGCATAGGGCTGATTCCACGCGGCAAACCTGAGGTGCGGAGTCGGTAGTGGGTCAGTTTGGCAGAACTTTCCCTCGGGGGCTAAAGCCCAGGATGATTTTGCTTCGAATATGTACGGGCTGAAGCCCGTACCCTTCATGCTGAAGTCCGTACCTTCATGCTGAGGTCCGTACCTTCCAAACCAGCCGACTAGCACGCGTCGAGCCCCGTCTCTCAACTGGCGTCTCTCGCTGATAAAATTGAAGCAGATTCATGCTGACTGGCTGGTATGCACGCAAGATGTACGCGTGGGAGACGCGGTTAAGCACACGCGACGAAAACCGCGTGGTGCGCCCGCTGGAATGGGGCTTCGAGTGGGTCGCTCCGTTCCTCGAGGCTCATGGCTTTGGCGCCGCTGTGCCCGATCCCGAGATTGTTCGCGACCCAGCGGCTGCTGAAGCTGCGATGCTCCGCATCAACGAGCTTCTCATTCACCACAGCGACGTCTTTTTCGGCTATGAACGCCCCACAGATTTCCGCCTGGAAGAGCGCCATCCGGAGCTGTTCCCCACCAATGTGCGCCCGGAGACTCTGGCTAAAGATGCCGAGCTGAAGCAGCAGGCTGCCGAGGGCAAACTACCCAAAGCGCAGTATCTAAGGTTTACTTCGCCGGAACGCACGCCCTTTCCGGAGAATGACCTGGTGAACGCGCGCTGGTATCCGGCTCCGGCGCACAAGGATCCGGCGCGGCCCAAGCAGGCAATCGTGGTCATGCCGCAGTGGAATGCCGACGGATTCAGCCACAACTCGCTGTGCACGCTCTTCAACCGCATGGGCGTCTCGGCGCTGCGGCTCTCCAAGCCGTACCACGACATTCGCCGACCTGCGGAACTGGAGCGGTCTGATTACGCCGTGAGCGCCAACGTCGGCCGCACCATTTCCGCCTGCCGCCAGGCGGTGGTCGATATCCGCTGCTGCCTCGACTGGCTCGAGGAACAGGGCTACGAGCACTTCGGCGTATTGGGAACGAGCCTCGGCTCCTGCTACGGCTTTCTGGCCAGCGCGCACGATGCACGGCTGAGAGTGAATGCGTTCAACCATGCGTCGACTGCGTTTGGGGATGTGGTGTGGGCAGGACAAAGCACGCGGCACATCCGCGCGGGAGTGGAAGCGGCCGGGCTCACGCAGGATCGCCTGCGCGCGCTCTGGGCTCCCGTCAGCCCCATCAGCTACTACACAAAATTTGCCAGCCCTGAAGCAGGAGGGCCCCAGAAGCGCGTTCTGCTCGTCTACGCAAACTACGACCTCACGTTTCCCCTGGAGTACTCGCTCAAGGTGGTTGAGGCAGCCCGCCACTCCGGCTTGAACTACGAAGTACGCGTGCTGCCGTGCGGCCACTACACGACCGGCGAAACGCCGTACAAATTCATCGATGGATGGTACATGGGGTGGTTTGTTTACCGCGCCTTCAAAGCGCTGCGGGAAGAGAAGGCGGCCGGGATCGACACGGCCGGTGCGTTGGAAGAAGAGTTGCAATCGCGCTGACAGCCGGCCTACTTTACTCCGGGCGTTCTGGCGATCATCGCGCAATGTTTGCTTCCGCCCGGGGTATTCTTGCACCGATCCATTGCGCCATCATCAGCCAGCGATTGATCGAATCCGGCCGCAAACAGGAACGTCTCACCGTTTTCATTTACGACCAGTGACTTGTAGGGCGGGGCAAGGAGAAAGCGCCTCCACGCGTCTTTATCTTTGTCTGCCAACTGGGTGGGCATGGGCACGTTGGGCGGTTCCGGCGCGGGCAGCACTGTGTCGCCGAGAGGCAAAAGGTTCTGCGCCTTGAGAAATGCAGTCACCGTGTCAGATCACGCTGCAACGTGTCCATAAAGCTGATGTCCTTCGTCTCCGACAGGCGGAGCCATCACAAATTGATTCGCGCCGCCGCCCTTCTTGTAGGCTGCATCGAACTGTTGCGCCATTGCCGGCGGAAACCAGTGATCGTTCTGAGCGTAGATCCACAGCATGGGCAGATCGCCATGCTTGTGCGCTTCCTTGCCAAAGTCGTGAAATGCGTCGATGACTCCGCTGAGATTGCAGTTGTGCTCGTGCCCGTCGCCGCCGCGTCCGCCGGCGAAACTGATTGCAGCCTTCAGCCCCTTTGGCGGATCGGCCGAGAGCGCCACCTGCGCAAAGCCGCCGGTCGAGACACCGGCGCTCAGGATGGTGTTCCCATCCACCTCAGGCAGACCTCGGGCAAAATCCATCACCGCGCGCAGATCGTCGGCGCTTGCCTCGCCGGTTTGATAGAAGCTTCCGCCCCTCGCGCCGCAACCGCCGTTGGCCGAGTCCTGCTGCCCGCCGGAGCGCCCGTATCCTCTGCGCACAACCACGATGGCGACGTATCCGCGCTCGGCGAACCACTCCGCCTGAGAAAACTGACCCCAGGGAGTGACATGCGCGCGAACCGCTGGATCGTCCGACGTGCCATGTGTGAGCACCACGAGCGGATGCCGCCCCGGCAAATCCAAATAGACTTCCAGCGCATCAAGCCCCCTGGGAAAGGCCTCGGGAATGCGGATCCACATCTCCCTCGCCACCATTCGCGTGGGCTTAGGCGCTGCTTCGTTTGCGGATGCTGTTCCGGGCGCGCTGGATTGGGATTCCTGCGCATTCGCAGACGCAACCATGATTGCAACCAGAACAAAAGGAAGCAGCAAAGCCCTGAATGCTCGCATGCGCAACAGTACAGCCCAAAGCGAAAGCCGTGTCAAGACGAGCTTGCCGCATCGCGATCGAATTCGGTTTTTCGCGGGAACAGCCAGGACGAACCGCGCGCTATCGGACCGAGCTCAGATCCATGCGGAGCAGTTTTGCGGGATCGAGATACGCGTTTTGCCAGCGCACTGCCCAGTGCAGGTGCGGTCCTGTGACGCGGCCGGTGGCTCCGCTGAGCCCAAGGAGCTGGCCTGCAATCACGCGATCGCCTTCGTGCACGTCGATGCGGCTGAGATGCATGGAGATGGTGAACAGCCCCAGGCCGTGATCGATCACCACGCAGTTGCCTTCGTAGTAGAGCGACCGCGCCAGCACCACCACGCCACTGTTGCCGGCGCGGACCGGAGTGCCGATTGCGGCGTGAAAGTCCATCCCTTCGTGAACGCTGGCCAGCCGGCCGTTGAAGATGCGGCGCGTGCCGAAGCTGTCAGTCGGCTCTGCGTGCACCGGCGCGCGAAAGTCGCCGGACCATAGGGGCTGGGCAGCGCTTGAAGCAAACACCTTGCTCTTCAGCTCGACTTCTGCCTTGATGCGCGCCAGCTCGTCAGGGCCCGGCTCAACAAACTTCGGCGCCACCGTCAGGGTGCTCGTCCGGTAGTGCGCGGGAAGAATCTGAACCGTGCGGCTCAGGTCGATGGCTTCGTTTCCCGCCGTGCGAGCGGAGATTTGTAATGTCGAGGGACCGGCGGCGGCCTTCACGTCGACACCGGCAAGAGCGTACCAAGCCCGGCCGTCACGACCGGGAAAAAACTGGAGCTTCTGATCGAGCCACGTTCCTTTTAGCCATTCGCCATCCACCGACGCGGCCGAAGGCACTTGCACGCGAATCAACTCGGGCGAGCCGACAACAACGATTGGGGGCGTGAGCGTGACGCCGGTGGTTGAAGCTGCCGCCTGCGGTCTGCCGGGCTGCGCCGCGGTCACGGCAGCCAAAGCCAGCCAAAACACAAACCGCGGAATGCGCGCGCCAGTCATGCAATCAGCATACCGGGCGGCATCCCGCGGAGAGCGTAGCGGGAGTGGTTCGGTTTGAGAGACCTTTCCCTCAGGGGCTAAAGCCCCGTCTATTTTGCGTCCCCTATGTACGGGCTAAAGCCCGTACCCTTCAAACCAGTTCACTATCGGCGTATCGGGGAGGAAACGCCAAGTTCATTTTCCGTTGTGCTTCTGGCGATAAATCTGGCGGCTTGCACCATTCTGCTCGCGGTTGATCTGCCGATGTTCCTGCCCGGTCAGCTTTCCACCGTTAGCCTGGCGGTCGGCGTGAATCTGCTCGTTGATGCCCTGCTCGCGGTTCTCGGTGCGGGCGGCCTCACCGGCGGTCATTGAGCCGTTGCGGATCCCGTTGGCGATGCGATCCTGCTGATTCTCGCGACGCTGGCCCACTTCGTTGTTGCCGTAGTGCGCCGTATTGGCATTGTGCTTGTCCTGGTAGATCGAGTGGCTCAGATTGTTTTGCTGGTGGTTGATCTGCTGCCGCTCTGTTGAAGTCAGCTTGCCGTTGTCGGCGGAGCGATCGTCTCGGACTTCGCGATTCAAATTGGCTTCGCGAGATTCCAGATTCTTGGTTTCGCCGGCGGTCAGCTGGCCGGAATCAACGCCATTGGCGATGCGATCCTGCTGATCCTGCTTGCGGTCATTGACGGTGGGCGCAGGCTGATTCGGCTGCGTTGTTGGTTGGCTCTGTTGAGCAAAGGCCGAACCCGAGGCGATCAGGGCGGCCACGGCAAGCGTAAAGAGTGTGCGCTTCATGTGGTTCCTCCACGGGCCTCTGATTTTGAATTGCCGGCCCATGTCACCACCAGACACGAGATCGAAAAAGTAGTTGTGCTTTTTCAAACTTTCCTGGATCCAAAGTGCCCTCTCGAACGTCACACAAGGATTCCCCTAAAGATTTTCCCGACGCTCTGCAACTTTCGTTGCAAGCCTGTGTTCAAGAGCTGCGTTTTTATTTGGAGGGGCCGGGCCTTGGGTGCGCGGCCTTCCACGCCGCCACGCGATCCTGGACATCGGCCAACTCGTCGGCAGTAATCCGTTCGCCGATCATCTGCCGGTTCGCCGCATATTTCTCCTGGCCTGGGCCTTTTACTGAGGCAGCGATGTCGAACCAAAAATAAGCCTCTACGTCGTCGTGCGGCACACCCTGACCCATCGAGTAGAGCACTCCGAGCGTTCCCTGCGCGCCAACGTCTCCCTGCTCGGCAGCCTTCAAGTACCATGCCGCCGATTGTTCCATGTCGCGGGGGAAGCCGTTGCCCCCATCGCGGTAGAGCGCGGCCAGATGGAGCTCTCCATCCATGGATTTCTGGTCGGCAGCCTTCCGGTACCACGCGGATGCCTGCTGATACTCCTCGGCGCTCCGATCGCGATTATGTTCGGTTGCCGCCGCCTGCGCATAGTGCTCGCCTACCTGGACTTGCGCAGCCGCGTCGCCGCCGTTCGCCCTGGCCAGCAGGTCTGGGTCGATGTTCGCCGAC
This sequence comes from uncultured Occallatibacter sp., assembly GCA_964468605.1. Lineage (GTDB taxonomy): Bacteria > Acidobacteriota > Terriglobia > Terriglobales > Acidobacteriaceae > Telmatobacter. The sequence goes on along the minus strand of CAYYKV010000006.1, from coordinate 24,968 downwards.
GGGCTCGCCGACTGGGCCGCCGCCAGCTGCCACGCGAATGCAAGAGTCAGGATGCACGTAAGTTGCCGGTCTCGCCCTGTCACTGGATCCTCTGAAAGTTTGTGCTGAATTCAGTTTACGGGATTTGTGGTTCGGAATCGTGCGATCGGCCCAGGTAGTGGCTCAGTTTGGACAGGAACGCCCCTCAGCGGCTGAAGCCCTCCTTGATCTTTCTGCTCTTTCGGCCCGGCTAAAGCCGTGCCCTTGTTACAAATCTTTCTCTCGCCGCTCTTTTGGCCCGGCGGACGCCGTGCCCTTTCAAAACAGATTCAAACTGAGACAATGCCTCGACCTGTTTCCACAGGGGATAACAAGCTAAAATTCCAAGTATGACGGATCCCATGTCGCTTTCCCTCGCCCAGGTTGACCCCGAGGTCGCCGCCGCTCTTGACCAGGAAACTCTCCGCCAGCACGAGGGGCTGGAGATGATCGCCAGCGAAAACTTTGTGTCGGAAGCAGTATTAGAGGCTGCGGGTTCGACCTTCACCAATAAGTACGCAGAGGGCTATCCGGGACGCCGCTACTACGGAGGGTGCGAGTACGCCGACATTGTGGAGAATCTCGCCCGGGATCGCGCGCGGCAACTATTTGGCGGCGAGCACATCAATGTGCAGCCGCACTCCGGCTCGCAGGCCAATGCCTCTGCCTATGCCGCCGTCTTGCAGCCGGGAGACACGATTCTCGGCCTCGATCTCTCACACGGCGGCCACCTGACTCATGGTCATCGGCTCAGCTTCAGCGGCAAGCTTTATCGCACCACCTTCTATCATGTCCGCCGCGACACCGAAACCATCGACTACGACGAGATGGAGGCGGTCGCGATCCAGGAAAAACCGAAGGTCATCATCGGCGGCGCCAGCGCCTATCCCCGGCTGTGGGATTTCGCGCGCATGCGCCAGATCGCCGATAAAGTGGGTGCGGTTTATATCTTCGACATGGCGCATATCGCCGGACTCGTAGCGGGGGGCGTTCATCCTTCGCCAGTTCCTCATACGCAGATCACTACAACCACCACGCACAAAACACTGCGCGGCCCGCGCGCCGGACTCATCATTTGCTCGCAGGATCTGGCCACGGCTGTCGACAAGTCGGTCTTTCCCGGCCAGCAGGGCGGTCCGCTGATGCACATCGTGGCGGCCAAGGCTGTCGCGTTCGCCGAGGCTTTGCGGCCCGACTTCCGCGTCTACGCGGCGCAGATCGTCTCCAACGCCAAGGTGCTCGCTGAAGCACTAAGCGCGGCGGGATTCCGGTTGGTTTCCGGTGGAACGGATAATCACCTTCTGCTCGTGGACGTCTTTGAAAAAGGCATCCTTGGCTCCGACGCCGAGCTGGCGCTGGGCAAGGCGGGCATCACGGTCAACAAGAATTCCATTCCCTGGGATACCAATCCGCCGCTCAAACCTTCAGGGATTCGCGTGGGCACGCCCGCGCTGACGACTCGCGGGATGAAGGAGCCGGAGATGCGCACGATTGCCGCATGGATCGCCAAGGCTCTTGAACAGCGCAGCGACGATGCGGCGCTGGCACGCATCCGCGGCGACGTGGCGGAGTTAGCCAACCAATTTCCGCTTTACGCCTGGCGGCGCGCGCCGGTTGCAGTGACCGCGTAGGTCAATTTGCGGAAACGCCCGCGGCCCAAGCAGGGTCCGGCTCAATGGCGGGTATCTTGCCTGTAATGTGCGACTCGGAACCTATGTGCATGCAGAGTATGTGGGCACATAAGTCCAAAGTTTTCGCATTAACACCACAAAAAGGGGAAAGTAACCCGGCGGGAAGGGCCCGAAGCCTTTCCCGCCGCTTAAGTTTTAGCCGCGTCCATAGCGCATTTGACTCTTCGTCGAACGAGGGTCGATCGTCCCCTTGCGTTCATGGCCGGTTCCGGCGATATAACTCCATCGAAGGTGGTCGCATTTACTGTTTGATGAAGCTGATAAGTGGAGAAAAAACCCTTGCGCGAAGCTATGCGGATGTGAATTTCATGATTTATTCTGTCAGCATGGCAATTGAAAATATTCTTGCTCAATTAGACTCCGAGATTGCACGGCTCAAGCAGGCACGTGCATTGCTGGCCACTATCGGGACCGGATCCGCGACATCCGTACGCAAAGCCGGAAAGACGACCGCGAAAGGCAAATCCAGAAAGAAACGTGTTCTAAGTGCCGACGCGCGCAAGCGGATCGCCGATGCGCAGCGCAAGCGCTGGGCCGCAGTGCGAGCCAAGGCGAAGAAGGCCTAAGTCTCTGACCGCATGGTTTTGTGCTTTCCCACCCTTTCCGCGGTCAGGCTGCGGAAAGGATGGGGCACCCATATCGGTACAGATTCAAGCGGTCGCTGTACTTGTTGACATCTAACTTGAGAATTCGCGCCGATGATGAATCGGCGGCGATTCCGCTCTAGCCCAGCGACGCCATCACCAGCATGCGCGGTTCGGTCATTTCTTCAATGGCCCAGCGAATACCCTCGCGGCCGAGGCCGGAGTCCTTGACTCCGCCGTAAGGCATGGAGTCGAGTCGCCAGTTGGGCGTGTCGCCTACGACGAGCGCGCCCACTTCAAGCTCGCGATACGCGGTGAGGATGCGGCCGGAGTCGCGCGTAAGCAGTCCGGCCTGCAATCCGTACTTCGAGTGATTGACCTGCGCCAGCGCCTCCTCGAAGTCATCGTACGGCTCGATGAGCAAGACCGGCCCGAAGACTTCCTCGTCGCGAACCTTCATGCCGGGCTTGGTTCCGGTCAAAACAGCCGGCGTGATCATCGATCCCTTGCGCTCGCCACCGACCACCAGTTTTGCCCCGCCCGCAGTGGCTTCTTTCAGCCACTCTTCCACGCGCTCTGCTTCGCTCTGGCGAACCATCGGCCCGACTTCAGTTGCTTCATTCGAGGGGTCGCCGATCACCATCTTCTCCGCAACCTCCACCACCTTCCAAAGAAAGGTCTGGAAGATGCTCCGCTCGACAAACACGCGCTGGACGCTGATGCACGACTGGCCCGCAAAACCGAAGGCCGCATGCGCAGTGCGCGATGCCGCGTCGTCCAGGTTTTTCCAATCGCTGTGCACCATGAGCGCCGCGTTCCCGCCCAGCTCCAGCAAGACGCGCTTGCGCCCTGAGTGCGCTTTCAGCTCCCAGCCCACTTTGGCTGACCCGGTAAAGCTGACCAGCTTGATACGATCTTCTTTTTCCGCAAGCCATGCGGTGTCGGCATCTGCCAAGGTGAGCACGGCCAGGGCTTCTTCCGGCCAGCCGGCCTTGAGAATCACTTCGCCCAAAGCCAGCGCTGTGAACGGCGTTTGCGGCGCGGGTTTCACCATGACCGGGCAACCGGCGGCAATGGCAGGAGCCACTTTGTGTGCTACCAGGTTCAGCGGAAAGTTGAACGGCGTGATGGCCAGAACCGGCCCCACGCCGAAGCGCTGCACCAGTCCCCAGCGACCCTCATTGCCTTCGGTCAAATCCAGCGGAATGCTCTCGCCGCCCAGCCGCACGGCTTCTTCGGCAGCGGTCTTGAAGGTGAGCACGGCGCGATCCACCTCCGTCCGCGCCATGCGCAGCGGCTTTCCCGCCTCAGCGACGATCAACTGCGCGAACCGCTCCTTTTGTTCAATGAGCGCGGCGGCCACGTCTTCCAGAATCTCGCGCCGCTTCCAACGCGGCAGAGCGCGCGTGCGGCGCAGGCTGGCAGACGCATGATTCAAGGCCTGGCGCGCGTCCGCTCGCGTGGCCACAGTGACCCGGCCCACCAACCCCTGGTCCCACGGCGAGCGCACTTCAAACGCCTCTCCGTCAGTCCATTCCTTGCCGCACAACAAAAAACCGGTTTGCGTTCCCGGCCGCATCTTCATGGTAGAGCCCCCGCCAAGTATCTTCCTTCATGGTACAAGCGAGCGAGCGGGCGCGAGGCGTTGCCTGCGGCGCCATCCCGAAATGAAGCGATGGCTCCTCTTGTTTCCTCAAAACGTACAGAGCCGGAGTCCGCGCCATGGTGAGAGTGGATGCTGCCGCGACAGCCTGTCAAGACCGGCGCTACGCAACGGCCGCGGTGCCGGGGGCTGGACGCAGTCCCTGGACGACGCGACGGCCCAGGGCTATGCACGGACGCTCGATCCATGCATAGCTGAGAATTCCGACGAGCGGCAGAAAGACCGCCCCGATATAGGCAAGCGGAATAAACAGGACGGCTTGCTGCCAGACGTAAAGACTATAGGAAATAACGCCGAGAAACTTGAGATGCTTCCACTCAAGAACTCTGCCCGCGATGGAGGAAGGGGCACAGCTTGTGCAGGCAATGAGAGCCGCCATCGTGGTGGACTCGGCGAGCGGGATGAGCCAAACGTAGTGATAAATGTACCAGCCCAGAACAGGAAGGAGCACCCAGAAGAGCAGAGATCCAAATCGCACGAACCACCCGCGAATGGCGGCCGATTGAAATATGAGCGCGAAAATGCAGCCGACCAAAATGGCGTCGATGCGAACCTCAGTATGCTTATATGCAAAGACGCGGTTGTAGCTCTCCCAATGCGTGAACCGGAAGACGGCGCAGGCGATGGTTGCCGCGGCTGCGATCCAAAGAGCCCTCGTCCTGCCGGAAAGGGCAAGGATTGGCGGCCACACCAAATAGAATTGCTCCTCCATCGACAGTGACCAAAAGTGCTCGGTGCGGAAGTCAGAGGGCGTCAAGTTGGCGGGATAGTAGTTGCGGAAAAAGAAGAGGCAGGACCACGCATCCCGGCCGATGAAAGCGGTGCGCGCAATCGCCGACGCTATGCCCAGCACGAGCAAAAACGTCCAGGCGCACGGCATCAGCCGGAAAAAACGGCGCAGGTAGAAAGCTTTCAGGTCGATTTTCTTTTCACGAAGCAGACGGCTCGTGATCAGATACCCGCTCAACACGAAGAACAACGTAACTCCATGCTGGCCGAGGTCCATCCATCGATAGCCGTGAAACAGATGGCCGAGGAGGGTTACCTGGAGGTGGGTCACAAGGACCAACAAGATCGCGATACCACGCCAGCCGTCGAGAGTCGGGATGCGATCCATCTTTTCTCTCCCATACTATAGCCAAAATGAGATCCGCCCTTTCCCCGGCCAGAGCTGTTATTGGATGCGGCCCAATTTGCGAGGTGTACGACCAATGCCCTTTGTGAATCGCGACGGCCGCAGCCCAAAACCTCCCTCCGATGCCGCCAAGCAGGGGCGCAGCTGCACGTTCATCCGGCAAAAAAAGCCGGTTACCGAAGTCGTCCTGGATCGGGTATAGTAGCTGCGTCCCCAAACGGCCCCCGAATGAATCCACAAACAGAATGCTCAACAGGAAGGTTGTCGCTATGTCCGATTCCACAAACAGTCAGGTCCCACAGCCCGGATCCTTTCAGCCGGTCCCGCAACCGGTTGGTGCGCCTCCACCCAAATCAGGTCCCAGCGCGCTCAAGATCATCCTCATCATCGTGGCCGTATTTGTTGGCCTGGGCATCATTGGCGCGTGCGTCGCTGGCTACGGCATCTATCGTGTAGCCCATGCCATCCACAAGGATGCCAACGGTGAAATCGTCGTCAATACGCCGAAGGGCGCCATCACCGCCAATCCCAACGAAACGTTCACGGCAAGCGATCTGGGAATTGCCATTTATCCCGGCGCCACGCAGGGCAAGGGCGGCTTGCGCATGACCATTGCGGGCAAAACCATGGTCAGCGCAAACTTCCTCACGCCCGACTCACCGGCTAAAGTCATGGCCTTCTATGAGGCACAGGCGGGCCCCAATGCACAGACCATGTCATCCGGCGCCGGCGGAATGATCACAGTGCAGAATGGCGGCAATTCCGTCACCGTGACGGTCTCGCAAACGGCAAACGAAAACAACGGCGAGACGGTGATCACGATCGTGAACACGTCAGGCAATTCGTCGAATTAGCGATGGTTTGGATTTAGGGCCTCCTGTGCGGCGCAACGCACACGCAGGAGGCCTTTTGTTTCGTCCGCCGCCTGCTCGCGCTCTCTGACTGTGCCACGCGCCTGCGATACACTCCATCCATGATTCACAATGGCCGCAGCCCAAAACTTCCCTTCGATCCGGCTGCGGCGGTGAAGCACCTGCGGGCCAGCGATCCGAAACTCGCCGTGCTGATCGACTGCGCCGGTCCCTTTACCCTCCGGCTCGACCATACGGCCTCGCCCTTTGAGTCGCTACTCGAATCGATCCTCTACCAGCAGTTGCACGGCAAAGCCGCAGCAACCATTCACCGCCGCGTGCGCGAGTACTTCGGCGGCGATCCCACGCCGCAGCTCCTGCTCGACACTCCCGATGAGCCGCTGCGGGCAGCCGGCGTCTCCGGCAACAAAATCAAGGCGCTCCGCGACCTGGCCGCCCGCACCCTCGATGGCACCGTGCCGGCGCACTCGCAGATTCGTAAAATGACCGACGCCGAGATCATCGAACGCCTCACCGAGGTGCGCGGCATCGGCACGTGGACCGTGGAGATGCTGCTTATCTTCCGCCTGGGCCGGCCGGATGTGCTGCCCGTAACCGATTACGGCGTCCGCAAGGGCTTCGCGCTCACTTTTCAGCGCGTGCCCAAATCGCGCCCGCTTGAAGCCGCCGATCTGCCCAAGCCCGACGTGATGCTTCGCCGCGGCAAACGCTGGGCGCCCTACCGCTCCGTTGCAAGCTGGTACCTTTGGCGCGCGTGCGATCTGGCGAAGAACACTGCGCCCGCGGGACGTTCTGCGCGATAGAGCGAGCGCTGTGGCCGTAAAATGGTTTGAGCAGCCCGCCAACGCTGGGCGCAGCGCCACTCTTCGGAACCCTCATGCCTCCTGGAAAGCGTTTCGTTTGTATTCACGGTCATTTTTACCAGCCGCCGCGCGAGAACCCATGGCTGGAGACGGTGGAGATCCAGGACACGGCCGCTCCCTACCACGACTGGAATGAGCGCATCTGCGCCGAGTGTTATGCACCGAACGGCGCGGCTCGCGTGGTGAACGCAAAAAACCAGATCACGCGCATCGTGAACAACTACGCGCGCATCAGCTTCAACTTCGGCCCCACGCTGCTGAGTTGGCTGAGGGAAAATGCGCCGCGCACCTGCCACATGATCCTTGACGGCGAGAGCCGCAGCCGGCAGCGTTACCGCGGGCATAGCTCGGCGATGGCGCAGGGTTACAACCACATGATCTTGCCGCTGGCCAATGCGCGCGATCGCAATACGCAGATCCGATGGGGCATCGCCGACTACGAGAGCAGCTTTGGCGCCCCGCCCGAGGGCATGTGGCTGCCCGAGACGGCGGCCGACACAACGACCCTTGAGGCGCTCGCCGCAAATGGCATCAAGTTCACCGTGCTCGCGCCCCACCAGTGCAAGCGCATTCGACCGCTGAAAGGCGAAGCCGAGTGGACCGATACGCCCAATGCGACAGTGAACACGACGCACCCTTATCTTGTGCGCTTCGCGTCTGGCGCATCGATCGCCGTCTTCTTCTACAACGGCCCGGATTCGCGCGCCATAGCCTTTGAAGGCCTGCTCGATTCCGGCGACAATCTCGCGGCGCGCCTCAAAGCGGGCTTCAATGATTCGGCTCAACCGCAGTTAGTCCACGTTGCCACCGATGGCGAGTCCTACGGTCATCATCACAAGTACGGCGAGATGGCGCTGGCCTACGCATTGCGGCTGCTCGAGCAGGACAAGACAGTGAAACTGACCAACTACGGCTGCTTCCTTGAGCAGTTTCCGCCCGAGTTCGAGTGCGAGATTGTCGAGAACACTTCATGGAGCTGCGAGCACGGCATCGAGCGCTGGCGCTCCGACTGCGGCTGCAATGGCGGCAAGGCCGGCTGGAACCAGGCATGGCGCGCGCCTCTGCGCAAGGCCCTGGATGAGCTGCGCGATGCATTGGTCCCGCTCACCGATCGCGAAGGTGGCAGGCTCTTCAAGGACGTGTGGGCCGCGCGCGACGCTTATATCCAAGTCGTGCTGGACCGGGGCAGCGAATCCGTGGACCGCTTTTTTGCCGCGCAACAGAGGCGCACCCTCACGGAACAAGAGCGCGTGCAGGCCCTGAAGTTGATGGAGATGCAGCGGCACGCCCAGCTGATGTACACCAGCTGCGGCTGGTTCTTCGACGACATTGCGGGCATAGAGACCGTGCAGATCATCGCTTATTCGGCACGCGTGTTGCAGCTGGCGCGACAGCTCTTTGGCCAGGAGGCCGCACCGCTGGAGCCCGCGTTTCTCGCGCGCATGGCCGAGGCCCGGTCCAACAAGCCCGAAGCCGGCGACGGCGCCAGCATCTACAAAAAGTGCGTCGACACCAAGGAGCTGCACCTGGAGCAGGTTGCCGCGCACTACGCGATCAGCTCGGTCTTCTCGTCGTTTGCCGATGAAACGGATCTCTTCAGCTATCGCATCCGGCGCATTTCGCACGAGATTTACACTTCAGGCCGCGGCCGCCTCGCTGTGGGCCGCGCGCATGTGGCCAGCGCCATTACTGGAAACGCACGGAGCTTCTCTTTCGCGGTGCTCCACTTCGGCGACCAGAACATCACCGCCGCCGTGAAAGCCTACGACGACGCAGACGCTGCCGCTTTCGAAACTTTCACTGCCGAAGCCGCCGGCCACGTGCAGCGCGCCGACTTTCCTGAGGTCATTCGCCTGATCGACCGATTCTACGGCCACGCCGACTACTCGCTCACATCGCTCTTCAGCGACGAGCAACGCCGGATTGTCGATCTCATCCTCAACTCCACGCTTTGGGACATCGAGAGTTCGCTCACCACCATTTATCAGGATCACGCCAACCTACTCCACTATCTTTCTCAGGCGGGGCTGCCCAAGCCGCCCGCGCTCACGCTCGCCGCCGGCTTCGCAATCAACGCGGGATTGCGGCGCGCGCTCGAAAGCGAGCCCATCGATGTCGCGCAGTTGCGCTCTCTGCTTTCGCTTGCCAAGGCCGACCAGGTACCACTCGAATCTGCCACGCTCTCCTATATCGCCGACCAGCGCATGAAGCGCGCCATGGTGGATTTGGTCATGTCGTCGGGATCTGTTGAGATGCTCGACCGCGCGCTCGTGCTCGCCCGCACGCTGAGTGAACTGCCCTTCGACTTGAATCTATGGCAGGCGCAGAACATCTGGTACGAGATCCTGCGCACCTCAGGCTACGCGCTCACCGCGCTTGCGGCGGAGGAGCGTCCGCGCTGGGAGAAGGACTTCAACGAACTTGGCGCGTGTCTCACCATCGATTACGCGGCCATGCGTGCGGGTGAGCAAGCCGATTCGCTGGCGGCAGCGGACTGATTCGCTCAGATCTTAGCCAGCCGTCCATCTTTCAATGTGAACCGCTCGCCGCGCCAGACGATCGTGTCTCCGGCGAAGCCCGCAACCCACAAGCCCATCGCGATGACATCGCGCAGCGGGAGCAGCCAGAGATTCGCAAGCACCTCGTGATCGGCCAGCACCCCGGCTCCGACCGTCATCGCCTGTGCCAGACGCAGGAAGAAACCCAGCCCCAGCAGCCACAGGCTCAAGGGGCTCAATCCGCTCGCCAACACGTTCACAATTGCCCAACCGAGACCGTGCGTAAAGATCAGGCCTGCATAGCCTCGCGGACGCGAGCAGCGCACCGTCCGCAGCCAGCGGAGTTGATGATCGAAGAATCCGGTCCAGCTATACGCGGGAACAGCTGTCTCTACCACTTCGGCGCTCACGTCGATGCTGTAGCCGGCCTGAGCAATGCGAGCACCCAGCTCATAGTCGTCGGCCAGGTAATCCACGATGGACAGCAAGCCGCCGGCCTTTTTGAGCGCTTCTCTCTGCACGGCAAGCGTCGAGCCGAGCCCGTAATGCAGCCCGCCTTCGATCAGCTTTGAGAGCAGCACGCCGGGCATGAACTCGGCGGCAATTCCCAACGCCTCAAGCCGCGAAGGAATTGTGTTGTGCGCCTTCCCGCGATAGAGCGCCGTCACCAGGCCCACCGGCGGTTTGCCCGCATCGCGCAAAGCCGGCGCGAAGCAGCACATCACGCGCTCCAGGTAGCGGGAGCTCACCGTAATGTCGGAGTCGTTGATGAGCAGAAAATCGTGCCGTGCGTGCTCAGCGAGCTGCGCCAGCGTGCTCACTTTGCCGTTTGCGCCAAGCCGCTCGGGGCACTGCAGCAGCCGGATCGCCCGCTCGGGAAACTCGGCTTGCAGATCCTTCACCGCGGTTGCCGCAGGATCGTCCAGCGACGCCACGCCGAAAAGCAATTCGAATTGGCCCGCGTAGTTCTGCCGGCAATGGCTGCGAAACGCGTCCATCATGCCGGGGTCGAGCCCCTTGAGGGATTTCAGAATGCTCACGCCGGGAGCGAAGTCAGCCCGCGGTATGCGCCGCTCGCGCAGGAACGCGCGCGTCGCCAACATAGTCGCCAGAAAGTAAACCATTCCGGCCACGGCCAGCGCCGTCGTCGCGATCTCGATCGCTTCCGCCAGAATGTGCGGCATGAGGGCAGTTTACAGTTGTCAGTTCTCAGTTGTCAGTTACTGCGGCGGGAGCTGGAACTTGCCGACAACTGATCACTGACATCTGACAACTGTTTTTCACTCGTAGCGCAGCGCTTCAATTGGGTCCAGGCTCGCTGCCTTCCAGGCCGGGTAGATGCCGAAGACTAATCCAATGACGCAGGCAACGAGAAAGGCGATGATCACCCAGGTGAAGGAAAGCGCGGCATGCAGAAAGGAGACGGCAAAGTGCAGAATCAGCGTGAACAGCGCTCCGGCAGAGATGCCGAGCAGTCCGCCGACCATGCACAACGTGACTGCTTCGAGCGTGAATTGCAGCAGAATATTCTTTCTGGTTGCGCCGATCGCCTTGCGCACGCCAATCTCGCGCGTGCGTTCTGTCACGCTGACGAGCATGATGTTCATCACGCCCACGCCGCCCACCATCAGGCCGACGGAAGAGACGGCTACCATGAAAGAAAACAGCCCGATGGTCAGCTGATTCCAAAGCCGAGTGAGCGAATCAGGGCTGAAGATGGCGAAGTTGTCGTCCTGCTGCACATGCAACTTTCGCCGCACGCGGAGCAGCTCGCGGATCTCCTCGGTCACCAGAGCCTTGTTGGCAGGGTTGTCGTATCGCGCCACAATCCAGTAGTCGAGAATCTCAGGATGGATCTTTCTGAAAGTCTTCAGAGGGAAATAGGCTGAATTGTCCTGAGTATTTCGTCCGCTGCCGAACGGTTGTGGTTGCGTTTCCAGCACACCGATGACGGTAAAGACATCTCCATCGCACTCCACGTCCTGGCCGAGCGGCGATTTATCCGGGAAGAGGTCTTCTGCGGAATCGTGACCAAGAACGACCACGTTGTCACCATGCTCCGCTTCCGATTCCGTCCACATGCGGCCTTCCTTCATGTTCACGTCGACCACTTGCGTGACGGCCTCGGTGCTGCCGTTGATAATCGTGTTCTGAATCTTGTGCGTGCCCGCCTTCATGGCAACGCTGCCAAGGCCTGTCTGAAAGTCCTGGTAAGTCAGTTCCGGGTCGACAGCGATTACATGCGGCAAGCTGCGCATCGCAACGCCGTCTTCGTAGGTGAGCTTCTTGCGATTCAGCTCTTCGGTCGTGGGGCGATGGCCGAAGGGCTCAAATTGGAAGATCCACAAGTCGTTCGTGCCCAGCGTGCTGACAAAATGATCGATGTTGGAGTTCAGTCCGTTAATCGCCGACGAGATCAGGATGACGGTCGCGATCCCGATGGAGATGCCGAGGATGGTGAGGCCGGAGCGCAGCTTGTTCTTGCGCAGCGTGTCCAGCGCGAGTTTGACTGCTTCACCGGATTGGCCAATGGCGGGCATAAGGCAGTTCTTAGTTCACAGTTCTCAGTTCGTAGCTCTTCGTTGTCCGGCTTGTTGATCAGGTCGAGGACGCATTCACATCTCCGCTCGAAGCGCAGTGATCGGGTCGAGAGAGCTGGCTTTGTATGCAGGATAAATCCCAAAGAATAATCCCACGGCAGTGGACACAAAAAGCGCGACCAGGACGGACCAGATCGCCACCGACGACGGAAAAGAGACCGCCAAGGTAATCAACTTGGCCCCGGAGATACCGAAGACGACGCCGACGACCCCGCCAAGCGCCGCAATGTTTGCCGATTCAATGAGGAACTGGAGCAGGATGTCGCGGCGGCGCGCGCCGAGCGCCTTGCGGACGCCAATCTCCCGCGTCCGTTCCGTCACGCTCACCAGCATGATGTTCATGATCACGATGCCACTGATCACCAGTGCGACCGCTGCGATGGCAACGACTACGGCGCCAAAGTTGTTCAAAATAGTCACCAGGAGATTTCCAAAGGTTGCGCTGGAATCGATGGAGAATGCGTCAGCAGTGCCGGGCGAAAGATGACGGCGCGTGCGAAGAATCACGCGAAGCTCGTCGCTGACCGCTTCCATCACGGCACCACCGCCGCCCGAATTGACGAGAATCTGCAGGCTCTGGTTGGAGCCGTACGCCTCAAGAAACGTTGTGAGAGGAATTGCCACCCAGTTGTCCATGCTGCGGCCAAACATCTTGCCCTGGCTCTCACCCACGCCAATCACGGTATATGGCGCGCCGTCGACGCGAATCTCCTTGCCGAGCGGATCGCCGGGGCCGAGCACGTTGTCGACGATATCGGAGCCCACAATGGCCACGTGCGCCGAGTGCTGGTCTTCCATCTCGGTAAACGAACGGCCCAATACGATATTGAGGTTGGAAATCGGCGGCATGGTCCACGTCCAACCGCGAATGTCAGTGTCGGTGGTGGACTGAGTTCCGCGCACAACTTTGCCAGTGGAATCGCGCTGCGCGCCCACGGAGACGCAGGACCGGCATTCATCGACGATCGCGCGATAGTCGTCGTACGTGATGTCTTTGCGCTTCTGAAACGCGACGTATTCCTCAATCGTCATGAACGTCTCAGGCATCTTGCTGATCGTGATAACAGCCGCGCCGTAGGTGTTGATCTTGGACGTGACGAACTGCTTGGCCCCGTTGGTGAGCGTGACCACCATGATCACTGAAGACACGCCGATAATGACACCAATCAGGGTAAGAATGGTGCGCATCTTGTTTGCCCAAAGTGATTGCAGCGCGAGTTTGAAGGCCTCACCGAATGGCATGGTCTGCTTTTATGATACGCAAGGGATCGATCCGGTGTTCCGGCGTGGTGAATTGGCGGCCAGCGCCAACGGCGCGATCTCCGATGCCCGGGCTAGTGCGCGGCATCACCAAAGCAGTTTGCGGGGGTCAGGTTTCAGGGGTCAGATCTGGTCGCACCGGGATGAGGCTTGCACCTGACGCCTGCTTCACTCGTATCTCAGCGCTTCAATCGGGTCCAGATTTGCTGCTTTCCACGCCGGATAAATGCCAAACAGGAGCCCGATCGCGCAGGAAGCGCCGAAGCCGACCAGCACCCACGTTGTTGAAACCGTGGCCGGCAATCCGATGGGAAGAAAATACACAATCCAGGTGATGATGGCGCCAAGCAGAATCCCCATGACGCCGCCAACCGAGCACAATGTCACGGCTTCCACTGTAAATTGCGTGAGGATGGTTCGCTTGGTCGCGCCGATCGCTTTACGCACTCCGATCTCACGTGTTCTTTCGGTCACGCTCACCAGCATGATGTTCATCACGCCCACCCCGCCCACCATCAACCCTACGCTGGAGACGGCAATCATAAAGACAACCAGCCCGTCGGTGAGTTGACCCCACAGCCGGGTGAGAGAGTCAGGCCCGAAGATCTCAAAATCATCCGGCTTATCGACGCGCACTTTTCGCCGGATGCGCAGCAATTCGCGGATCTCCTCTTCAACGAGGTCCTTGTTCTTCGGGCTGTCGTACTTCACGATGATCGTCAGATCCGTGATCTCCGGATGCAGGTTATGGAATGTTCCGAAGGGGAACAGAATGATGTTGTCGCGCGGATTCTTGCCGCTGCCGAAGGGCTGCTTGCGTTTATCCAGAACACCAATCACGGTGTAGAGCCCCGACTCGATGGCTATCTCTTTGCCCACCGCCGGCTGGTCGCCGAAGAGCTCCTGCCAGGTGTCGTGGCCGAGCACCACGACATGCGCGGCGCGTGCATCTTCGGCGTCGGTAAACATGCGGCCTTCAAGCAAAATCAGCTCGGTCACATCCATCACTTCGGGAAAATCGCCTGCCAGAATCGAGCCGGAGACCTTTTTGCCTCCGTATCGAGCGCTGACGTCGCCTACCTGGAAGCTCTTGATGGAGGCGCCCTCGGCGTCTGTTGTAATCACGTGCGGCAACTCGCGCAATGCTCTTGCGTCATCGACGGTCAGCATCCTGCGCGCAAGCATCTCGGCCGTTGGGCGCACATTAATGATCGGCAAGCGCCCAATCCAAAAGACGTTCGATCCCAGCGAGTTGATAAAACCCGAGACACGGTTATCGATGCCATTCACGACTGACGAAATCGCGATGACGGTGGAGACGCCGATCACGATGCCCAAAATCGTCAGACCAGAGCGCAGCTTGTTGGTCCGCAACGTGTCCAGCGCCATCTTTACGGATTCGCCGGTTTGGCCGGTTCTAGCCATCGCCGAGTCTCACAGTTCTGCGCGCAGCGCCACTACAGGGTCGAGCTTGGCCGCCTTGCTGGCGGGATAAACGCCGAAGAAGATGCCCACCGAGCCGGCGAGAAACAGGCCCAGAAAGATTGCCCACAATGGCGCATTGGTTGGGAATCCAATGACAATGGTGATCAGCTTGCCCACCAGAATTCCGCAAAGGACGCCGATGGCTCCGCCGGTCACTGCCATGGTCGCGCTCTCAATGAGGAATTGCATCAGCACATCGCGCTGTTTGGCGCCCAGAGCCTTGCGGACGCCAATCTCGCGCGTCCGTTCCGTGACGCTCACAAGCATGATGTTCATAATCACGACGCCTCCCACCACCAGCGAGATCGATGCCAGCCCCAGCACCACGCTGGCGAAGAGTGAGCTGATCTGCCTCCAGATATCGAGGAAGGTATCGTTGGTCTCAATCTCGAAGTCGTCGGGTGACCCCGGCGCATCATGCCGCCGCGTCCGCATCAGCACGCGCACCTGATCCTCGGCTCGTTCCATCATTGGTGCGCCGCCGCTTACGCGCGCAAAAATGTCCACCGAATCGTTGTAGCCGTAGGTCTGCTGATAGGTGGTGATGGGGACGGCAACCCAGTTGTCCTGCGATTGGCCCAGCGTGTTTCCCTGGCGCTCCCCCACGCCCACAATCGTGTAGGGAATGCCATCGACGCGAATCTCTTTGCCGAGCGGATCGCCCGGGCCCAGAATGTTGTCCACAATGTCGTAGCCCACGATCGCATCGTGCGTGGCGTGCTCTTCGTCGGACGGCGTAAACCCGCGACCGATCGCGATGTTGATGTTGTTGAGCGCCAGCATCGTCCAGGTGTATCCGCGCACATCGGTATTGTCGCTGGAGTGGCCGTTGTAAAAGACGTTCGTAGATTTATCCAGCGCCGCGCCCATTTCGCTGCAATCCGTGCAATCGTCAAGGATCGCCCGGTAGTCCTCAATGCGAACGATCCTGCGCCTCTGGTAGCGAAAGTAATCCTGGGCGCTGAAGATCACGCTCGGCATCCGCGACACCTGAAACACGTCGGCGCCGTAGCCTGACAGCTTGGTGGCGACGTAGCGGTTGGCACCGTTCACCAGCGTTATCACCATGATGACCGACGCCACGCCCATCACCACGCCAATCAGCGTCAGGATGGTGCGCATCTTGTTGCCCCACAGCGATTGCAACGCGAGTTTAAAGCCCTCTCGAAGTGGCATGATCTGCTGTCATGATACGCAGGGGATCGATTCGGGGTTCCGACGGCGGCAAGCCTGCAACTGAGCTTTGCGCCGATTCTTCGTTTATCCGCCGTGTTTTGGGGCCGGTCGAGGGAAGACACTCGTCAAACGGCGCTTCGGTAACCGGACGCAGTGGCTTGAATCCCTTCGGCATAGGGCGTACCCACGAATCCAAAGGCTCGCGCGTACTTCGACGAATCAAACAGATACGGAGAATCATTCTGGTAGAGCATTTCATAAATCTCGCCGACCACTGGATCGAACCATCCAAAGATGCGAACCATGAATGGGCGCAGCACGCGGTATTTCGGCGCCACCCTCATTGCCTGCGCGGCCTGAGTAATGAACTCTTTGCCCGTCGGGGGATTCGGCGCCGTTGGCAGATGCCAGGTCTGATTCCAGGCCGATTCCGCTTCAGCCAGAGTCATCAGCGCCTCGGCCGCATCCGGCGTATAGGTGTAGGAGTGCGCAAGGGAATCGTTCACAAGACACATGGCCTTCTGCTTCCTGCTCATCGGCTCAAACACCATTGCATTCGGGATGCCGGTTTTGGCGGCCGGCCCGTAGAAGTCCGCTGCGCGGGCGATCATGGCGGTCAAGCTGCCGGACTGCCATTCCTTGATGAGGGTGGACGCAATTTTCGCCCGGATCTCTCCCTTTTTGCTGCCAGGATTGAACGGGGTCTCTTCCGTCATCGCGCCGGCGACCTTGCCGTACATATACACATTGTCAAAGAAGATCAGCCGCGCGTTCGCTCGCTTGCAAGCCTCAATCGTGTTGGCCATGATGCGAGGCCACAGTTGCGCCCAGACTTTGTGGTCGTATTTCAAGCCCGCGAGGAGAATGACGACGCTCGAGCCTGCAACGGCCCGCTCGGTCTGATCCCTGTCAGAGAGGTCGGCTGAAACCAACTCCGCTGCGCCGGGCTTCGAGACGGGATTTCGGCCCACGAGCCGAAATGGAAGTTTGCGCGCTGCCAACAAACTGGCCAATTCGTTGCCGATCGCACCGCCTGCGCCAAGAATCGTTATCATTTGGCATCCTCGCTCATTCCGGATGAATCATGCCTTCCCAGCATCGCTTTGTCCCAGCTACTTTCACCGCCCGGAGCTGCCGAATCCCTTTTCCGCACGCAATGAGTCTTCCAGGCTTTCAACCTCCTGGACGAGACCTGTGAGGACAGGGACTGGAACCATTTGCGCGATCTTTTCGCCCGCTTGTAATTCGACGGCCGCATCGCCGAGGTTGGTTATGACCACCAAAATCTCACCGCGGTAGCCGGCATCGATCACGCCGCCGGTTGTAGCGACTCCTCGCGCCGCCATCGACGAGCGGTCGCGCACCAGCAGGCCCAGGGGCGCGCCGGTCCGCGGATCGCGCGCTTCCACTGCAATTCCTGTGCGCACCTTCGCCGTCGCCCCAGGCGCCAGGGTGATGCCCTCCAGCGCAAACAGGTCATATCCCAGGTCCTCGCCGGGATGCGCCACAACAGGCGCCCGCGCACCCGCCTCCAATAGCTTCACACGCAACATAAGACTGATGCTAGCAGCGGAGCTGGAGAGGCCCCTTCATCAAGCTGAATCCAGGCCAGTTTGTGAGCCTTTCGGAGCGATCGGATAACCCTTTTGTCGCATTGATGCATCACAATGGGTGCTCTAGACTCGGTACGAACAAGGGTTTTCTCCCGAGCGTTTGTTTCCTGGTACTGAAACCTTGCAAGGCATGCTGGCGTTCATAGGCGAGCCGATAGGTGGACGGGCCCCCCAAAGAAAATCAATGGATTTTTGGTGAGCCGCTGCGGCGCTGCCTTGTCTTTCGATTTGTGGAGTGGATGCCGATGAGAGTTATCGTATTTGCAGAAGAATTCAGGAAAGGTGCCTGGGACGTCTGGGAACACACGTGCAGCGCGAAAGAGGCTAAGGCAGTTCTCAATTCTGCCCTTCAGAGCGCTAAGGGCCACAGGCCGGACGGACGCCCGGTTCACCAAGACCTGCTTGAGAGCGCTCGCAAAATGTTCAACGTTGCGCCCGTCTCGCCCGCGAGCCCGAAAGATGGGGATCTTCGGGTCTACTGCATCTGTGTTGACCAAACGGTGATCGGGGTTTACGAAAAGATTCGCCAATACTCCGAAAGAATCACCGAAGCCCATCAGTTCGCTGAGGCCGCGCTCGGGAAATCCGCCTGACAGCTGAGAAGACGCCGCTTAAAATGGTCAGCCCCGGCCGGGCGTATACCCAACCGGGGCTGTCGTATTCGGCAAAAGGACCTATAAGCCGAATTCTGTTCCGGACCAGCCCACGAATCGTGAACAGGCCCTCATGCGGTCATTCCTCTAGGCGCCGCGTTACCGCGGACGCTCATCAGCGACCTACCCGGAGGTTTCGGCGAACCATAGAGCCGCCTTGCCGCATCGGGCCGATGCGCAACCGGCGCCTGGCTCCTGGCCCCGGTTTCCCTCCCTATTTGGTCTTGCTCCGTGTGGGGTTTACCCTGCCTCCGGCATTACTGCCGGAGCGGTGCGCTCTTACCGCACCTTTTCACCCTTACCAGGACTGGCCGTCCAGGCAAACGCCCTTCGGGCCAATCGTCCGTGCCGAAGCACGAACAACCGGCGGTATGTTTTCTGTGGCACTAGCCGTCCACGGGCTTTGAAGCCCGCGTCCCGGACGTTATCCGGCACACTGCCCTGCGGAGTTCGGACTTTCCTCTCCCGGCAACCCCTGCTTGCGCAAGGACTTCCGGCAGCGACCGCCCGGTCCTCCTGCCAGCCTTTAGTGTACCCCGAAACGGGTTTCCGTTCACGGTTACCTCGGTCCACCGGAACGGCGTCCACTCCATCTGCTATAAAGATTGCCGGACGATTCAGCCAGCAGACTCATCGCCCCAATGGATTCCCATGAGAATGGCCGCATCACTCCCCATCGCATCCGCTCTTATCGCATTTTCATTCACCGCCGGATCCTTTGCCGGGCGTACCCAGCAACCCACTCCGCCTGCCATCGACATGACCCCTGTCAAGCCCGAGTCCGTGGGCTTTTCTTCCGAGCGGTTGGAGCGGCTCCACGCAGCTATCCAGGAAGAAGTCGACCAGAAGCATCTCGCCGGCGCCATCACTCTGCTCGCGCGCCACGGCAAGATCGTGGACTACCGCACCTACGGCATGCGCGATATGGCTGCGGCGACCCCGATGACCAAGGACACCATCTTCCGCGACTACTCCATGACCAAGCCCGTGACCGGCGTGGCGATGATGATCCTTTACGAAGAGGGCAAGTGGCTGCCCTCCGATCCAATCTCGAAGTACATCCCCGAGTTTGCGCACCTCAAGGTCTTCATCGGGTTCGACGCCAACGGCAAGATGCTCCTCGCCGACCCCGACCACGCGCCGACGATGCATGAGCTGATGACGCACACCGCCGGTTTCACCTACGGCAACGCCGACACGCCTGTCGACAAGATGGTCCACGACCTGAACCTGGATCATGCGAAGAACCTTCAGGAGCGGATCGACCTGCTGGCAAAGGTTCCGCTGCTGTATCAGCCCGGCACGCGCTGGGTATACAGCCCGTCGATGGACATCCAGGGCTACATTGTGGAGAAGCTCTCCGGCCAGTCGCTCCCCGACTTTATGCGCGACCATATCTTCGCGCCGCTGGGCATGAGCGACGCGGGCTTCTTTGTGCCTGCCGAAAAGCGAGCTCGATTTGCCGCCGGCTACCACGAGACCGATGGCCAGCTCGTGGCCGAAGCCACCACGAATGGCATCCCCGACGACTATCCCGCCGAGCCCACGAATCCCTCGGGCGGCGGCGGCCTTGTCTCGACTGCCGAGGATTACTACCGCTTCGCGCAGATGCTCCTGAATGGGGGCGAGCTGGGCGACGCGCGCGGCGAAACACGAATTCTGGCGCCGGGTACCGTCAAGCTGATGACCTCAAACCACCTGTCCGCCGCGCTTCTCACAGGCCAATTCGGAATCGGCCAGCACATCATGCGTCCCGGCTTCGGCTATGGCTACAACTGCGCAGTGGTATTCGATCCGCCGCTGGCCGATCTCTCCGACGGCAAAGGCACATTCTTCTGGGATGGCGCCGCGGGAACCTGGTTCTGGGCTGACCCCGCCAACGACATCGTCTTCGTGGGCATGATCCAGCGCCGCACCAGCCCGGACAATCACCATCTGCTCTATCGCGTCCATGCGCTGGTCGATCAGGCCCTGGTCGATCCGTCGAAGTAGGGCGCTGCGGCGAATTTGGAAATACCCTGCCTCGCCGCGCGCCTCAAGTGCCGCGCGCCGGATAAATCTAATGCATCGCCCCGCGGCCCACTGCCATCTATTCTTGGCGGGGCAGTGACCCTTTCCCGCCTTCGGGAATCCGCCTTTGCGGCGCGATTTCGTCTCAACTCAGACTCTGGAGAAGCTCATGAAAATCGTCTCTCTCATAGCCCGCTATCTGCTCGCGCTCATCTTCCTTGTATTCGGCATGAATCACTATCTGAACTTCATCCATACAGGCCCAATCCCGCCTGGCTACATCGGCCAGTTCTTCGGGGTGCTCATCGCCTCACGCTACCTCTATGTCGTCGCATTCCTTGAGGTTGTGCCGGCCATCCTGTTGCTGATTCATCGCTATGTGCCGCTGGCCCTGGTTGTCCTGGGCCCCATCATCGTCAACATCTTACTCACACAAATTCTCATGGCACCCAGCATGATCGCTATTGGGGCCGTCGTTGCTGTCCTGTGGTTCCTCACGGCGTGGCCGGTGCGCTCAGTATTTCTACCCCTGTTGCAGCAGCGCGTTGGTAATTGAGATCGTCTGTCCGCCCCGCGCCGCAGGTCCAGCGTAAGCTGGCTCACGATCGCGTGCCTCGCTACAATCGCAGGTAGCGATGATCCAGTACCTCTATCTCGGCCGCGTGGACTACGGCGAGGCGCTTCGCCTGCAGCAAGAGCTGGTTGCGCTGCGCATGGCAGGCCGCATCGGCAACGTGCTCCTGCTGCTTGAGCATCCGCCAGTGCTCACCCTCGGCCGCAACGCGAAACGATCGAACATTCTTGCGACCGACGAGCTTTTGGCGCGGCGCGGCGTCACTCTCCACGAGATCAATCGCGGCGGCGACGTCACTTACCACGGTCCGGGCCAGCTGATCGGCTACCCCATCTTCGATCTACGCAGCCTGCGCAATCCCAGCGGACACAATCGCCTCGGGCCCGTCGATTTTGTCCGCTTGATGGAAGAAGCTCTCATCCGACTTTGCGGCGAGTTTGGCGTCGCTACCGGACGCATCTGCGGCCTCACCGGCGTCTGGTGTGCCGCGCACGGCGGAGCTTTGGACGAGAGCTGTGGAACGATGGCCAAAGATCAGCCCAAAGGGGAAAGGAAGATTGCCGCCATCGGCATTCACGTCGCCCGCGGCGTCACTTCGCACGGATTCGCCTTCAATATCACCACCGATCTGCGCGGCTTCGCTCTCATCAACCCCTGCGGCATCACGGACCGGCCGGTCACGAGCCTGGAAAGAGAAGTCGCGGACCCGAAAAGCCTGCCCAGCCTTGAATCCATCGCGCAAATGGCGGCAAGGCAATTTGGTTTGGTCTTCAATGAGCCGGTCGAGTTGGTTGACAGCCTCGCGGCCCTTCGCGTGCTCGTCGACGCCAGGCCCGAATCGTCAACTCGTGAGAGTGCGGCTTCTGATTTTCCGGCTCAAGACACGCCGCTCGAGATTCCGCCGGAGATCGAGCGCTTGCGCCGCAGCAAAGACCGGCCGATCCTGGCCTGAGCCCGCTGGTCAACTTTTTTAGAGCATCCGCAATTTATAATCCGGCAGGAGCCGCTGCGCGCGACGAACAGAGGGATGCATGACCACTGAAATCATCATGCCCCAGATGGGCGAGTCGATCTTCGAGGGCACGATCACCAAATGGCTGAAGGCTGTCGGAGACACCGTCGCGATCGACGAGCCGCTCTTCGAGATCTCTACCGACAAGGTCGACGCCGAGATTCCCTCGCCTGTTGCCGGCGTGCTTACTGAAATCCGCTTCCCCGAAGGGGCCACCGTCGAGGTCAATACTGTCGTCGCGGTGATTGGCGAAGCCGGCTCAAAGGTCGCCGCTCCCGCGGCTGCCACGAAGGTTGTTGCGCCAAAGGCGCCTGCTGCCGTTAGCGGCGCACCGGCGGTCCCCGCTCTTTCAGTGGCGGCAGGTCGCCGCATCCGCTCGTCGCCGCTGGCCCGGCGCATTGCCAAGGAGCACGGCGTCGAGCTCAGCCGCATTGCGGGCACGGGATCCGAGGGCCGCATCTCCAAAGACGATGTTCTGCGAGCTGCCAGCTCTCCGGCCGCCGCGCAGACATCCGTCCAAAAGGCTGCCGCACCGCAGGTGCCGCAGGTGGCGCCCGATCTCGCAACGCTTCCGGCCGATCCCGTGCCACTGACCCGCATGAGGGCCATTATTGCCGAGCGCATGCTCGAGAGCGTGCGCGTCAGCCCTCACGTTTACACCGTCTACAAAGTCGACATGACGCGCGTCGCGCGCCTGCGCGAGCAGCGCAAGGCGACCTTCGACCATCGCCACCACGTCAAGCTCACCTTCATGCCCTTTATCGCCGCCGCAGCCGTTGCCGCGCTGCGCCGCTGCCCCATCGTCAATGCTTCGCTTGAAAACGGGGCCTCGTCTGAGAATGCGGACCAAGGCCTCGCTATCCGCTATCACCGGTCAATTGACCTGGGAATCGCCGTGGCCCTCGACTGGGGCCTCATCGTGCCCGTCATTCGGCACGCGGAGCAGCGCACGTTTGCCGATCTCGCTCGCTCCATCGCCGATCTAGCTCTGCGCGCCCGGTCGAAGAAACTTTCGCCCGATGAAGTCGGCGGATCGACCTTCACGCTCACGAACTCCGGAGCGTTCGGCGGCGAGTACGGCATGCCGATCATCAACCAGCCCGAGTCGGCGATCTTAGCTGTCGGCGGATTGCGCAAAGAACCGGCTGCGATGACCGACGCCGAGGGCAATGACTCGATTGCGATCCGGTCGATGCAGTACTTCTGCCTCGGTTTCGATCACCGCCTCATCGACGGCGCCGACGGCGGCAAGTTCATGCTTGAGTTCAAAAAGACACTGGAAAGCTGGAGTGAGGAGATCGGCTGAGAGCCGCCGTTGGAGCATCCGCGAGGCCGGAGCTAACCTCACGCCTCATCGGGAGAATCCTAAAATCGCCTTCAGGCTTCCGGCGGCTTCGCCGACGCTTCAAACGCCGCAATCGCTTCGTGCAGCTTGTTGAAAAACCGATCTGGCCCGATCGCTTCCGTTACGTGATGCCGATCGAGGTCGGATTTCAGATCCCATGGCACGCGCGCAAATCCAAGCTCCACTCCAGCCTCAGTGAGACTCTTCTTCAGCCCTTGGACGATCCGGGCAGCCGTGTAGTCTAGGTGCGTCATGGCCTCCGCGTCGACGACTACCCACTTCACGGCTGAGGGCATGGGCTGCACCACTTGCGTAATCTCTTCAAGGAATCGCCCGGCATTGGCATAAAAGAGCTCCGCGCCAAACCGGTAGAGGACCAGGCCGGGCTCGGTGACCACATACGGCGCGGCCGGCACGAGATTCCAGCTTCCGTCTGGGTTTAGTTGCAGGACGCCGCTATGCGGGTGATAATCGTGCCGGACGACGCGCGCCAGCGAGACCAGCATGGCGAGCACGATCCCCTCTTCCACTCCCACCAGAACCACAACCACCGCGGTCATCACGGCCAGCCCGAATTCCTGCGGGCTCTCGCCCAGGATGTTCCGGAGCTCTTTGATATCGATGAGCCGCAACGCGACCAGGAACACCAGCACGCCCAGCACGCAAGTGGGCAGATGCTGGAGAGGCCCGGTTAGAAACAACAGCACCAAGCACACCACCACTGCCGTCGACACCTGCGCCATCTGACTCTTGCCGCCGGCGTCTTCCATCATCGCGGTCTGAGTGGGGCTGCCATTCACCACAAAACCGCCGCTGAGCGCCGCCGCGGCATTCGCAGCGGAAAGCCCATACAGATCGATATTCTCGTCCACCTTCTCGTAATGCTTCGCCGCATAAATCCGCGCGGTTGCAGCGCTCTGCGTAAGAATCATCACGGCGCACGAGGCTGACACCGTGATCAGGAGCTCCACTTCCTTACGGTCCATTTCACGCAGGCTGAGCAGCGCCATCAATCCCAGGTGGGGCAAACCGGCGGCCACCGGGCCAATCGTCGCAATCCCGTGACCCGCGAAATTCCACGCCGCGCTTGCCGCAATCGCGGCCACAACAGCCACCAGCGCTCCCGGCACTTTTGGAGCGAAGCGCCGCAACAGCAAAACAAACGCGAGCACTGAAACCGACAATGCAACCGTGGGCAGACTTGCCTGCGGCAATCCGCGAATGACTTCGTAAAGTTGCACCACCGGCCGGTGAGAATCCACCAGGACGCCAAACATCTCGCTCAGCACGGAGATTCCCACTTGAATCCCCACGCCGGTAAGAAAGCCCACAAGGACCGTGCGCGAAAGAAAATCGGCGATAAACCCCAGCCGAAGCAGCCGAGCCAGCAGCAGAATCACCGCGGTCAGCAGAGCGACAATGCACGCGAGGGCGATATATTTCGCCCCGGCCGGAGTCGCCGTGCCCGACACACCATCGGCAAAGATTGCAGCGGTCGCCGAGTCTGCCGCGACCACGAGGTAGCGCGATGAACCAAACGCCGCAAACGCCACCAGCGGTAGCAGCAGCGAATATAGCCCCGTCACCACAGGCATTCCCGCGATCTTGCTGTAGCCCAGTACCTGCGGGATGTCCATGGCCGCCATCGCGACGCCGGCGAGCGCATCGCGTAAAGCGCCCGCGCGCTGGAACGGACGTAAGCCTCGAAACAGATTCACCGCGCTGAAGCTCCTATTCGATTCTCAAAACAAACCTGGATCGGAACAAATTGGCATCAACACAGATTCGCAGCCGGTTTCATTGAGAGTACACCGCGGTCGAGACTCCTACGCAGTCCAGGCCTTGGCGCGCTCGACGGCTCGCTGCCAACGGGCGCGCCGGTCGCCCCGCTCAGTTGCGTTCATTTTGGGCTCAAA